>CACYRB010000082.1 GCA_902776685.1 uncultured Prevotellaceae bacterium
TTGGGCTTCGAAGGTCCTTTTCGCCCTCTTCCTTATAGGAGTCCTTGCCGTCGACATCCACCACGGCATCGCCGCCTGGAAGTCGGGACTCATGGGCCGACAGATGGGCATCCAGGCCGTCAGCAAGACCGGCAGCCCCGTTCAGCGCGTCAGCATCATCTACATCAACACCGGCGAACGACGCTACTCCAGCTTCTGCTGCATACCCTACGAAGCCTTCGCCTGGGGCAACACCGCCATATACCAGACCGGCTACCAGTGGCCCAACGACTTCCAGTATCACGAAATAGCAGGTGGGCCCGACGAACACCAGCAAGCCCTCGCCCTCGCCCGAAAAGACATCGACCTGGGCAACTGCCAATGCGCATGGATAGTCAGAAAAGACCAAATAGAAGTCGTCAGATGACACACGACACACAGCGCTATTAGCCCACCGTGCACTTGAAATGGCCTACATCGTTAAATTTCTCATCCTCGCCCCTGCACTCTTCATCATCTCCACAATCATTGCCGCAGGATATGAAAATATCAGCCATCTTACCATGATAAAAAAGCATAGCAATCGCGAAACATAAGCTTTCGGAAAGTTATATGGGCCATATAGCTCGGTTATATGCCCCATATAACTCACCTATATGGCCCATATAACTTTTCAAAAGACTAACATTTGAAATGCTACGATAAGCTCAACGCTATAAAATAAAAATTTTTTTGTAACATTTTCGCTCAAAAGCGTGTCTGAATAATTGAACGTCTCTCTTCGCAAGAGAACAAAACCGATTATTCACCAAAAGAAATAGAACGTATGAAAACAATGAAAAAATTATTATTTGTCTTTGCACTGATGCTCGTGAGCACGAGTGCTTTCTCACAGACTGTTGAAAAACTTTTCAACGAATTCAAGGACAAGCCCGGTGTACAGGCCGTCAACCTCGACAAGGCAAGCCTCTCGATGTTTGCTGGTGCTACCAAAAACGAGAAAAGCAAGAAAATGATAGACAATATCGATGCCATTAAAATCCTGCACATTGAGGACAACGCTAAAACCTGTAAACAATTTGCAAAAAATGCCGAAAAAATGAAGACAGAGGGTTTTGAGACGCTGGTCAATGTGAAGGAAGAAGACGAAACCACGCGCATCTTCACCCGCAGCAACAGCGACATCATCGACGAACTCATCATCTTGCACCTTGAAAAGGATGAATGTACACTGCTACATGTTTTCGGAAAAATCAATTTCAGCGAAATTGATAACGTTATTGATTTACAGAATTTCGGCAAATAAAATAATGAAAAAAATTATTCTCTCTCTCATTCTGACAGTGGCTTGTCTGACGGATATGCAGGCCCAGACGGCAAGCCAACTGTTCAGCCAGTTCCGACATGAGAAAAATGCTGAATATACTCATGTGCCGGCCGTGATGTGGAAAGCACTTAAGTCGCTTGTCGGAAAAGAAGACAAGGAAGCCCGTTTCTTCATGAAACACATTCGCAGCATTCGCACACTCGACATGGAGGACTGTTCGCAACAGGTCAAGGCCAGATTTCATTCTGCCGTCGGACGACTGAAAACATCGGGATACACCGAACTCATTCGTTCAAATGAAGACGACGAACGCACGATGATTCTGGTAAAAGAAAAGCGGGGAAAGTTTCGCGAACTGCTCATCGTTGAGAGCGGTGAAGACGACTGTCAGCTGGTGCAGATAAAAGGCAAAATCAGTCCCGACGAAGTGGAGAAAATTGTAGCCGAAAACAAAAAATAGAGTATGGACAGCCGTCGATTCAAAGAGATATTCCTGCCATGTGCACGTCCCATCTACTGGGCCGCATTCAGGCTGACGGGCAACACCGCCGAGGCTGAAGACCTGGTGCAGGACACCTTCTTGAAACTGTGGATGAACCGGCAGAAAATGTCCGACATCGACAATGCGGCGGCATACGCTGTGCAAACCATGCGCCACCTGTATTTCAACAGGTCGAGAAAGCAGCAACCCAGCGAAACAGATATGGCTAAGATGGAAATCGTCGCAGCCGACAATCTTGAACGCGAGATAGAACTGCGCAGCGACAGCCAACGGGTGATGCACATCATCAGCCAGCTGCCCGAACAACAACGGCAGATTGTCACCCTGCGCGATGTCGACGATATGAGCTACGACGATATTGCACAGCAGACCGGACTTTCTTTAGTAAACATTCGTGTCACGCTGAGCCGCGCAAGAAAAGTCATCAGAGACAGATTCACAAAAAACAGATAACAACAATGGAAGAAAAAGATATACAACAGTTGCTCAACCGCTATCTCGACGGCCAGACCACTGAACAGGAAGAACGACAACTCGACGAGTTTTTCGGTTTTCCCAATCAGCTGGAAAAGAAATTGTCGCGACAAATCGACAAGTGGAACATGGTGGAGAAGACCACCGAGCGGCGGGCTCGCACCTTGACCATCAGATGGATTGCCGGTGTGGCTGCCTCGCTGTTGCTGCTCTTCGGAACAATTCTCATGGTTAAGCAGAATCAGGAAACACGTGCCTATGCTTCCTATGAAGACACCTACGACAATCCTGAAGATGCTGCCGCCGAAACCCATCGCGCACTCTTGATATTCTCTGAAACCATTGATAAAGGTCTCGAAAAATTAGATAAATAGTTTTTAATATTTCACATCATGAAAAAATATATTATTCATTCCATCGCCATCCTGACGCTGATGTTCGCACCCAGCCTCATAACTTCGGCCGATGCACAAGAAGCCTTGTTTAACAAATACGAAAACTCAAAAGGCGTGACTACTGTCTTTATCTCGAAAAGCATGTTGAAACTCGTTTCAAGTTTTGAAAAATCGAACGTTGACCTGTCGAAAATTTCAAACCGACTCGACCATGTACGTATTCTCAGTTGCGAAAGACCTTCTGTTATTTCTGAGATTAAAAAGGATGCGGTCGACTATTTCAATAAAAACAAGTACGAAGTTGCTATGCAAGTGAACGAAGACGGCGAGCGCACCACCATCTATATGAAGGAACACAGCAGGGATAAACGCGAATTTGTGTTGCTCGCCGTTGAGAAAGACGAAATCAGCATCATCAATATTCTCGGAAACATTACTATCAAAGACATTCAGGCGATAAAATAAAAAAATAATGAAGGGGAAAGACCCACCCCCAGCCCCTCCCTAAAAAGGAGGGGAGCAGTTAGTTCTCTTTTCGGATATGCGATTAGAATAACTTTCTACTCCCCTCCTTTTTAGGGAGGGGCTGGGGGTGGGTCTTTCTTTTTAACTCCCTTTTGTGGATAACTGTGTGGATAACTCAAAAGTTATTCACAGTTTTCTTTATTTGCGGTCTTTACAACTTCGGCTGTTGTGGAAAAATGAAGGGTTTTCAGTTGTTTGTCTTTAATTTTTCAACACTTTTTGTGGCAGAATGTTATAAACTTTGTATCTTTGCAGCTGGAAAGACGATGTTGTGGATAAGTGGGCTAAGGCGTTGACTGTGAGCCGATGACTGTGCTGAAAGGTTGTGGATAAACTCGCCTGCAGGTGTTGATATCGGACTGTGCAAATTTTTCGCTAAAAAGTTTTACACAAATCCACATTATATCATCATCTTATCTTATTTTTTTATTTTTTAAAAAGAAAAAAAGGAAAATATAATGTCGGTGTGGATAAAGTTGATTTTGCTGACTTTAACGTTATCGTTTACTTTGAACGCTAACGCTCACTCTTCATCAACTATAAATCACTCATCGGGCACGCTGCCCGTCGTACACATTGACACGGCCGACGGTGCTGCCATCACTTCGAAGGAGGTCTATGTGACGGCTTCGATGTATATTGAGGGTGCTTCGCTAATGAACGATGAAGAAAGAGCAATGAATAATTCTTCGGGAGGTTTGGCATCGGCTGACAATCCTATACTGATGAAGATACGCGGGCGTGGCAACTGGACGTGGGAGGGTTTTGAGAAAAAGCCTTACAAGGTGAAGTTTTCTACGCCTATGTCGGTGCTTGGCATGGCTGAGAATCGCCACTGGGCTCTGCTGAGTCATCCTGATGACGGCACGGGCTTTCTGCGCAATGCGCTGGCCTTTGAGATGGGTCGCATGATAGGTCTGCCCTTTACGCCCCACCAGCAGCCGGTAGAAATGGTGCTGAACGGCGAATATGTGGGTGTGTACGTGGTGACTGAGACGGTGCGTGTGGACCCTGGACGAGTGGAGATTGACGGACAGGAAGACGGCGAGACCGACGAGGAAAAGGTGAAGGGCGGATGGCTGGTTGAGATTGACAACTACGAAGACGTGAACCAGATCAGCTTCGATGTTACCGGTCTGCCGATTGACGAGTTTCGCATCACGTGGCACACGCCCGAGATGCTGAGCAGTGTGCAATACGATTATCTTTACGGTCAGTTTTCAGACATTCTTGATTGTGTCTATACGCCCGACAAGTCGTCGCAGCAATGGGAGGACTATCTCGACATCGACATGTTGGCTCGCTACTATGTGGTGGCTGAGATTATCGACCACGTGGAAGCGTTCTTCGGCAGTACGTTTCTGTATAAGGCGTCGGCCGACGGGAAGTGGATGACGGGTCCGCTGTGGGACATCGGTCACGGGTTGAACGGCTGGCACGACAAGAATAAGTTTATCTACGAGGGACTGAGCTGGGGCAACAATCTGCTGACGGAGATTTGCAAGTTTCCGCGCTTTCAGGAACGCGTGAAACAAATCTATGCGCAGTTCATGCGCGAACATTCGGAAGAGATTTTCGACTTTGTGGATAGCTATTGTGCGATGATGAACGATGCCTATCATGCCAACTACCTGCGATGGAACTACTACGGCGACATCAGCGGGTCGCAATATGCTGAGTCGGCAAAGCAGACGCTGCGCAGCAAGATTGCTTTCTTGGACAAGGTTTGGGGCAGGGAAACGAAAATAAGCGCTTCGCTAATGAATGGTGAAGAAAGAACAATGAACAATTCTTCGTTCACCAATCATTATTCATCAGGCCAAAGGCCGCTTGCGGTTTACGACTTGCAAGGCAGGAAAGTCGCTTCGCTAATGAATAGTGATGAAAGAACAATGAACAATTCATTATTCACTAATCATTATTCATCAGGCCAAAGGCCGAAGCGCGGTATTTACATTTTGAACGGCAAAAAAATAATGATAAGATGAACAGTTTACAGAAAAAAATTCGCCGGTTGTGCGAAGAGAAAGAGGCCATCGTGTTGGCTCATTACTATACGGTTGGCGAGGTTCAGGAGGTGGCCGACTTTGTGGGCGACTCGCTGGCCCTGGCGCGTAAGGCTGCCGAGACCGATGCAAAGATTATCGTGATCTGGTGTTGTGTCCCGACCTCGACGCCGGCTGCTCGCTGGCCGACTCGTGCAAGGCGGAAGACCTGAAGAAGTTTAAGGACGAGCATCCGGGCTACAAGGTGGTGAGCTACGTCAACACGACGGCTGCGGTGAAGGCCTTGACCGATGTTGTTGTGACGAGTGGCAATGCGAAGAAGGTCATCGACTCTTTTCCCGAAGACGAGAAAATCATCTTCGGACCCGACTACAACCTGGGTTCGTATATCAACAGCGTTACGGGTCGGCAGATGCTGTTGTGGCAGGGCGGCTGTCATGTGCACGAGCGTTTTTCGGTAGAAGAAATTGTAAAGCTGAAGCAGGCTCATCCCGATGCGGTCGTCATGGCTCATTTAGAGTGTAAGGGTCCGGTTTTGGCGATTGCCGACGTGGTTGGTTCCACGGCGGTCATGCTGAAATATGCGCAGGAGCATGGCGGCCGTGAGTATATCGTAGCCACCGAAGCCGGCATCCTGCACGAGATGCAGCGCACGTGTCCCGACTGCCGTTTCTATCCGGTGCCGCCCGAGGTGAGCGAGGGCAGCGTAGGGTGCCACTGCAACGAGTGTCAATACATGAAGCTGAACACGCTCGAGAAAGTGTATAACGCTTTGAAAAACGAGTGTCCTGCCATCGAGATTGACGCTGCCATCGCCGAGGCTGCCGTCCGCCCGATTCAGCGAATGCTGGCGCTGAGCTAATGAATAATGCATAATGCATAATTAGGCTGGCGCATTGCGAGATTATTATGCATTATGAATTATGAATTATGAGTAATTTCTGTTATTTCTGCGAGAGATTAAGAAAAGGTGAAAAAAGATGTTTTAATGGTGCCTGAAGGGGCGCGGCAGGTGTTGCTACATGCGTGTTGTGCGCCGTGCTCGTCGGCCATCGTGGAGTGGATGCTGACCAACGGTGTTGAGCCGGTGATCTACTATTATAATCCGAACATCTTTCCGCGTGAGGAGTATGAGATTCGTAAGAACGAGAGTAAGCGTCATGCGGAGAGTTTGGGTGTGAGATGGATTGACGGCGACTACGAGCATGAGGCGTGGCTCGAGGGGGTGTGCGGCCTGGAGCATGAGCCCGAGCGCGGCCGGCGGTGTGAGCAGTGTTTCCGTCTGCGGCTGACGGCGGCAGCGCGAATGGCCCGCGAGCTGGGTCTGCAGTGGTTCACGACAACGCTGGCATCGTCGCGCTGGAAGAGTCTGGAACAGATTAACCGGGCAGGCGAGGCGGCTGCCGCAGCGGTAGAGGGTAGCCGCTTCTGGGCACAAAACTGGCGCAAGGGCGGATTGCAGGAACGCCGCAATCAGCTCTTGCGCGAGTATGGATTCTACAACCAACGGTATTGCGGCTGCGAGTTTAGCAATTATTTAATGCATAATGCATAATTCATAATACATAATTTGGCTGGCGCATCGCGAGATTATTATGCATTATTAATTATGCATTATGCATTATTATTTATGATTTCCAACAATCGTTCTACGGCTTCTTCTTCGGGGATGTTGCGGGCGACGCACTGCTTGCCTTTGTATAGCGAGATTTTTCCGCGACCGGCTCCGACATAGCCATAGTCGGCATCGGCCATCTCGCCCGGACCGTTGACGATGCAGCCCATGATGCCTATCTTCACGCCGACGAGGTGGCTGGTGGCTGCCTTGATGCGGGCAATGGTCTCCTGCAGGTTGTAGAGCGTGCGACCGCAACCCGGACAGGAGATGTATTCGGTCTTGGTGAACTTCACGCGTGCTGCCTGAAGAATGGCGTCGGCGAGTTCCTTCGTGTCGTATGTCTCAGCTCTGCCGCAACCTCGTATCTCCAGTTCCTTGGCCTTTCCGTCGATGAGCAGGGCACCAGCTGCCATGGCAGCCTTCAGCTGCAGCTCTTCGTAGCTGTCGGCCTCGATATTGAGATAGAGTGTATTGTTTTCGATGCGTGCCTCACGGCGCAGTCGGGCACATTCCTCGGTCAGCTCCACCAGCTTCTTCGCTACGGGAATCTCGCACTCGGGCTCTTCCGATAGACTCACGCGAATGGTGTCGCCGATGCCTTCGGTGAGCAGGGCACCGATGCCCACGGCACTCTTGATGCGGCCGTCCTCGCCTTCTCCGGCTTCGGTGACGCCAAGGTGGAGGGGGTAGTGCATGTCTTCGCGGTCCATCGTCTCGACCAACAGCCGCACGGTGCGCACCATGACGACGGTGTTGCTGGCCTTGATGGAGATGACCACATTGTCGAACTGCTCTCTGCGACAGATGCGCAGAAACTCCATGCAGCTCTCGACGATGCCCTCGGGCGTATCGCCGTAGCGCGACATGATGCGGTCGGAGAGCGACCCGTGGTTCACGCCGATGCGGATGGCTGTGCCGTGCTCGCGGCAGATGTTGAGGAACGGCACAAAGCGGTCTTCAATCTTCTTGAGCTCTGCCTGATATTCCTCGTCGGTATATTCCAGATGCTTGAACGTGCGGGCTGGGTCGACGTAGTTGCCCGGATTGATGCGCACCTTCTCGACATACTGTGCCGCCACATCGGCCACGCGGGGGTTGAAGTGCACGTCGGCCACGAGCGGGGTGTCGATGCCCGCTTCGCGCAAGCGGGCGCTGATGTTCTTCAGGTTTTCGGCTTCGCGGGTGCCTTGTGTGGTCAGGCGCACCAGCTCGCCGCCGGCCTCGACGATGCGCTTGGCCTGCGCTACGCACGCCTCAGTGTCGTTCGTGTCGGTAGTTGTCATCGACTGCACCCGGATGGGGTTATCGCCGCCTATGCCAACCTTCCCCACGCGGATGGCTATTGATTTTCTTCTTTGATATTCCATATTATTTTTTCCCTTATCCCTTATCACTTCTTAATATCTCGCAGAAAGCGCAGAAATAACAGAAATTAATAGGGGCTAATAACTAAAAACTAAAAAATTATAGCTTCTTAACAGTTGGTTTTATACTCGTAGTGGAGTTGGGAAAGGTCGTTGTTGGCTTTTTCGATTTTCTTGCCCAGGGTCGACTTGTAGTCGGCCATGCGGCGGGCGATGTCGGCATCGGCCACGGCGAGGATTTGCGCGGCGAGGATGGCGGCATTGAGTGCGCCGTTCACGCCTACGGTGGCGACGGGAATGCCCGGCGGCATCTGCACGATGGAGAGCAGCGCGTCGAGTCCGTCGAGCATGCCTTTGATGGGTACGCCGATGACGGGCAGGGTGGTCTGTGCGGCGATGACGCCCGGCAGTGCGGCAGCCATGCCGGCAGCGGCGATGATGACGCGAATGCCGCGCTCCTCGGCACCTTTGGCAAACTGTTCTACGGCCTGCGGGGTGCGATGGGCTGAGAGTGCATTCACCTCGAAGGGTATCTGCATGTCGTTGAGGAACTGACAGGCTTTCTCCATGACGGGCAGGTCGCTCGTTGAGCCCATGATAATGCTGATGAGTGGTTTCATAATTGCTATGTTTATATTTTCCGGAGTTTCCGGAGATTGTTAGAATCTGATGATGATGAAGAAGGCGCAGAGCAGTCCGACGCAGAATCCGGCGACCACCTGCGAGAGGGTGTGCTGTCGGAGGATGATGCGGCTGGTGCCCACCATGCCTGCGAGGATGATGACGAGCGAGAACCACCACACGGGGTTGAAGGCGAAGATGAGCGAGAAGGCCACAATAGCTCCTGCCACGCCTCCGATGGCGGCGGTATGGGTTGAAATCTTCCACCACACGTTGATGATGGCACACAGAATCTGTATGAACAGTGCGATGAGCAGGATGATGCTGATGATGTGGGGGATGTGGAGCAGCTCCATGAGGTAGTAGCACGCGAAGTAGCAGAGTATGGAGATGAGGTAGGGCACCATGCGCTGCTCCTTTTGTCCGATGTCGAGTCGGGTGCGTCCTTGGTAGATGCGATAGATGCGGATGAGGACGGTGGGGATGAGGATGGTGAAGAGATAGACGAGCAGCAACAGCTTGAGCTTGTAGCTGAGCGGCATGATGGAGAGGTAGCTGAAGATGAAGAGCGCAGTGAGTCCTACGATGGGCAGGTAGAAGGGCGTGAAGACGATGCTCATCGTGCGGGCAGCAAGTATTATTTTTTTCTCATTCATTTCAATTTTTTTTTCACCTTTTCACTTTTTTCACCTTTTCACGCGGCACGCCGCGCATCCCTCGCTACGCTCGCCCCCCCGTAGCCTTCCCCTACATTCTAATGGAGGCTTTTCAACCTTTCAACCTTTCAACTTTTCCTCAGTCTTGAGGTGGGTATGCCGAGCTTCTCGCGATATTTCGCTACGGTGCGGCGGGCGATGGGGTAGCCTTTCTCTTTGAGCATGTTGGTGAGGGCCTCGTCGCTGAGGGGGTGGCGCTTGTCTTCCTGTTCGATGATTTCGCGCAGTGCTATTTTTATCTTCCGGGTCGACATCTCGGTGCCGTCTTCGGTGGTATAGCCGTCGGTGAAGAAGAACCGCAGGGGATAGGTGCCCCATCGCGTCTGGGCGTATTTCTGGTTGCTGACGCGCGAGATGGTCGATATGTCGAGCCCGGTCTGCTGGGCGATGTCCTTCAGAATCATGGGCTGCATGTCGGTCTCGTCGCCCGACTGGAAGAACTTGTGTTGCCAGCCGATGATGGCGTGCATGGTGGTGTAGAGCGTGTTTCGCCTTTGGCGGATGGCCTCGATATAGTTTTGTGCTTTTTCCACCTTGTCTTTGGTGAATTTATAGGCCTCCAGCTCCATGCGGTTCATGCTGCCTTTCTGCTTTTTATAGTTCTCGAGTTCTTCGACAAACGAGGGCTCGATGATGAGTTCGGGCAGGTTGGCATTGTTGAGCGAGAAGCTCACGGTGCCGCCGTCGTCGGTGTCGACGATGAAGTCGGGCGTAATCTGTTGCAGGCTTCGTCCGATGGTCTCGCCGAGCGATGCGCCGGGCTTCGGGTTCAGCCGTCGCACATCCTTTTGCAGTTGTTCCACCTGCACGTCGGTGAGTGCGAGCGACTGCTGAATCTTCGTCCAGTGTTTCTTCATGAAGGCGTCGAAGTGGTGGGCGATGACCTTGTGCAACAGGGCAGTCTCTGTTTCTCTCTCTCCACTCTCCGCTCGTCTCTCTATCTGCAGCAGCAGACACTGTTGGAGCGACTGTGCGCCGATGCCTGGCGGGTCGAACGACTGCAACATCTTGAGCACCTCGGCAATCTCGTCGTCGGTGGTGTCGATGCCCTGGTAGATGGCCAGCTCGTCGGCAATGGTGTCGATGGGTTTGCGCAGGTAGCCGTCGTCGTCGAGCGAACCGATGAGATATTCCATGATGGTCTGCTGCTCGTCGCTGAGGCTGAGCATGCCCATCTGCTCTTTCAGCTTGTCGGCAAACGACGTGGTGTCGCCATAGACGCGTTCCTCGTAGTCGGCATTCTGATAGTTGGACGGGTTGAAGTGGTCGTCCATCTCGTCGTCGCTGCCCAGCCCCTTCAGTGCGTCGTTGAGCGCGTCCTGCCGGTCTTCGCGGTCGCGCTGCTCCAGAAAGTCGTCATCGCTGTCGGTCGGATCGGCAGTGTCCATGTTTTCGGCATAGTCGATAGAGTCGGGCGCCACCGATTCGAGGGCGGGGTTGTCGTCGAGCTCGGCCTTGATGTTTTCCTCGAGCTCAGCCACCGACATCTCGATGAGCTTCACCTGCAGCATCTGCTGAGCGGTCAGCCGTTGCTGCTGGGCAAGTCGTTGTTGCTGGGTTTGTATAAGTTTCTGCGGCACAAATTCTTTGTTCTATTAATTATTCACGCGGCACGCCGCGTCCCTACATGTTAATGGAGACTTCCGTATTATTCCGTGTTCATCCGCTGCCGATTTGCTTCTCCCCTTCCTTGGGAAGGGGCTGGGGGTAGGCATTACCTGAAGTAGTCTTTCAGCTGGGCGGCATAGGCGGCCAGCTGTTCGGGCTTGCCGTCGGCATATTTGCGCCATATGTCCATGCATGGCAGCTGTAGCGGACTGGTGATGAGGGCATTGCGGTTGAGATAGGGGTCGCACGTCTGGAAAATCTCCATAATGTCGGCCACCTCGTGCGGCTTCAGCTTCATGAGTCGGGCCAGCTCGGCCACCTCGGGTGTCTCGGCCACCATCGTCTGCGGCGTCAGCCGGAAGTAGAGGTCGAGAATCAGCACGAGCATCACTGGCGTGTAGCGCTCGTCTTCGGCCAGCGGCTTGAAGTCGCGCTCAAACGACTCGGTCACCTCCACGCCCTCGTAGAACTGGTCGGCCTGCCCGAAGCCGTTCATCTGCCGCAGCAGCTTCACCTCTTTCGACAGGCGCTTCGGGTTGCGGCTGTATTTCGCCCATAGCTGTTCCATCTGCGGCGTGTCGAGCTGGCGCAAGCGCAGCATCTTCTCGTAGAGCACCTGCGGACGGATGTGCAGTTCAAGACTCAGCCCGACGAGTCCCCGCGAATAGATGGGTTTCACGCCGACAGGCTTCTTCAGGTAGAGCTGCATCAACAGCAGCCAATATTCGTCAGTCCAAAGCGATGGTCTTGCCATGATGACACGGGTTTTTGATTATATCATGGCAAAGTTAGTGCAATTTACGGAGATAGCAAAATAAAACCCCTAATTAAACACTTATTAACAATCTGCCGAAAAATTTTAACCTCATATTTTGAAAAAAATCCACCAACATCTGCCTCGCACTCAAAAACGGCCATATTTTGCCACTTTCCTCGAAACAGCCTAACCCGTTATCCCCCAACCAGTTAGCCAATTACTCATTGCTCATTACTCATTACTCATTTGCGAAAGGTATATGTTTCGGGTTGCGAAAGATAAGCTTTCACCCTCCAAAAGACCGTGTTTTGCACTCCAAAACACGGTCTTTTACAACCCCAAACATATATCTTTCGCAAAAAACCGCTCATCCCTTATCCTTCCATCCCTCATCCCTTTTCCCGAAACATATATGTTTCACTCGCCTAAAATGCAAATTTTTTCCGACAGAAACTGTTAAATTTTCCAGCCCCGATTTAAGCATTTTTAAGCCTTTCATCGCAGCAGTTTATAGCCATTCCATCTTTTCCTCTGAACCTTTCCTCTCCCCTTTACGTCTTCGTTATTTTCGCATTTTAATAAATATTAACGCATGAAAAAGACTTATTTACTATTTAATGCTTATCTTTGCACGGATTTATACGAAAACCGACAACATAATCAACAAATAAATAACTATTTTTTTAATCAACAAAAAGAAACATGAAGAAATTATTACTCGGGCTTTTAGCCCTTGCATTGGGGTGTGTTTCCCTTCATGCACAAGACGTAACCTTCACTGTCCTTGGAGGTTCTAACTATCAGGCAACCAATGGCGAAGGTTGTGAATCGGCTTTTGACCAGGATCTTTCAACCAAGTGGTTTGCCGGCAGCGGCGATTCTTATGTAGACATTGAAGCTTCCGAAGCTGTCTATATGACGGGATTCACGTTAATCACAGCCAACGACAACAATGGTGGGCGCATAGCCAGCGAATGGGAGTTCTACGGCAGTAACGACGAAAATGCCTTGAATAACTCAATCGGAACATGGGATGGTTGGAATTTAATCTCCAACGTGCGTGGCGACAATGTCAATAAAGGTGAAAACTTTACGGCCTACTATTATGCCATGAACACCCCGACATCAACCTACAAGTATTATCGCTTGAAGTTTGTAAATGCCGGCTGGCAGCTCTCTGAAATTATTCCTTCCTACTCCAAGACCGTTCTGCCCACTTACATCGCTATTAATGGTGTGGGTGGAACAGGCAATGAGGGCTACCCCAACCTTTTTGACGGAAATACTGGCTCTAAGCTTTGCACCGGTGAAATTTATTCTCCATCAGGCGGTCCTTATCAGTACGTCATCTTCCGACGTTCCAATGCTACAAATGTCACTAAGTACTCTTTCTGCACTGGCAACGACTCAGACAACCGTGACCCGGTGTCATGGGAACTCTATGGAATGAACTCTACCACTACACCAGAACGAACCGATGCCGCATGGGTGCTCATCGACTCGAAAGCAGAACAAGGCAACACCTACCCTCAAGGTGCAGAACATCGTAAAGAATGGGTAGAGTACACGGTAGATAACACCAGCACCGATACCTATAACACTTTCATGATAAAAATTACCAAGGTTCGCGATGGTGGCAATATGACCCAATTCCAGGAATTCCGCCTCAATGATGACACGAACGATTATGCCGCCCAGAACTATGTTGCTCTGGATGGTATAGCCGGCTTCAACAATGAAAGTTATGACAAGACAGTTGACGGAAACATCGAAACCAAACTCTGCACAAATGCCAGCGTAACCGATGGCGGATATTACTGGGTAATCTTCAAGACCATCCAAGACATGGCCGTTTCGGGCTACTCCTTTGCAACGGGTGGTGACGCACCTGAACGTGACCCACAATCGTGGAAACTTTATGGCATGAAGGCCACCAGCGATCCCGAACGTGCAGCAACTGGATGGGAACTCATCGATACCAAAACCGATGTAGCCGACTTCCCCACAGAGCGTAAGGCATGGGTACACTACGATGTAAGCACTCCCAACAGTAATGAATACAACTACTTCATGTTACAAGTAAGCAAATTACGCGGCAATACCAACCTCGTACAGTTCAGCGAGTTTAAGCTCGACGGATTGGAGGTGGCAACGGAAGACAAGATTGTAGTCTATCGCGAAGGAACTGGCGGCACATGGGACGACGGACAGGCCTACCGCCTTTTCGACGGCGACCCCAAAACAAAGCTCGGTGGAGGCTTCACCAACAATGGCAACGGTACTTACGTTTCCTTCGGACCGGCTTCGGGCGAATCAGTGTCCATCAACGGATATACCCTTCAGGTTGCCCACGAATGGGGCTTCTATGACCGTCGTCCGAAGAGTTGGACTCTCTATGGTAGCAACATCGACCCCGCACCCGAGCAGGATCGTGGCGAGTGGGAAGAAATCCATAGTGTAAGCAACGATTCACAACTCCTGGCAAACCCCCTCGTATGCGGATACTATCGTCTTGACCAGCCCTCAAAGCCCTATAAGTTTTTCAAGATTAAATTTACCGAAACACAAGGTGCAGGGGCTATCCAGGTTGCAGAACTCGTACTCCACTATACCCATAATGACATAGCTAACTGGATTGAGATACCTGACGGTACGGCTCCGGTATTCTGCGGCAACATTACCTATAAGGACTTCACCTACAAGCGCACCTTTGCCAACGAGTGGGCTACCGTATGTCTGCCCTTCGAAGTTCAGGCTAAGGATGGTTTCCAACCCTATACGCTGAAGGAAAATGTAGATGACGAGCGCGGAAAATTCCTGAAGGTAGAAAGCACCGACGACATCGTTGCACCCTATCAGCCCACCATCGTAAAGGCAACTGCTGGCGCAGAAGTTGACTTCTCTGGAAGCAATATCGTTGTTACAGGTACACTGGACACCCCGACCGCAGCTACCGCTGCCACAGGCTGGAAGCTCGTAGGCTCAACCACCAACGGCAACGTAGATCCCGGCAGTGTAAACGGCACCATGTTCTACATAGCACAAAACAAGTTCTGGCAAGCTGAGGAAGCTGTTACAGTGAATGCAATGCGTGCTTATCTGTTGAGCGACGGTTCTACGCCAGCCAAGTTCTACGACATTACTGAAGAAGATATCACTGGTATCAACACAATTAACGGGAATGCCAGCGTTAACAACGCTGCTATCTACGACCTGCAAGGACGCAAGGTTGCCAATGTACAGCGCGGCGTATACATCCAGAATGGTAAGAAGTTCGTTGTGAAATAAATTTGACACTTAATCAAACAAAGGAGATAATAATTATGAAAGCAGAATATCAGAAACCAACAACTAAATTCTCGACAGCAGAATTGGAAGCTTTGCTTGTGGAAGGCTCTATCGCCAACGGTGGATCTGGCGGACCAGGTGTAGCCGAAGGTAAAAGCTTCTTCTTCGACGACGACGAAGACGCAGGCATAACCCCCAACGTCTGGGACGAGTAAAAAGGTAAAAAGGAAGAAGGCAGACCCACCCCCTGCCCCTCCCTAAAAAGGAGGGGAGCATATAGTTTTTCTAATCGCATATCCGAAAAGAGAACTAACTGCTCCCCTCCTTTTTAGGG
>CACYRB010000083.1:0-703 GCA_902776685.1 uncultured Prevotellaceae bacterium
TGCGGCGGTATGCGCGTCTGCTCCATGAGCGACTTGATGTGCTCCACGCCGTTGTTCGATGCGGCATCGAGCTCGAAAATGTTGTACGACCGCTGCTCGTCGAAGGCGCGACAGCTTTCGCAGTGTCCGCAGGCCTCGCCTTCGGGAGTGGGGTTCTCACAGTTGATGACACGTGCGAAGATGCGTGCGCAGGTGGTCTTGCCCACGCCGCGAGGTCCGCAGAAGAGGTAGGCATGAGCCAGCTTCCCGCTCTTCACTGAGTTTTTCAGTGTGGTGGTCAGAGCCGACTGTCCCACCACGTCGTCGAATGTAGTGGGCCGGTACTTACGTGCCGATACGATATATTCTTCCATACTTATATATATAATGTCTGATTTTCCATGTGCAAAGATTTTGCCAGCGAGTGCAGAGTCAAGTTTACTTGAACTATGCCGAGCGCAGCTAAATTTTCTGCAAAGGTAATTATTTTCAAGTGCACTGCAAAACAATTCTATCTAAATTTTTCCATTTTTCAGAAAACGGTCGGCGGATGTCGGCGAACACTGTCGTGTGCGTTGGGAAATGCCTGTGACGAGTATCTTTCGGCCGAAAAACCAACTTCCGTAAAGTAAAAGAATATGTTTTACAAAGTAATATAATATATATTACCGAGTAAAAGTATATATATTACCGAGTAATATAATATATATTACTGAGTAAAATA
>CACYRB010000083.1:712-10812 GCA_902776685.1 uncultured Prevotellaceae bacterium
TATGTTTTACAAAGTAATATAATATATATTACCGAGTAAAAGTATATATATTACCGAGTAATATAATATATATTACTGAGTAAAATAATATATATTACTAAGTAAAATAATATATATTACTTTGTAAAAGTTATTCTTTTGCATCGTGAAGGATAAACTCTTGGGTGATGAAATGCTGCCGCCAGTGTCTGCGGCGAGCGTGGCGGCTTCTTAATAAATGGAAAAAATGGGTAGTTTTTTTTGTCATACAGTTAGAATTCACTATCTTTGCACGTGAAAAAATGAACATGCTAAAATGAGAACCCGATTAAATGCTATTTTGAATCTGGTGGGGCACTACAAATATCTCATTGTAGTGGTTGTCGGTGTGGCTGTCGTGGGCTTTCTCGACGAGAACAGCTTCATGCACCGCATAAAGCTCGACATGCAGATGAGCGACCTGCAGAGCGAAATCAAGAAATACACCGACCGCACTGAGGCCGACACCAAACTGCTCAACGAACTGAAGAGAAATCCGCAGTCGATTCGTAAGATTGCCCGCGAGCAATACTTCATGAAGGCCGACGACGAAGATATCTTCGTACTGAGCGACGACCCGAAGAAAGAGAATAACATCGTTGAAGAATGAAAAAACTAAATAAACTGCAGAGCATCGTGTTTCTTCTTGGTGGCGTACTGATGGTGATTGGTGCTGCTTGCTTCTCGCTGCTGTGGCAGCAAGATGTGGTGTGCTGGGTGTTCCTGGCCGGAGCCGCCATGTTTTCCACCATGCAGCTCATGCAGACCTACGACGGCCGTAGCTTTGTGGTGCAACGGCTGAAACGCATCATGAACCTGGCCGACCTGCTCTTCGTCGTGGCTGGCATCCTGATGGTCGATACGGCCTACCAGTTTCTGCGGTCGATGTTCGACAGCTACGACACTTATTTCAGCTGGCTCTACAACAAGTGGGTGGTGGTGCTGCTCATTGCCGCCGTGCTCGAGATGTACACCATGCACCGCATCGACCACGAACTCGGTAAAGAAGAGGATAAAGCAGAATAAAGGAGTGAAAAAATGCTAAAAACGCAAGGTTTCAATTAAATAGCATGAAATTATTTCCTTGATTCGGGAATTGATATTATTTTTGCGTCAACGAACAACAAAAGTGTGAAATTACATTCTGATATGAAGAAAGCTGGCATGATATTTCTTGCGCTCGCAACATTGGCTGTCCTTACCTCGTGTGCCGACCAGTATCGCATACAGGGTACGTCGAACGTGTCGATGCTCGACGGGCACATGCTCTATTTGAAGATACTCAAGGAAAACGACCTGCGCAACATCGACTCGTGCGAGGTGGTACATGGAAAGTTCAATTTCGGCGGCGTGCTCGACACGGCGCGTCTGGCCAACATCTTCATGGACGACGAAAGTGTCATGCCCATCATACTCGAAAGCGGAGATATCCTCGTGAGTATCACCAACACCGAGAAGAAACTCAGCGGCACCCCGCTCAACGACTCGCTCTTCGTCTTTATGAAGAAATACAACCAGCTGCAAAGCCAGGAGGCCGAACTGGTGCACACCCACGACCAGGCTATCATGGACGGTAGCGACATGGAGAACGTCATTGCGGCACTCAATGCCCGGGCAAACCAACTGGCACAACAGGAGGACGAGCTCATCACGCGCTATGTCACCCAGAATTTCGACAACGCGCTCGGACCGGGTCTGTTCTTCCTCTTCACCATCGAAAACCAGATTCCGCAACTCACACCCTGGATTGAGGACATCTGGAGCAAGGCAACAGAAAACTTCAAAAACGACCCCTACGTCAAGTCGTACTACGAAAAGGCACGCGAGAACCAGAGCATCATGAACGGCATGAAAGCCGCCCCCGCTCCGCCACAGCAGGATACTCCAAACGCTGCTCCGGCACCCACACCCAACGAACTGGCCAAGCCAGCACAACCGGAAAAATGAAAACAGCAATAGTCGGTGCACATATTGTCAATGAAGGCAGCATCGTCAAAGGTTCTGTCATCGTCGAAAATGGTGTCGTCGCCGGCATCAACGAAGAAACAGCTGCTCCCTGTGGTTCCTGCGACAAGGTCGTAGATGCCACAGGGTGCTTTGTTCTGCCTGGCATCATCGACAGCCATGTGCATTTTCGTGAGCCGGGACTCACAAGCAAGGCCGACATCGAGACCGAGAGCCGCGCGGCAGCCTATGGGGGTGTGACCACCTATTTCGACATGCCCAACACCCTGCCGCAGACCACAACGCTGGCCGACCTCGACGCGAAGTTCAGCATTGCACGGCAGAAGAGCCATGTCAACTATAGCTTCTTTTTCGGAGCTACCAACGACAACGCCGCCGATTTCGCACGGCTCGACATCCACCGTGTGCCTGGCGTAAAACTGTTTATGGGATCGTCCACGGGTAACATGCTCGTTGACCGACGCGAAAGTCTGCGCCGCATCTTCGAGACTTCGCCCCTGCCCATCGTGGCACATTGTGAGGACAGCACGGTCATTAAAGAAAATACCGACAAGGTGCGCCGCACCTACGGCGAAAGGCCATCGGTTGCCTTGCATCCCGTCATCCGCAGTCGCGAAGCCTGCTACGAGAGTACCCGACTGGCTGTTGAGCTGGCCCGCCAAAGCCATGCCCGCCTGCATGTGGCCCACCTCTCCACGGCAGAGGAGCTCAGCCTGTTTGGCTCCGACCCGGCGATAACGGCCGAGGCCTGCATCGCTCACCTGTGGTTCTGCGACGAAGACTACGAGCGACTTGGCGCACGCATCAAGTGCAATCCAGCCGTAAAGACCGGTGCCGACCGCCAGGCCTTGCGAAAGGCACTGACCGACGGGCGCATCTTCACCGTTGCCACCGACCACGCACCCCACTTGCTGCAAGAGAAGCAGGGAGGAGCTCTGGAGGCTGCGTCGGGAATGCCCATGTTGCAGTTTTCGCTTGTTGCCATGCTCGAACTGGTCGACAAGGGTGTGCTGCCGCTCGGACGCGTGGTTGAACTGATGTGCCACAATCCGGCACGACTGTTTGAAGTGCGCAGGCGTGGGTTTATACGAGAGGGCTACGCTGCCGACCTGGTCGTAGTCAAGCCACACTCGCCGTGGACGGTTATCCCGCAGCTCATTCAGAGCAAATGCGGATGGAGTCCGATGGAAGGACACACCTTCAACTGGCAGGTGCGGCAGACCTTCTGCAACGGGCAGCTGGTCTACGACGACGGACATTTCGACTCTGCATGTCGAGGCGTGGAGGTCGCATTCAGATAAACAATTAAATAAATAATAGATGATAGCAAGGATAGTCATATTGTTGTTGGCAGTGGTCATAGTGCCCGAGCTCTATTTTCAGCTGCGACGTCTCTACCGGGGCAGGACTCCCTGGTGGAAGAACGTGCTGATATGGGTGCCGTGTCTGCTGATGACAGCCTACACGCTGTATCTGGCCGCCGATAAGAATTTCATTCCGGCCAATGCATGGTTGGTGTATGTCTATCTGTTGCTGCTCGGACTCTATTTCGTCCCCCGTGCCATTGTCGCCCTTTGCATGGCGCTGGGACAGGGCGCAAAGCCGAGACGACGCCGAGGCCGCAGTTGGTCGAAAATCATCGGCACGATAGTCTCGCTGTTGCTGGTCTGCGTCTTAATCTACGGCGTGACCATAGGTCCCAGAAAACTTGAGGTGAAGCGTGTCGGTATTACGCTCAGTCAGTTGCCGCCAGCTTTCAACGGCTACCGCATCGTGCTCCTTTCCGACATCCATGCCGGTTCTATCGACGAGCACCTGCTTGCTGCGGCTGTCGATACGGTGAACCTGTTGAAGGCCGATGCCATTGCCTTTGCCGGCGACTTACAGAATGTGTCGTCGGCCGAGCTGAAACCCGTTGCAGCCGTGCTGAAGTCGGTGAAGGCCCGCGACGGCGTGTTCTCGGTGTTGGGCAATCACGACTATTGCAGCGCTTATCGGAAAGGCGAGCCTGCCGCAACGTTACAGGCCGACGAGCAGCAGACCGTCGCCATGCAGCGTTCCTTCGGTTGGCAGCTGCTGCGCAACGAGCACAGGGCCATCCGTCGCGGCGCTTCCACCATCTACATTGCCGGTACCGAGAACGACGGCGGCGACAAACATCCTCAAAAGGCCGACTTTACGAAAGCTGTGGCAGGTGTGCCCGACGGTTCTTTCCTCGTCATGCTTCAGCACGACCCTGCTTCGTGGCAGCGCAGCATCCTGCCGAAGACCAGTGCCCAGCTGACATTGAGCGGTCACACCCATGGCGGACAGCTGGCCCTGTTTGGCTTGCGTGCGACGCAGGTCATGGGAAAGAACGATTGCGGACTTTACGAAGACAGTGGGCGCTATCTTTATGTAACATCGGGGCTGGCCGGACTGTTGCCCTTCCGTTTTGGCGTGTCGCCTGAAATTGTTGTCATCACTTTACATTCAGCATCAGTTAAGAAATGAAATATCTCTATCGCCTATACCAGCTTGTCGTTGCCGCCCCGATAGTGGCTGTCTATACGGTCTTCACGGCACTGATTGTGACCGTGGGGTGCACGTTGGGCAACGGACATTTCTGGGGCTACTATCCCGGACGGTGGTGGGGATGGGTAATCGTCAAAACGCTGTTGCTGCCCGTGAAGGTGACCGGCCGCGAACATCTGGCCAAGAACCAGTCGTATGTCTTTGTTGCCAATCATCAGGGCGCATTCGACATCTTCCTGATTTACGCCTTCCTGAGACGAAATTTCAAGTGGATGATGAAGCGCTCGTTGCGCAAGATTCCGTTTGTAGGCTTGGCTTGTGAAGCCTCGCACCAGATATTCGTCGACAAGAGTGGGCCCAGCAAGGTGCGCGAGACCTACGACAAAGCCCGCAAGACCTTACAGGGAGGCATGTCGCTGGCAGTCTTCCCCGAAGGTTCGCGCACGTTTACCGGCCACATGGGAAAGTTTCGCAGGGGAGCCTTCATGCTTGCCGACGAATTGCAGCTGCCTGTCGTGCCGCTGACCATCAACGGATCGTTCGACGTGCTGCCTCGTATGCGGGGCTTCGGTTGGATAACGTGGCATCCGCTCAGCCTGACCATCCACGAACCCATCATGCCGATAGGAAGTGGTCCGGTGAATGTTGAGCATCTGGTAAAGACCAGCTACGAACAGGTGATGGCCGACCTTGTGCCTGAATATCAGGGCTATGTGGAAAATCCCGACCAGTAGAGTCGGCGGCCGTTCAACGATAACGTTTTACAGTTCAAAGAAATATAAATCAAAAAAATAGGAACAATATGAGTACAAGCAACGAAAAGGTGAAGCTGCACTGTCCGGCTTGCGACGTGTTGATTGATGCCGACGACAAGTTTTGTCCGAATTGCGGTAAGCCGACGGGCTTCTCCCACTATCATGGAAAGAAAATCGTAGAGCATACTGAGGAACCCGAAGTCCCTGTCCGTCAGGAACAGGTTATGCCGACGGAGCGTGCCACAATGGGCGTGGGCAGTCTGTTGGGCTCGCTGACTGCGATGCAAAAGGTGTTGGCCGTTCTCGCGGCGATTGCACTGATGGCACTGGTCACTTTTATCATTGTTCAGGCTACCAGCGGACGCGCCTTCGTGTCGCGTAAGAACCTGCCCGTGGCCGAGTCGTTCGACAGCCTGGTGTTAATCCTGCCCAAAGGGTCGCGCGTCATCGCCCGCTTCCCCGACGAGCAGCGCCACACGCTCTATTACATGAACAAGCAAGACGGCAAGATGTATTGCTTCGACGGCAAGATGAAGACACTCGACGAGGTGCCCTTCGGAACCTATCGCACTGTGTTTGTGCAGAAGGCACTGCTCTCTTCCGACGAGAAGAACATTCACGTTGAGGTTCAGGCCGACGAACAGATAAAATATTTCAAGATTAACACCGAGACCAAGAACATTGTCGAGGTGAGCCGCAACAATGTGGAAATCGGAAAGCAGCAGGTCATCGGCGAAGACCAGCCCGTGCAACCCGCCTACCGACCGAAGAAGACCGAGGTTGTGGAAGAGAAACCGCTCAGCGAGGTCGACGGTCAGCAGGGTGGGGCTGAGGCTCCTGCGGTTGCCGAGCCGGCACCTGCAACGCCTGCACCTGCAACGCCCGCTCCCGCTCCTTCTCCGGCACCTGTCGAGACACCTGCACCGGCTCCCGTAGAGTAGTGCATAGTTTTTAATTAATTCAGAGTGTAGAGTGTTGAGTTGGCTGGCGCATAGGGAGGCTATCGTCATAACTCCTTAACTCTTTAACTCCAGAGAAAATTTTTTCAACTTTTCAACCTTTCAACTATGAACGCAAGCGACAGCATCGTCATCATTCCCACCTACAACGAGCGGGAAAATATGGAGAAAATCATCAGGGCCGTCTTTGGACTGGAGAAGTGTTTCCACATCCTTGTCATCGACGACGGTTCGCCCGACGGCACGGCCGACATCGTGAAACGACTCATGGCCGACGAGTTCGCCGACCGTCTGTTTCTCGTTGAGCGCAGTGGAAAGCTCGGGCTCGGCACGGCCTATATCGCCGGATTCCGCTGGGCACTCGAACGCGACTACCAGTACATCTTCGAGATGGATGCCGACTTCAGCCACGACCCCAACGACTTGCCACGGCTCTATGCCGCGTGTGCCGACGACGGCTACGACGTGGCCATCGGTTCGCGCTATATCAGTGGCGTGAACGTGGTCAACTGGCCCATCGGGCGCGTGCTCATGAGCTACTTCGCATCGAAGTATGTGCGACTCGTCACCGGCTTCCACGTCCACGACACCACAGCAGGTTTCAAGTGCTATCGTCGCCGTGTGCTCGAAACCATCGAGCTCGACAAGATTCGGTTCAAGGGCTACGCCTTCCAGATTGAAATGAAATACACCGCCTATAAAATCGGATTCAAGATTAAGGAAGTGCCCGTCATCTTCGTCAACCGCCGCGAAGGCACATCGAAAATGTCGGGCGGCATCTTTGGCGAGGCATTCTTCGGCGTGATGCGCCTGCGCTGGGACGGCTGGACGCGCAAGTATCCGCCCATGCCCGAGTAGTAAGAGGAATGGAAATTGAAGACATACTGAAACTTTATGAGGCAATGCCGCAAGTGAAGGCATTGCGCAAAGTGCTGGAAGACAAATCGACGAAACACGTTTTCCTGAAGGGGCTAATGGCGTCGGCCACACCGCTTGTGTTTGCAAGCCTGAGGGCTCACAGTCTATTCCTCTTCGTGTTGCCCGATGCCGACGAGGCGGGCTATTTCTATCACGACCTGACGCAGTTGCTGGGCACGGAACGGGTGTGGTTCTTCCCCTCGTCCTATCGGCGTGCCGTGAAATACGGACAACGCGACGGTGCCAACGAGATACTGCGCACCGAGGTGCTGGCACGCCTGACCAAAAAACAGACGGAGGCGGACTCGGACAGCGGGTTCATCGTCTCTTATCCCGAGGCTTTGGCCGAGTTGGTGGTTTCGAAGAAACGGCTCGACGATCATATCATCCGGCTGAGCACGGGCGAGCGGACAGACCAGACTGAGCTGGTGCATCGGCTGCGCAGCTTCGGACTCGAGGAGGTCGACTACGTCTATGAGCCCGGACAGTTTGCCGTGCGTGGAAGCATTCTCGACGTCTATTCTTTCTCCAGCGAGCTGCCGTTCCGTATCGATTTCTTTGGCGACGACATCGACTCCATCCGCACGTTCGACGTGCAGGATCAGTTGTCGAAGGAACGCAAGACCGAAATAGAGATTGTGCCCGAGCTGGCACTGACCGCCGAAGAGAAGATGCCCTTCTTCAGCTTCCTGCCGGCCGACACGGTGCTCGTCAGTCGCGACATGCAGTTTGTTGCCGACAGCGTTGCCCGCATCTACAACGAAGGTTTTTCCTCGCAGGCCATGCAGGAGCGCATGGACGATGCTACCGAGATGGAGCGGCAGCAGATTCTCCGCGACATGCAGAAGGAGAACACGCTGCTCTCGCCCCAACAGTTCGACGAGGGCGTGAGCCGGTTCAGGACAATAACAGCCTCCCCCAACCCCTCCGAAGGGAGGGGAGAACAGTCTGGCAGCGCGTTAGCATTCCCCCTCCCTTTGGAGGGGTTGGGGGAGGCCTTCCACATCGAGCCGCAACCGCTGTTCCACAAGAATTTCGACCTGCTGCGCCAGATTCTCGACGACTATCGCCAGCGCGGCTATGCCATATATCTCCTGGCCGACAGCCGCAAGCAGCAGGAGCGGTTGAAAGAGATACTGTCAGCAAATGTTGAAAAGTTGAACAAAGAAAAGTTGAACAAAGAAAAGCAGGACGAATCTGTCGGTTGTTTAACCTTTCTATCTTTCACCCTTCACGAAGGTTTCATAGACCACACGCTGAAAGCCTGTTTCTTCACCGACCACCAGATTTTCGACCGATACCATAAATATTCGCTAAAGAGTGACGGTGCGCGAGCAGGCAAGATGGCGCTCACCATGAAAGAGCTGCAAGAGCTCGAGCCCGGCGACTTCCTTGTGCACGTCGACTTCGGTATCGGCAAATTCGGCGGACTGGTGCGTGTGCCCATCGAAGGTTCCTCGGGTGGATATCAAGAGAAGATACGCCTCATCTACCAACGTGGCGACATTGTCGATGTGTCCATCCACTCGCTTTACAAGATTTCAAAATATCGCCGAGCCGACACCGGCGAGCCTCCGCGACTTTCTACGCTGGGCACCGGCGCATGGGAACGCATGAAGGAGCGCACGAAGAAGCGCATCAAGGACATTGCCCGCGACCTCATCCGCATCTATGCGAAGCGGACCACCGAGAAGGGCTTTGCCTTTTCCGCCGACTGCTATCTGCAAAACGAGCTCGAGGCCTCGTTCCTCTACGAAGACACGCCCGACCAGCTGAAGGCCACGCAGGAGGTGAAGACCGACATGGAGGCCGCCAAGCCTATGGACCGACTCATCTGCGGCGACGTGGGTTTCGGCAAGACCGAGGTCGCCGTGCGTGCCGCGTTCAAGGCAGCCTGTGACTCGAAGCAGGTGGCCGTGCTCGTGCCCACGACGGTGCTCGCCTTCCAGCACTTCCAGACCTTCCGCGACCGTCTGCAGGGCATGCCCGTGCGAGTGGAGTATCTCTCGCGAGCACGCTCGGCCAAGCAGACCAAGGAGATACTTGCCGACCTCGAAGCCGGAAAAATCGACATCATCATCGGCACCCACAAGCTCATCGGCAAGACCGTGAAGTGGAAAGACCTCGGACTGCTCATCATCGACGAAGAACAGAAGTTCGGCGTATCGGTGAAAGAGAAGCTGCGCAAGCTGAAGACCAATGTCGACACGCTCACCATGAGTGCCACGCCCATCCCGCGCACCCTGCAGTTCTCGCTCATGGGAGCCCGCGACATGAGCATCATGCGCACGCCGCCGCCCAACCGCTATCCCATACAGACCGAGCTGTCGACATTCAGCCGCGAGGTCATCTGCGACGCCATCAATTTTGAGATGTCGCGCAACGGTCAGGTGTTCTTCGTCTGCAACCGCATCAACCGACTGCCCGAGATTGCACTGATGATTCAGAAGTATATTCCCGACTGTCGCATTGCCATCGGCCACGGACAGATGCCGCCCGATGAGCTGGAGCAGATTGTCATGGGCTTCATCAACTACGACTACGACGTGCTGCTCTCCACGACCATCGTGGAGAACGGCGTCGACATCCCGAATGCCAACACCATTATCATTGCCGATGCCCACAAGTTCGGGCTGAGCGACCTCCACCAGATGCGTGGTCGCGTGGGGCGGTCGAACAAAAAGGCGTTCTGCTACCTGATGGCTCCGCCGAAGTCGGCCCTCACCCCCGAGGCCCGTCGCCGGCTCGAAGCCCTCGAGAACTTCTCAAGCCTGGGCTCCGGCTTCAACGTGGCCATGCAAGACCTCGACATTCGCGGCGCAGGCAACCTGCTGGGTGCCGAGCAGAGCGGATTCATGGAAGACCTGGGCTACGAGACCTACCTGAAGATTCTGAAAGAGGCCATGGCGGAACTGAGAAATGAAACAGCCACAAGCCCAATAGCCTCCCCCAGCCCCTCCAAAGGGAGGGG
>CACYRB010000084.1 GCA_902776685.1 uncultured Prevotellaceae bacterium
AGGGAGAGAGGGATTTTCCCTCTTTCTCCTGAAAAAAATCTTTTCTTCTCAGTTCCTTGTTATTTTCTCCAAAAGTTGCATTTCTTAATTGAACTTACGTGTTTTACAAACCAATATGGGCCATATAACTGACCAATATGGGCCATATAGCAAAGTTATATGGGCCGTTTTACTGACCTATATGGGCCATATAACTTTTCGATTCGGTAGCGTTTCGAACCCCAAAAGGGACCATAAATGCACGAAATAAGGAGAGAAAAAACTTACAAATCATAAAAAATACTTACAAATCAAGGATTTGTTAGTCAAGAAAACGCAAAACTATTAAAAAAGGAGGCAAAAAAATTGGATTGTGAAAAATAAATCACTATATTTGCAAAATCATTTACTAAAAATTAACTGTCTTTGTTATTTTGAATAAAATACGAGGAAAATGGAAATCATCATCGGACGTGACGACAACACCCTACAATGGCACTTCAAGGCCGACAAGACCGAGCAGTCGCTGGGACAGCCGCGCTGTGTCTCGCCGAGTGTCAGCCGCGTACACTGTCGGCTGACCATCGACGACCAGACGGCCCTCATGACGCTGACCAACCTGAATCCCGCCAATGTGACACGGGTGAACGGCATGGCCATCGAGTCGAAGGTCATCATGGGCACCGAGAATGTTGAGCTGGGCATCGACCGGACACGTCTCGACTGGAACCTCGTCGGACAGTTCTACCGAGAAGTGTTACAGAACCGTCCGAAGAAAGCCGACATACGCCATCTGCAATACGTGTGGCAGCAGCACCATGCCACAACGATGAAGCTCAACAGCGACGAACGCAAGTTCAACGCCCTCAGCCGAGGCATTCCCATCCTTACCATCGGCTCTACCTTCGGAGCCGTCTTCGGCGGTCAAAAGCTGCTCATCCTCTCTATCATCGCCTTCGTGCTCTCGCTCATCATCTTCATCAAAGCCTTGCAGGATGCCAGCAAGACCGTGCGCAAGCGCGACGAACTGAACCACCGGTTCATGCACGACTACACCTGCCCCATCTGCCACCGTTTCTTCGGAAACTTTCCCTACGACGTGCTCATTCAGAATACCAACAAATGCACCCAGTGTGGTGCCGAACTCATCAAATAAAAATTAACTCAAACTGAAATTATTAACTAAATTTTTTTTTATTATGAACGACTACAATCCCAACTTTCAACAACCACAAAAACAAAGTTCTAACGACGCTCTCCTTGCCGGAGCCATCGCTGCCATCGTAGGTGCAGGACTCGGTGCCGGAGGCGTTGCTGTAGCCAACACACTGAGCGACACACCCGAAGTAGAGGTCGAGGAAGAAACTCCCGAGACCGAGGAAGTACAAGAAGAAACCACCGACGTCGCTCCAGAACCCGAAGTGATACACGTCGTTCACCACGTACACCACCGTCCTGCCGTACGCGTAGAACAGCCTCAGGGCGGGCGCACCATTGCACAGGTGGGCGACCTCAGAATTACATCGGTCGAGGTGATGCAATATCACACGATGCCCGACGGCACCCGCATACTCGGCGCACACTGCCACGTCAACGGACGACCTGGCGTTGTCGTCGACGTCAACGAAGACGGATTCGCCGATGCTCTCAACTACGACATGAACGGTGACGGTTTGGTGAACGACAATGTCATCGACCTGCGCCCCTATCCGCAAAGCATCAACATGGGTGTACTTGCACAGCATGCCGACAACATTATCGGAAACGGAGGCGACGCACTGGTCGACGGAGGTATTGCCGCTACCATCAACGCAACCACAACTAACAACCCCGAAGCGCAACAGATTGCCAACAACAATGGTGCCCAAAACGGTAACACGGCAACCATCGAGAACGTAGACGGTGTAACTACCGGACCGGTCGGCGAAGAAAGCGATATCGCCCTGAACGGCAACGAAATAGACCCCGACCTGCCCGACTATACCAACAACGCCAATGTGGCTGCCATCGACAACGAGAGCGGAAACGTTAATGCCAACGATGTCGCTATGGCTGGCTCACGTGCCGATGCCGACGTACAAGTGGAAGCCGACGCCACACCACAAGCTGAAGTGCAGGTTGAACCGCAGCCCGACGTGGCACAAGCCGAAGTCGATTACTCGCAGCAACCCGAAGCTCAGGTTGACGTTGCACAGGCTGAGACTCCACAGGTTGACGTTGCTCAAGAAGAAGCACAGGTCGACATAGCACAGGCAGAGCCCCCACAGGCCGACGTTCAAGTGGCAGAGGCCCCGATGAACGACGTTGCACAGGCTGATGTACAAGTAGAAGCTCCCACAGCGATTCCCGAACCTCCTGCCGACATCGACCCCATGGCCACCGCAGAAATGGGCATGGGAGGCATGGACAATGGCATGGACGGAATGGATGCCGGTATGGATGCCGCCATGCCCGACGACGGCGGAATGGCATAATGAATCGAAAGGTTGAAATGTTGAAAAGTTGAAAAACTAAAAACTGAAAACTAAAAACTGAAAACTGAAATGTTGACAACGATGAAAAGAATAATCATAATCATGGCAGCAGCGCTCATCACCCTCGCTGCTGCCGGAAAAACCTATGTAGTGGCCGCAGGCATCAACGACTACCCGGGTGTAAACATGGACCTAAACCTTTGCGCGAACGATGCAAAGTCCATGAAGCAAATCTATATGAAACATGGTGACGTGGAAGTAGCACTGCTCCTCGATGCACAAGCTACCACCGACAACGTCAGCAAGACCATGACACAACTGTTTTCTAAAGCGACAGCAAACGATGCCATCGTATTCTTCTACAGCGGACACGGCAGCACAACGGGCTTCCGCCTCTACAATGCCGTGCTCACCCACAAGAACATCATCAAGCTCATGTCGAAGAGCAAAGCCATCCGCAAGATGATTTTTGCCGATGCGTGCCACTCGGGCGGTTTGCGCGTAGCAACATCTTCGTCGGCAAGCACAACATCGACAAGCTCGCTCACAAATGCCGACATCAACAGATACAATAAGCTCAACGTGCTCTTCTTCCTCTCAAGCCGTGATGCCGAAGTGTCGTTCGAAAACAACAAAATGTCAAACGGATTCTTCACTGCCTACCTTGAGCGCGGACTGCGCGGTGCTGCCGATGCCAACAAAGACCGCGACATTACAGCGAAAGAGTTGTTTGTCTATGTCAGCAATGGCGTACAGAAGTTGTCGAAAGGAAAGCAACATCCCGTCATGTGGGGAAAATTCGACGACAACATGTCTATATTAAGATGGTAGCCTTAACTCCTTACTCATAAAACAAAAATTCTTGAATGGAGAAAAAAAGCGTAACCTGCAATGCGTGTGGAACACGACTCACCGTGACCAATCGTAGCGGAAAGCCGGCTGTCAGTGTGGCATGCCCGAAATGTGGCACCCGACTGACAGTCAGCTTCGACCCCGTTGCCGATGGCGGAGGACGGCGGACAACCCTGGCCGCCGGCGATGTCTACAAATATCGCATCGGAAGTCTGCTGTGCAACGGCTACACCTACCAGCTCAGTCTCGGACAGAACACTATCGGAAGAGCATCCTTCTCTTCGACGGCTCTCATACAGATAGCCACTGCCGACCCCTACATGAGCCGGAGTCACGCCATTATCGAAATCACACGAATGGAAGGAGGCATGCTAAAAACCGTTCTCAGTAATTGGCAAAACAGTAACCCCACCTATGTCAACGGTCAGAAACTGCTCATGGGCGACGTGGTTCCACTCAACCACAACGACGTCATACAGATGGGACAAACCATGATGCGGTTCATCGTCAGGTCAGTAATGGAGTAGCAACAAGAAGTATATAACAAATAGGAATAAAATATGAAATACACCTTTTTACAGCCTCAGGCCATTTATGAACTTGGCCAGCGTAGCAATCAGGAAGACACCATCTTCCCAGCCATCGGAAACGCCACCGCCGAAGACCGTCTCTTCATCGTATGCGACGGCATGGGCGGACATCAGAAGGGAGAAGTGGCCAGCAGCATCGTGTGCAAATCGCTCAGCGACTTCGTGAAAGCCTATGCACCTGCCGACGAAGTCTTCACCGAAGATCGTTTCATGGATGGTCTGGCTGCTGCCGTAGCCGACCTGAAAGCAGCTGTGCAGGCTCCAGGCGATGAGCAGATGGGCACAACGCTCGTCTTCCTATATTTCCATCGTGGAGGATGCTTTGCCGCACACATCGGCGACAGTCGCTACTATCATTTCCGTCCGACAACAGGAGAAATCGTATATCGGTCAAAGGACCACTCGTTGGTGACCGAACTCTACGAAGCAGGCGAACTGACCAAGGCCGAGCAAATGACGGCCGACTGCCGCAACGTGCTCACCCGAGCCATGATGCCCGCGCAACCCCACAACCCCGAAATTGTCCACATCACCGATATACAACCAGGCGATTGGTTCTGCATGTTCACCGACGGCATCTATGAAGACCTGACCGACAGCGAACTGCTCGACATCTTCTGCGACCTGTCGCTCAGCGATGCGGAGAAATGTGAAAAGCTGCGGCGCCTGTCGGCTGGAAACAGCGACAACCATTCAGGCTACATGATCCACATAGCCGACGTTGAGGCCGAACCGCTCGACAGCGAACAGCCCAACGACGAGACAGAGGCACGAGCCGCACACAAGGCTTTCAACGACGACAGTCCCGAACGCGTGGCCGAGGTCGTGACCGTTGCCGAGGTGCAAGCCGCGCCCCATCAGCAGGCAGGACCTGCCACACCAGCATTTACGCCCACACCGGCACCCGCCCCCCCTTCATCCCTCAACCATCATCCTTCATCCGGCAATCCCCCACATGCAGAAGACGTGACCGTTGTCGAGGCTACACCCATACCGCAAGCCCCACCCTATCAGCCACAAGATCAGTTTGCCCGCCGACAGTCGGCTTCAGTAAGGTCAAACCTTCTGTGGGCATTGCTCGTTGCCCTATTGGTCATTGTGGGCATTGTGCTCATCATCGTGCTGCGCGACAACGACACAGGCGATGATTTCCAAGGTCCGAGAGAACAGACCGAACGTTCTATGGAGACGCCGAAAGATGTAAAGCAAACCGAGGAAAAGACTGAGCAGAAGACACCGCAAGTCATTTACAAAGACGAATATATCGACGACAACGTGCCTGCCACCCCGACAAAGCCTGCAGTGCAACAGCCTGTGAAACCGGAACCGCAGACCCCGCAGCCCGAAGTCAAGCCCGAAAGTCCTGCTCAGGCTCCCACTCAAAGCGAACCCACCACCACACCTCAGCAACCCGAGAAACCTGTACAGGAACTTCCAGCACCGGTGATAAAACCCGCTGAAGACGATGCCGAATAAAAACTCGGGCATCCTGCCCACATCAGATATTCTTTTATGAACAATCTCAACAACGAACGCAAGAAAACAGTAATGGTTTCCATCGGCGGCGAAGAAGAACAACCGCCCGTAGCCCAAATCACACGTTGTCTGCGCTGCGGATATCCCATCCGGCCAGGAGTCATGGAGTGTCCTAACTGTGGCTACGACGTGGGAGCTTTGCAACGTCAGAATGCTGAGCAGGCTGCCGCGCAACAACTGGAAAACGAGCGCAAACACAAGGCAACCCGCATGGTTGCCGTTGCCGACATTCCCACCGTCACGCTGAAGCCGGCTATCGGCGAAGACACTCAACCCGTGGAAACACTCCACGACGGCGACATTGTCAGAATAGGAGACCAACTGTTGGAAATCCATTTCGAGAAAGAATAAACCAAAGTATCATATCATTAAACCCATTCATTTATGGAAAGTAAACGCATTATCATTGGCCGCGACACCGCTTCGTGCGACATCAAAATCGACCAGTCGTTCGATACGGTGAGCAACAACCATGCCGTCATCACACTTGAAGGCAACTCCTACACCTTTACCGACAACAGTTCCAACGGCACTCTGATAAACGGAAAGAAAGTACACAACAAAAGTGTCGTCATACAACCAGGCGACACGATAGCCCTTGCCGGGACGGTCATTGTAAGATGGGAAGAAATCGAGCAACTACTTCCTATGCCAAAGATACCCGTTTCTCGTCCTACTGTACAGCAGAATATCCAACCAGAATATACTCAACCTGCGCCACAACCGGTTCAACCAGTTCAACCCGCACAACCTGCACCGCAGGCACCCCCAGTGATTCCGGTCGTTCCGGAAACTCCGGTTGCTCCGGAAATTCCGATTCCCGCCCAGCAACCCGTGGCACCAGCACCACAACCTATGCCCCAACCTACACCGCAACCCGTGGCACCTGCACCACAACCTATACCCCAACCAGTACAGCCTGTACAGCCCGCACCGCAACCCGTTCAGCCTGCACCACAACCCATGCAGCCGCAACGTCCGGTTCAGGGTTTTGAGGGAAAGACCATGATGGATGCCTCGGCATATAATCCCACTCCGCAACAACCTTCCACTCCTCCGACAGCGCCTGGACAAGGAGCCTTCCGTCCTCAGGCACCGGCTGCAGCCGTAGTCACTCCTGCCGGCGGAGCAACACCTCCGCCGCCACAACAGCCAATGGGTGGTATGCCTCAGGGAAACATGCCTCCAGGCTATCAGGGGCAACCGCAAGCAGGTGCATACAGGTCGCCCGTGGTACAGCAATACCTCAAGAAGTTCAACATCGGCGCCTTCCTCATGGGACCGTGGTGGGCCATTTTCCACAAAGTGTGGATTGGTCTTATCGCCTTTTTTGTTCCATTTTTTCCTATATACCTCGGTATCAAGGGTTCTGAACTGGCTTGGGAGAAAGACGAACGCAAAGACCTTGCAGCCTTTATACAGAAACAAAAAACATGGATGTTGATTGGAATCATTTGTTCCATTTTGACCATAATTTTATTAATTATATTTGTATTCTTCGGTGCAGCCATTTCGTCTATAAGCAATATGCACTAATCAACGATCGTAAACAAGAATGGAAGAAAACCAAATATTTGACGAGCGATATCACCTCATCCGACTACTCGGACGGGGCAATTTCTCTGAAGTGTGGCTTGCCAAAGACAGCAAGACCCACATCGAAGTAGCCCTGAAAGTATATGCCCCGGCTACAGGACTCGACAATGCCGGCCTCGACGTGTTTGCCCGCGAGTTCTCGCTGGTGGTCAACGCCAACCACAAGAACCTGCTCAAGCCGCTCTATTACGACACGTGCGACCGCAAGCCCTATCTCGTGCTGCCTTTCTGCAGACGCGGGAGCATCCTCAGCCAAATCGGGAAGTTCGACGAGAAACAGGCGTGGCATCTGCTGCACGACGTGGCAGCTGGACTCGACTGCCTGCACAAGCTGAACCCGCCCATCATCCATCAGGACATCAAGCCCGACAACGTGATGATTGCCGACGACGGAACATTCATGATTACCGACTTCGGCGTGAGCTCTCACGTCCGTGCTTCGTTGCGCAAGAGCATGAGCCTGGCATTTGCCTCAGCCGGAACCATTGCCTACATGGCACCCGAGCGATTTGGCAAAGACAACTCGCCCGTCATGGCCAGCGACATCTATTCGCTCGGCGCGACGGTCTACGAGATGCTCGACGGCGACACACCTTTCGGCGACGACGGCGGACTGATGCACAAGCGCGGTGCCGAGATTCCTAACATCAAGGCCGAGGTGTCTGACCTTCTTCGTCAGACCATCGAGAAATGTCTGAGCCTGAATCCATGGGACCGCCCGACGGCAGAACAGTTGGAACAGATTGCCGCCGACGCCCTTGCCCAGATTAAGAAACAGGAGCAGGCACAGCCCAGACAGCCGGAGATTCCGCAAAAGCGCAAGACGGTGCTCACCGTTTTGCAGGAAACGCCCGACGTTCCAGAGAAACAAGAAGCCCCGGAAAGTCCGAGTGTTCCGGAAACTCCGACGGCTCCGGAAAACCCAGAACATCCGGAAGTTCCGGAACCTCCAATAACACCGCAGGAGCCGCAAGCGCCACAAACACCGCAGGAACCACAAACGCCTCAGCCCCCACCAGCTTCACCCGGGTTCCAGGAACCGCCGAAGGAGGTGAAAGAGGCGCAAGCCAAGCAAGCAACCGCCAACAAGAAAAAGACAGGCGGACTGAATCCGTGGGTTCTTGCCAGCATCGTAGGCGTGTTTGTTGTCATTGGAGTCGTCGCAGGTCTGCTGCTCTTCGGCGGCGACAAGTCGAAGCCCGAAGTCATCACACCTGCAGCCGGCACTACTCCTGCCAGCAACACCGTCGAAGGCACCGAGGCTCAGGGCACCGATAATCAGACGGCCGTACTGACTGCCAAGGCCGACAGCCTTGTCAACGTAGGCAACCAGCACGGCGAGGCATTTGAAGATGCCTACATCGACGCCTACAAGAACTACAAGCAAGCCATTGCGTTGTCGCCCTCCGACGAGCTCACCCGCAAACTGGGCGAGTTAGAGACCAAGCTCAACAAACGCTACGACGAACTGAAGTCCAAGGCCGACGAGCTCTCGCAGTTGGATGAGGTCGAGGCTGCTGCGGTAAAACTCAAAAAGGCCAATGCCATTAAGGATTTAATAAGCAACAAGTAGTTTTGAACAAATAAAAAACGATGACAATAATGAAAAAAAGTATGAAATGGACCATCAGAATGTCCATGATGCTGTTGGTTTACCATCTGTCGTTAGTCACAGCAGTGGCACAGAGCGAGTGCCAGTCGCTCTACAACCAGGGCATTAACCTCCAGAAAAAAAAGACGGTTGCCTCGCAAAACCAGGCCATTGCCAAGTTTAAGGCAGCCAAGGTGTGCTTCGACTCGCAAGCCAACAAGAGCAAGTGCGACGCGCAGATAGCCAAGTGCAACAAGACCATTGCCGCACTCAACAACCCCAAGCCTCAGCAGACCAAGCCCGAGAACAAAAAGCCCCAGAAAAACGACGGCGGTTTCAAGGTACATAAGACCAAACCCGTTCAAGCAGCACTCGAGTTCGAGGTGCGTCCCGCCAAACTCACCTTCAAGGGTAAAGGCGAAGAGGTGCAGGTCGTTCGCGTCACCACCAACGACAACAGCTGGCGCGTGGAGACCCACGACCCGTGGATTAGCGCTACACGCGAAAGCAACGACCAGATTGTGGTGCGCTGCGAGAAAAACGGCAAGAAGAAACGTAGCGGAAAAATCTATATCTACGTGCGCAACAAGCGTGCTGTGGTTGACATTCAGCAGAAGAAGCACGGCCTCTTCTGATGTCTTGTCAGACCAACGACGGTCTTTCGGAATGTTATATGGGCCATATAGGTGAGTTATACGGCCCATATAGCATGGTTATATGGCCCATATAACTTTCCAAAAGCTTATGTATTGAAAAAGAAACGTGAAGCATCGTTTCGATGCTTCACGCTTTTTCGTTGTGTCGACACTTGGATTCGGACCAAGGACCCCCACCATGTCAAGGTGATACTCTAACCAACTGAGCTATGCCGACATTTCAATGATTGTGCGCCTGAAAGGACTCGAACCTTCACGTCGTAAGACACCAGATCCTAAGTCTGGCGCGTCTGCCAATTCCGCCACAAGCGCGGGCTGCAGTTTTAGGTTGCGGCTGCAAAGATACATTGTTTTTGCCGAACTACCAAATGTTTTGCCCAAAAATTGAGTCCCGAAGATTCAACTCCAAAATGCAACTACGTCTGCAAAGGTATGAAAAAAGTCTGAACCGGAGCCTTGAATCCGAGTTTTTTTCTTGGCCTTGCATTGA
>CACYRB010000085.1 GCA_902776685.1 uncultured Prevotellaceae bacterium
AGGAGTTGGAACTTGTTGACACTGCATATCGTTACTTCCACAATGGGGTAAACTTTTTGGACGTATTATACCTGAAAGATCCCGGTGATGAGTAGTTTTTGGAATGAAAGAAATATTGTTACAGAAGATAGCCAATACGATAGCGTGCAACTTGGAGAGCACGGAGGATGTGGGACTGTTTCATGGTAAGACAGGAACGGCGATGTTTCTCTATGCCTATGCCCGCCACACGGGCAGGCGGCAATATGAGGCATGGGCGGACCGTGTGCTCGACGAGGTGTATATGGCCGAAAAGAAAAGCCTTACGGCAGGTGTTGCCGACGGCTATGCAGGTATCGGCATCGGACTGGCATGGCTGTTGCAGCACGATTTCGTAAACGGAGAGGCCGACCGCATATTGGGACAGATAGACACCCTGATGTTTGACTGCGCTGAGGAAAGCCTACGTAGCGACATGCTATATGACTCCCCTGTGCTGTCGGCTTCGGTTTATCTGCAATGGCGACTGCCACTTTGCCATAGGGAGCAACGCACGACGTGGACGACCATTGTCTCGGAAGTTGAACAGAAATTCGTCAGGAGCAGGGAATCTGCTCACAGGGGTATCCATGACAAAGCGGGGTGTGACCATTTCAATCGCGGTACCACGGACTTATGCAATCGGTTGTGGTGGGATTTCGTAAAGCAAGAAACAAAACCATTTATCGGAATTGAAAAGACTGAAGAAATTGTCAACCAGTTACAAAAGGATTTCGTCTATGATATGCCTACTGTCAATGCCCGGCTTTCTATCGTAGGGCTATCTCTTTTAAGTGATAAGTGAAAATAGATTGACTATTTGGTCGAAATTTATTTGGACGTAATGGATTTTATTGTTATCTTTGCCAATGCAATTTCATTAATAACCTAACAACTATGAAACAAACGAGATTTTTTGTGACGATATGCTTAAGAGCAGCGTTCCTTTTTCTGCTTACGATTAATAGTGTTGTTTGCGCGGCACAAGAAACAGAGATTCAACAACCTCAATATCCTGGAGGGATTGATGCGTTACTATCGTTTATGAAGATAGACTTTGATCAGTACAATGCGTTAAACCAGGGTTTTGTCGTATATGAGTTTACGGTGAAGAAAGACGGTTCTCTCTGTGATGATAAGATGCTGATTTGTTCAGATACCACCATCCCAGAATTTTGGCCAAACCTCATCCAACGCTTTCCCAGATGGATTCCTGCGAAGAAAGCTGGAGAAAACGTGGACTATCGTTGCCGATTGTATATACACTATGCCAAACGTCAGTGCAAACTGTTGTCTGACAATGACATGAAGCATCTGAAGCGCGTCCCTGTCGTCCGTTGGTATCCGTATGTGGGCGTTAATCATGCGATGATAGAGACCGCATTCAGGCATAGCACAGAACATTTGGACATTCATGTGTTGAATGGCGATACGCTGTTCACGCTGACCAACCATGAGAATGCCAGCGTGTTCACTCCTTACAAGGGTTTCTTCGCGGTTAACAACATGAACGAAAAGCTGATAGTTGAAACCGACAGCATTTTCTTTTTTCAGCTTCTCGGCGATGACTTTCGGCACCTTGACCAATGTCCCGTCTATCGCTACTATGGGATAACAAACAACGGGAAGTGTTCCTATGGCATCTTTAAGCAAAACTACCAAACAGATTCTCTCGACGACATGATAGAAAAAGCCTTTGGCACATGGAAGCATTTTAAGGAGTTCTATCTGGAAGCCATAAAATCCTGGCTCGACTTCAAAGATTCTAAGCACGCCCCAAAGAAACAAACGAAAAAACTTTTTATAAAATAAAATTAAATATAAATGAACAGACTCGTCTTTTTGTTTTTTCTGCTGCTGGTAATCAGTTGTCATGCAATAGCCTCTGACCGGCATGATAGTTTTTCAGATTTCCTGAGTAATTTCCCAGACGCTCGCCAATATGACTTTCAATGGGACGGGCAGCTTATGTTAAGAGCGCAATACACTGGCAACGTGCATCCGACAGGGAAAGAGATACCACAGGAATATCTTGAGAAGTTCTTTTTCTTTAACAAAACATGTCTGGACAAAGAGAAGTACAAATATTATTATGGTGGGAAATATGTTTACGAAGATGGTGTCGTTACGATTGTCTACCGAACGCAAAAAGACTTTGTTACACGTTTCGGCAAAGGTCTCACAGAGGCCTTTGCCACAACTTACCACGAAGATGGCTGGATTGATGATCAGCTTTTTATATGTCCGAGAAGTGCGGAGCACCGGACGGCCATCTATATAGAGGACATGAAGAATTATGTTGGCAATCATAACAGGGTTACGATTTCGGTGAAGGACACGATTATCACCCATTGTGACAAAAACAGTGTCTACGGCACGCTTCTAAGTTACCGTGCATTTGTTCGGGCAAAAACGAACACGCTTTACACCGAAGGAGCTTATGACGGCTACGTGATAGAAGACCTCGTCTTTCCCCGAAAGGCTTTCCGCATCAGCGACAACCGTGATGCCATAGGGCAACCATATATATCTGTCTCACACAAACGCATCAATGAGGCATACGCCCGCCTTCAGGAAAATCCTGTAGACAGTTTTGCACAGGCAGCATACTTCGAGGCTTTCCCCGACAACTGGGACGACCTTGTTGACCTGTATCAGTTCCGGCTTGAACCGAATTACGACATGACCATGCTCTGTAACAGTGAGCAACACCTAAAGGCTTTTTTCAAACTGGACAAAATTGGCAAAAGGAATTACATCAATAAGATAATAGACATTGTTGACGAAGGCGAAGACTCTCCCAAAGCACGCCATCTCTGGAACGCATTTCGCGAAGAAATAGCCCTTTTGCTCAGTGACTACGAAAAGGAAGGCGGTAATTGCGAAAAACTTTTCTCCTGTCTGTCGTCAAGGAGCACGGCCTATCAGTTCGGCTTTTGGCGATTTTACTTCGGATGGTATTACGAACTGACTAAACCCTATGAGCTACAAAACCTCAGCCGACGGTTCAGTTGGCAGTATCCAGCTCTGTTGTCGACGATGAAGGATGCCTACTATTATTACAGCGGAAAACTCTACGACCGCAATACCGGCCCGCGTATATTATTTTAACTCATTGTTGTCCGGAAAAAAAATTTTTGGATTCAATTTATTTGGGCGTAATGGATTTTATTGTTATCTTTGCCAATGGAATTATTAATAATAACCTAACAACTATGAAACGAACGAGAATTTTAATGACGCTGACCTTACTGACTGTTGCAGCAGGTAACATCTCAGGACAAACGGAAAAACCGCGGGGTATCTATAAATACCATTCAACAAGGCGAGGCTTCTTGCAAAATAATAATTTGTTTGTTGACATTCTAAAAGTTGGTGAGGAGTATATTCATACGTCCGGTTTAGGATGCGATTGGTTTCGCCCTGTAAAGATTGAATGTAATGGCGACAAATATTGGGTTGACGGGAAGAATGTGTATGATTTATCTGCTGCTGAGCAGCAGGTGAGCACTGTAATTGGTAAAGATACGATAAAGATTGTTGCTGTAGCAAACTACGGATATCCTATTGAAAACGAAGAGGGATTGACAATGATATTGAAAGACGTACCTGTAGAGACTGTTTCCAAATATTTTGATATTGAATAGAACGGTATGCAACGAGATAAGATTACTTCCCTCGAAAAAACTGACAGAGGATTAGAATTGGAAATACGCTCTTTCAGTGGAGAATAGAACAAGATTGCCCGATATCTTTTACACAAAAAAGACAATTGTGTAACAGCAAAAATTTTAGATGTTTCGTATCAATACCTGAATTTAAATTAATAATGTAACAAAAATAAAATACTATGTCAGACCTGTTTAAAAACCGTGCCGTCTTATTGTTTTTACTACTATCAGTAAATTTGGTGGCAATTAATAGTCAAAACGTATATCAGCCTGTTGACACCCTCAGGCTGAATACCTCGTTTCGAAAGTTAGAAAGAAATCCCTCGGATGCCCGTCTTCAAAGAGCGTTCTTCGATGCTTTTCCACGTACATGGGCTGAGTATATATGCACATACCAATACTGTGGAGAGAACTCTGACCTTACCATGTATAGTTTGGCTGACAAGCATGTTCAAGCTTTCGGAAAACTGAATGCTGTTGCTGATACGGCATATTACCGCAGACTTGTGGACCTATGCGTGGGTGCAAGAATTGATGCCGATGCACCAAATTATTTGAAAATCCTTGTGGGAGAGAAACTGATTTCAAAAACAAAGGAAATAATGTCTTACCTTATGACTCTTAGGAAAGGACATCGTATGCAGTTCTGGCAGTTCGTGTTTTCAACCATATGCGATAAAGAGTCTACACGTTCAAGATTTGAGAAAATCAGGGAAAGAGTGAAAGAGAATTCCCCCGAGGAGTTGGAACTTGTTGACACTGCATATCGTTACTTCCACAATGGGGTACGAAAAGTCTGTTTTGGGCATGAGGGAAATTCTTTTCTTAATAGTTGCATAAACCAAAACTTTTGTATATATTTGCAACGTGAAATATTATAGAAATGGCAGAAACAGTAATTGTAAAGATTCCAAATGTTAGCGAAGAGGTGCGCATAGGCTACAGCTTCAATTACTTGATTAAGGTGATGGCCGAGACTGAAGCTGCTGATGTCGTACAATGGGACTTTGCAGGCGTCACCTTTCTGCATCCCTTTTTCTTGGCTCCGCTGGCCATCTACAAGAATACTTCGGGTAAAAATATCGAGTGCATCAATATGTCACTGCGCATCCAATCGTACCTGAACAGCATCTGTTTCAATCGTATGCAACATTTTGGCCAAGAGAAGAGAGAGGATATTGAATCCGTTATGCAGAAATACACGGACAAATCTTATTTGCCTCTTTGTAGTTTTGCCATGACAGATTCTAACAAGGATACATTCGGCTCCATGATAAAATCTGTACTCATGAAGCAGGCAAATATTGGTCAGGGCGGCAGCTCGGCGTTAAGCTACCTGATTAGTGAACTGCTCGACAATATATACGAGCACTCGCAGAGCCCCAACGGCTACATATTTTCGCAATATTTAGATCACGAGGGGGTGATAGACCTTTGTATTGCTGATACGGGTATTACCGTGGCTGGTAGTTTCGAACGAGCCAAGCTCTATCAGGAAGAAATCGACGGTAACGAGGCCGAAGCCTTGAAACTTGCTAATGAAGGCTATTCTACCAAGAACCTCCCCGATGCCGAGAACCGTGGCTACGGCATCTCCACGTCGAAAGAGATGCTCGTCGTAGGTATGAAGGGAGCTTTCTTTATGCTATCTGGTGGAGCATTCCATCGCTACGAAAATAATGCTAACGATTATATCAATCTGAAGAACATTTACCGTTGGAACGGCACCGTCATCCTCATGCGCATCCCAGTGGTATTGCCTGCGGATTTTAATTACATTGACTATTTAGATTAGAATAAAGGAGACAAAGGTATGAAACAAATTATCAGGCTACATGACATTTACAGCGCAGACCTATATACACGTTCAAGAGCGTCAGAACTGCGCGCCCGCATCAACGACAATGCCAACGAGGTAACGATTGATTTCGAGGGTATCGGTTTCATGTCTCGCTCGTTTGCAGACGAGGTTTGCAACATCATTGACGATCTGAAGGAAAAGACCTTTTCCTTTACAGGCCAGAACAACGACGTGGCAACGATGATGACGAAAGTGCGCGAGGGCCGAAGTCGTGAGCGCAAGCGTGGCGTAGGCAATGCCAAAATGTATGAGTTTAAGGATATGGAAAGTCTTTCCAAATTTTTGCTCGTCATGTAAATTCACAAAACAACATCAGACACTAAAGGAGAAAAAAGAATAGCATTAAATAAGGTAAAAATGAAGAAGAGTATTAGAACAAGATTTTTAATGATGCTGACCTTGCTGACTGTTGCAGCAGGTAACATCTCAGGCCAGACGGAAAACCCGCGGGGTATCTATAAGTTGGTGAAGACCACGATTAAAAGTGGTGAGATAGTAGAGGCTCCTCTTGACCAGTACAAACTCTGCGGTGACAGTGTTTGTCTGATGCTGATTGTTAAGGAGAGGAAACTGCCCGAAAGTAGCATTTTTGTTTTTGACCTGTATAGCCCCGACCGTCAGGTCTTTAATTACACGGGGGACCGCAGTGCGGAGAAATTGGGTATATGGGTTTACGAAAGCAATGCCGAGCACTTTACGCTGAAATGGTATTCGGCTTATTCTTTCCAGCCCTGGTTTCCTGAAGGCGGCTGGGTGACGGAATGGTATGAACGCAGGGCTCCGTTTTCTGAAAATGCCAACTGTATTTTCAATGGTCTGATGACTCCCAACGGGAAAAGCAAAGGCGACTTTAACGGGTTGTGGAAAGTGGAGACGGAAGATGGATTCGAGGTCTATAAGATTGTCAATGACAACCATGTCCTTACGTTTATCGCAAGCGGTGTGAACAATCAAGGTCAACTCATGCGCCTCAACGGTGTTATCATGCCTGCGGTTTTCTAAAATGCTGATATGTTGGTGATTAACAATCAAAAGAATGTCATCAATTGGATAGATGAGAATACGGTAAACCTGATTGCCAATGAAACAAACCTTGTGGAAACTTGGAAACGGAGCGAACTGCCACCTGCCTATAAGCATTTCTTCCACGATTTTAAGCGATAGGCTGTCATGGCTAACTTTTAATCGGAGGGGCAATGGCTACAGGCCTTAAAGGTCAAGAGTGGGAATTGGTTTTTAGATGAGAACGGAAATGATGAGCCATCAACGATAAACTATTAATTATTGAGACGATGAAAAAGGTAATATTGTTTTTAGGTTTTTTGTGTTGCGTGCTTGTGGGACAGGCACAGAAGAGCAACGAAGTGGACATCACCTTGAAGGTGTATGACCCTGTGGACTTCCCGCCTCATTTTCCCAACGGACTGAACCAGGGCTTGGACAAGTTTCTTGCGCAGCACTTCCGCTATCCGGAGGAGGCTTGGCAGGCTGAGAAGGTAAAGGAGGCCGAGGTGAGTTTCATCATCCGAAAGGATGGTTCGCTGTGTAGTGTAGAGACTCCCGAGGGGTTGCATCCTGCCTTGGCCGAGGCTTTGAAGACGACGTTGCCGAAGATGCCGCTGTGGTTTCCCGGATATAAGAACACGCAGAAGGTCGATGCCCGCGTGGGGTGCGTCATCCCGCTGGTCAACCGTCGCACGGGTGTGCCCTATCATCTTCGTCCGCTGATTGAGAAGACGCGTCGCTATACCGACATGGCTGAGGCGAAGCCATTGTCGCCCGTCATGATGGCTGACGCAGTGAAGGAGCTGGATGAGGTGTTTGCCTTCTACCCAGAGCATAAGGAGACGGCGGTTGCCCTGACGCGGATGCTTGTGTCACAGGGTAAGGCCGAGGATGCCGTGATGCGCATCGACCGTTCGGCCCGCGAATACAGCCGACTGAACCTGTGGCGCGATGCCGAGGCTGCCAAGGCACTGGTCTATCGACCGGGCTACAACGGCCGCAACGAGATTGCCCTGCACCTGCAGTTGGCGATGACGCTCGACATGGCCGACCGTCAGGATCGTGCCCATCGGCAATACGAACGTGTGATAGCGCTTATCGACGAGAAGCTGCGGACGCACGACATCGGGTCGCCATCGCTCAAGGAGAGTGACGAGGAGGAGATGTTCTGGCAGAACGAGAACCTTATTGAACAACTGCAATTCCGATTGAAGTATGCTGAGGGCACCCGACTGACCGATGAGGACTGGGCGCGACTGACAACGGTGCAGCAGACCTCTGCCAACCTGATTCCGATTGTGGAGCAGTTTGTGGCTGAGGGGAAGGTCGGCACGTCGAGCCGCACCGCCCGCATCCTGAATCAGCTGAAGGCGTTGCAGGTGGAGAGGGCAACGGGACGGACAACGAGCAAGGACCTGCGCAGTCTGGCTGGCGTAAAGGTGTTGGCTGTCTATCTGTGCGACGGTCTGTCGGCCGCATTGCAGTTCACCGAGCAGGCTATGGCCGACAAACCTGCCGACAAGTCGGTCTATGCCAAGCTGAACCGTCAGATGCAGGCGCACCAGTCGCAACTGGCCGACCGACTGAAAGCCGTGCGGGCCTTGGCCAGCTACCCCGACAGCTCCACCGACACGACAAGGAAGGCTCTGTGCGAGGTTTTCCCCATTGAGTGGTTGGAAAAATGAATAATAAAAGGTGAAAAGGTAAATTTACTTACGAATCATCGAAACACAATCTTTCGGAAAGTTATATGGCCCATATAGCTCGGTTATATGGCCCATATAGCTCAGTTATATGGCCCATATAGGTTCCTGAAACATTAAGATTCGGAATTTCAATCAGAACATCGTTACGGGTTGCAGAGAAATTATTAATTTCGAAAAATTATGCATTATAAACCAACGGTCACTGTCGCGAAGCGGGTAAAGTAATTATGAATTAATTTTGTACCTTGACCTGCGGCCGAAGATACTCTCGCTCGGAAAAAACTCAAATAAATTTGGTTTTTCGCTCACTTAATCGTACCTTTGACCTGCGGTCGAAGATAGGCTGCATCTCAACAATAAAAATAAAAATTCCATTTTTTATTTTGTATTGTATTCGATTTGCACTACCTTTGCACCCTGAATTGAAAACGAAAGAAAGGAACAAAGCATTATGTCATATTTGTTTACATCAGAATCAGTATCGGAAGGCCATCCCGACAAAGTGGCCGACCAGATTAGCGACGCACTGCTCGACCAGTTTCTGGCCTACGACCCGCAGGCCCGCACAGCCATAGAATCGTTTGTGACAACCGGACAGGTGGTCATCATGGGCGAGGTACACTCGAACGTGTACATCGACCTGCCGACCATCGCACGCCGCACCATCAACCGCATCGGCTATACAAAGTCGGAATATCAGTTCGACGGCAACTCGTGCGGCATCATGACCGCCATCCACGAACAGAGCGAGGACATCAACCGAGGCGTTGACCGACCGGAGGAAGAAAGCCAGGGCGCAGGCGACCAGGGCATGATGTTCGGCTATGCCACGAACGAGACAGAGACCTACATGCCGGTGACGCTCTATCTGGCCCACCTGCTCGTAGAAGAGCTGGCAGCCATACGCCGCGAAGGCAAGGAGATGACCTATCTGCGCCCCGACTCGAAGAGTCAGGTCACCGTGCAATACAGCGACGAGGGAGTGCCCGAGCGCATCGACACGATTGTCGTCTCGACACAGCACGACGAGTTCGACGCCGACGAGCCCATGCTCGCACGCATCAAGGACGACGTCATCAACATACTCATCCCCCGCGTGAAGAAACGCATCCATTCGCAGCGCGTGCTCGACCTCTTCGGCTTCGACATCAAATATTTCGTCAACCCCACCGGCAAGTTCGTCATCGGCGGACCGCACGGCGACACCGGACTGACCGGCCGAAAGATTATCGTCGACACCTACGGCGGAAAAGGTGCACACGGTGGTGGAGCCTTCTCGGGAAAAGACTCGAGCAAGGTGGACCGCTCGGCTGCCTATGCCGCCCGCTGGATTGCCAAGAACATGGTGGCCGCCGGCGTGAGCGACGAGATGCTGGTGCAGGTGAGCTATGCCATCGGCGTGGCAGAGCCCGTGAGCATCTACGTGAACACCTACGGTCGCAGCCATGTCGAGCTGAGCGACAGCGAGATTGCCGACAAGATTGCCAAACTCTTCGACCTGCGGCCGAAGGCCATCGAGCGACAACTGAAGCTGCGCCAGCCCATGTATCTCGAGACGGCTGCCTACGGACACATGGGCAGGAAGAACGAAATCGTGAAAAAAACGTTCACCAGCAACTATCACGAAACGCGAACCATCGACGTTGAGCTGTTCACTTGGGAAAAGCTCGACCGCGTGGACGAAATCAAAAAAGCATTCGGGCTGAAATAAACACAACGTAGAGAGTTCATAGTTTACACAACTTTCGCATGTTAGTAGTTAACAGGAGTTATATGAAGTTAACAGGTCTTCGACCTGTGGAGTTAACGGACATTAGTTTTTCCTATCGCGAGCACTATCGTCCGCTAACTCCTGTTAACTTCCGCCGACACAGTCGGCTAACTCCCGTTAACTCCTGGGCAAGCGAAGCTTGCGAAACTTGAATGAGCTACGGACGATGAACTATGAACGATTCGATTCCAGTACACCCAACCCCATCAGCTCCGCCGCCCGCGAAAGACGGCGGAGCCGGATTTTCTACTGCGAAGGTGGTGAGCAAGCTGCCCAAAGATGCCACACCTGCACAGCTGGACTCGGCTATTCAGGCTAACTTCAAGCCCGCCCCCATCAACTGGAGCTCGCAGCCCGACACGCTCCACCTGCCCGGACATCCCGTGCCGAAGTCGATGGCCGACATGGTTTTCCAGAAATTCGGAAGCGGAACGTTCTTCGAAGGAAAGCCCTACTATCACCCCGAAATCAAAGGCGGACAGCAGGGCGTGGCGGGTGACCCCATACCCTACAACATTGCTCGCGATGACATCATCAGCACCATCCTGATTTTCTGCTTCATCGTGGCCGTCGTAGGCTTCTCGCAGTCGGCACGCTTCATCGTGCTGCAGCTGAAGACCATGTTCCGACAGCCGAGCGAGAAAACCACCGAAATCAGCGAAACAGCATCGGAACTGCGATTCCTGCTCTTCTTCGTCATGCAGACCTGCCTGCTCGGAGCCCTCATCGGCTTCTTCAGCATGCGCGACAAGATTGCCGCCAACCTGGTCGACGACCAGCACATCGCCATCATCGTCTTCGGCGTCGTCATCCTGCTCTACTTCATCCTCAAGGTCGTGCTCTACCAACTCACCGGCTGGGTGTTCTTCGACAAGAAGCAGACACGCCAGTGGATGAAGTTCATGCTGTTCTCGTTTTCCACCATCGGCGTAGTGCTCTACCCGCTGGTTTTGCTCGATGCCTATTTCAACCTATCCGTCAAAACAACACTCACTTGCGTTGCCATAATTGTCATTCTGTTCAAATTACTGGCATTTTACAAGTCATTTTTAATCTTTTTCAGCAAAAAAGCTATTTATCTGCAATTTTTTTTGTACTTTTGTGCGCTCGAAATCGTACCCCTCTTCGCCATGCTGGCATGTCTGGTCGTCTCGGGCAACTATTTTAAGTAGTAGATTGCTGATTGAAAATTAGTACAACAAAAAAATGATACAGAAGATTCTTATTTCTCAACCAAAGCCCACGAGTGAGAAATCTCACTATTATGACATTGCTGCAAAGCACAAAGTGGAGCTTGTCTTCCGCCCCTTCATCAAGGTAGAAGGACTCACCGCACGCGAGTTTCGCCAGCAACGGGTGAACATCCTCGACCACACGGCCATCGTCTTCACCTCGCGCCATGCCATCGACAACTTCTTCAATCTGGCAAAAGAAATGCGCGTGACTATTCCGGAAGACATGAAATACTTCTGCGTCACCGAAACCATATCGCTCTACATACAGAAGTATGTGCAGTATCGCAAGCGCAAAGTGTTCTACGGAACAACAGGAAAGTTTGAAGACCTGCTGCCCACCATGGTGAAGCACAAGACCGAGAAATATCTCGTGCCGCAAAGCAGCGTGCACAACGATGCCATCAAGCAACTGCTCGACTCGAAGAAACTGCAGCACACCGAGTGCGTCATGTATCGCACCGTCAGCAACGACTTCACCGAAGAGGAAATCAAAAACTTCGACTACGACATGCTCGTCTTCTTCAGCCCCAACGGCATCCAGGCCCTCACGAAGAACTTCCCCGACTTCAAGCAGGGCGACTTGCGCATTGCAACCTTCGGACCCTCTACGGCAAAGGCCGTCGAAGATGCCGGACTGCGACTCGACCTGCAGGCTCCTACCGAGAAATGCCCGTCGATGACCAGCGCTCTCGACGACTACCTGAGCAGGAAAAACAAAAAATGAAATTCAGGAAGGAAGAACGACTCTGCAGCCGGAAACTGACCGACAGCCTTTTCAACAGCGGAGAGAGTCAGTCGTTGTCGGCATACCCCGTCAGAGCCGTCTACATGTCGGTTCCATCGGTCGACAATGCCAGGGCAAAAGTCATGGTCACCGTACCCAAGCGCCACTTCAAGCAGGCCGTCAAGCGTAACCGCATCAAGCGCCAGCTGCGCGAAGCCTATCGCAACAACAAACAACTGCTCGAGAAAGCCATGCAGCCCGGCGACCAGACGCTGCTCGTGGCATTCATCTGGCTCAGCGACCAGATTTTCTCCACCAAAGAAGTGGAGAATCGCGTAAAGACGATTCTGCAACGAATCAATGAAAAGCAATGAACAACACCCTGAAGAAAGCCATCCACACCGTGTCGCACGCCATCGCATGGCTGCTCGCACTGCCCATCGTCTTCTATCAGCGGTGTATCACACCCTTCACCCCACCCTCCTGTCGGTTTACACCCACCTGCTCGGAATATGCCCGACAGGCACTCATGAAGCACGGCCCGCTGAAAGGTCTGTGGCTGGCCACACGCCGCATCCTGCGCTGCCACCCCTGGGGAGGCTCAGGCTACGACCCGGTACCGTAAGGCGCTTCGCTAATGAAGAATGAAGAACGAAGAAAAAAATGATATGAGAAAGAATTTTGTAGAAGAACTGAAATGGCGCGGTATGCTGGCGCAAATCATGCCCGGCACCGAAGAACTGCTCCAGAAAGAAATGGTCACGGCTTACCTCGGCACCGACCCCACCGCCGACTCACTCCACATCGGACACCTTTGTGGCATCATGATGCTTCGCCACCTCCAACGCTGCGGCCACAAGCCCATCATCCTCGTCGGCGGTGCTACAGGCATGATTGGCGACCCCAGCGGAAAGAGCCAAGAGCGCAACCTGCTCAACGACGAGACCCTACGCCACAACCAAGAGTGCATCAAGGCACAAGTAGCCAAATTCCTCGACTTCGACTCGAAAGAGCCCAATGCCGCCGAGATGGTCAACAACTACGACTGGATGAAAGACTTCACCTTCCTCGACTTCGCCCGCGAGGTAGGCAAGCACATCACCGTCAACTACATGATGGCCAAGGAGAGCGTGCAGCAACGACTCAACGGCACCGCCCGCGACGGACTCTCCTTCACCGAGTTCACCTATCAGCTCCTGCAGGGCTACGACTTCCTCTATCTCTATCAGCACAAGGGCGTCAAGCTGCAGCTCGGAGGCAACGACCAGTGGGGCAACATGACCACCGGCACGGAACTCATTCGCCGCACGCTGGGCAACGAGGTGGAGACCTTCGCACTGACCTGTCCGCTCATCACCAAGGCCGACGGTAAGAAGTTCGGCAAAACTGAGCAGGGCAACGTGTGGCTCGACCCGAAGCGCACCTCACCCTACCGCTTCTATCAGTTCTGGCTCAACGTCAGCGACGAGGAAGCCGAGAAGTACATCAAGATTTTCACCTCGCTCGACAAGGAGACCATCGACGCCCTCATAGAGGAGCACCGTCAGGATCCCGGCCGCCGCATGCTGCAGCGCCGCCTCGGCGAGGAGGTCACCGTGATGGTGCACGGTCGCGAAGCCCTCGACATGGCCATCGAAGCCTCCAACATCCTCTTCGGCAAGGCCACGAAGGAAGCCCTCGAGCGCCTCGACGAGCAGACGTTCCTCGACGTCTTCGATGGTGTGCCTCACTATGAGATTGCTGCCGACCAGCTCGGTCAGCCCGCTATCGAACTGCTCACCACGGCTGCTCCCGTGTTCCCCTCGAAGGGTGAGATGCGCAAGATGGTG
>CACYRB010000086.1 GCA_902776685.1 uncultured Prevotellaceae bacterium
TGCCCGAAAGATTTACCTTACCGCATGGGGCGAGGAGAAAGCCGAGCAGATTCAATACACCGTTGAGGGTACTGTGAGCGATTCGATTCCTGCTACCTTCCTCCAGACCCACAACGATGCTCATGTTGTTACCGACTTGGCGGCAGCCTCGCGTCTGACACGCATCATTCACCCATGGCTCGTCTCCTCATGTTCGTGGGATGATAAACTGGTCAGGTCAGCATTGGTCTGGTTGTGCCAACTGACTGGAAAACCCATACTGAAACTGACGAACAAGGATTATAATGAAAACGGATTGAGTGAGTTGCTTGCTCTCTATGGGTCGGCTTACAACGCTAATATAAAGATTTTCAACGACCTCCAGCACACCATCACGGGATGGCCAGGCGGCAAGCCCAATGCCGACGATACCCATCGGCCGGAACGCGCAAAGCCTTTCCCAAAGCGGATATTGGTATTATCGCCTCACCCCGACGACGACGTTATCTCCATGGGAGGAACCATTCAACGGCTTGTCAGCCAAGGCCACGAGGTGCATATAGCCTATGAAACCAGTGGGAATATCGCGGTAGGAGACGAGGAGGTGACCCGCTTCATGCACTTCATCAATGGGTTTAACCAACTCTTCGGCGACAATTCAGACAAAGTTATCGTTGAGAAATATAATGAAATAAAGACATTCCTCAAAAATAAGAAAGACGGTGATCTTGATTCGCGCGACCTGCTCACCATTAAAGGACTCATTCGTCGAGGTGAGGCCCGAACGGCTTGTGCCTACAACCATATCCCGCTTGAGCGGGTTTATTTCCTCGACCTGCCTTTCTATGAAAGCGGTCGCATCGAAAAACTGCCGATGGGGGAGAGAGATGTAAACATCGTACGCGAGTTGATTGCCAAAATCAAACCTCATCAGATATATGTGGCCGGTGATTTAGCTGACCCGCATGGCACGCATCGGAAATGTACCGATGCTGTTCTTGCGGCCATCGATGAAGAGCAGAAGTGTTCGGCCGCATGGCTCAACGATTGCCGCGTGTGGATGTATCGTGGAGCGTGGGCAGAGTGGGAAATCGAAAACATCGAGATGTGTGTTCCCATGAGTCCTGAAGAACTTCGCCAGAAACGCAATGCTATATTGAAGCATCAGTCGCAGATGGAGAGTGCTCCTTTCTTGGGCAAAGATGAACGACTCTTCTGGCAACGCGCCGAAGACCGTAACCGAGCAACGGCAAAGCTTTACGACGACCTCGGGCTGGCGTGCTATGAAGCTATGGAAGCCTTTGTAGAGTATCGTTTCGACCAGAAATAAAAAGATGGAAATACTAATAAAAGTTAACAATTAAGAAAATCTTATTTTAATTTTTCCAATTTTTAATTTAAAGTATTACCTTTGCATCCGCTTAAAACAGGAAGGCCGATATGGCTCAGTTGGTAGAGCAACGCATTCGTAATGCGTGGGTCCCCGGTTCGAGTCCGGGTATCGGCTCAAAATACAAAGGTCTTTTGTTGAAAATAGATGCGGTTTGCGGTAGTAGCTCAGTTGGCAGAGCATCAGCTTCCCAAGCTGAGGGTCGCGGGTTCGAGCCCCGTTTACCGCTCTAACTGAAATATGAAGTGCTGATGGCGTTACGTCAGGCTTTTTTTTTATTGATATTTGTGTAATTATTCCTTGATATTTATTTTCGATTTACCTTTGATGGTTTGCTATTGTAAATCAGGAATATATAATAAAAAATGTCCTTTCTTTGTGAATAAATTTTAAATTTGGAGTTTTTTTGTTTAATTTATGTTATAAAACGGCTTGTTTTTTTCGTATGTTTTTGATTGTTAGCGAGAAATATCTATATTTGCATTGTGTTTTTCATGGTATTAGATTATTAAGGTTAGTAAAGGATTGATTGTCGTGAGACAATCAATTTTTTTATATCCGTTTTTTCCGAGTGTTTTGACGGTTTTTCATCTCTTTATGATTTGGGGGAAATGAGATTGTTTTCAGTAATTGTTATTGAGATGTGAGCCATGAAAATGTTTTATTTTTCCAAAAAACGTTCAAACCTTTTTTATTATTAGGTAAAAATCATTATCTTTGCGGCTGAAAATATTAATATTAATCGAAATTCATACTATGAACTTGAAAATTCGTCTATCAGTGATGAACTTCCTGGAGTTTGCAGTCTGGGGTGCTTATCTGACTTGTATGGGAAATTACCTTGGTTCAGCAGGCCTTGGCGCTCAGATTTCCTGGTTTTATGCCTTGCAGGGCATCGTTTCAATTTTTATGCCGACCATCATGGGCATCATTGCTGACCGAAAGGTTCAGCCGCAGATGTTGTTGGGTATTTGTCACCTGATTGCGGGTGCAGCTATGCTCTGCTGCTGGTATATGGGAGAAAGTGCCGGCTTTGGTAACGAGCTTCCCAATAAGTCGGCGTTCATAGCCATGTACACCTTGAGTGTCGCTTTCTTCATGCCGACGATAGCCTTGGCTAACACCGTAGCCTTTTCTGCGCTTAAGAAGAGCGGGCTTGACACCGTGAAGGATTTCCCGCCGATTCGTGTCTTGGGTACGGTTGGTTTCATCGCTACCATGTGGTTTGTGAACTGTGCCGTTTGGGAGAACGGTTCGTTTTCGTTCACCTTCGCAGAGAACGCTCACAAATTTCAATATACTCACATGCAATTCTTTGTCTCAGGTTTGCTGAGCATCGTTTTGTTCCTATACACCTTTACACTTCCCAAGTGTGAGTTGGAAAAGAAACCAGCTTCTTCTGTTTCCGAGATGCTTGGTCTTAATGCCTTCAAGCTTTTCAAGACGCGGAAGATGGCTTTGTTCTTCATCTTCTCGGCCATGCTCGGAATGTCGCTACAGGTGACCAATGGCTATGCCGGTCCCTTTATCACCAGTTTCAAAGGTAGTTTAGATCCGCTGGTAGCTACCTCGTTTGCCGCCAATAACGCAACGTTGCTGACGTCGATTTCGCAAATCAGCGAGGCTTTGTGCATCTTGATGATTCCGTTTTTCCTGAAGCGTTATGGCATCAAGGTCGTCATGCTCATGTCGATGTTTGCATGGGTATTCCGTTTTGGCTTATTCGGTATCGGCAACCCCGCAATGCCGGGTGTGATGTTGTTCATTCTTTCTTGTATCGTCTATGGTGTGGCTTTCGACTTCTTCAACGTTTCGGGTGCCATGTTTGTAGACCAGGAGTGTGAACCGAAAATAAAGGCATCGGCACAGGGATTGTTCATGCTGATGACAAATGGTATCGGCGCGACGATCGGTACGTTGGCTGCTGGTGAAATCGTCAATCACTTCTGCCAGTGGAACGATGCTGGCTTCCTGATGGGCGATTGGCAGACCTGTTGGTTCATTTTCGCAGGCTTTGCTCTGGTTGTCGGTGTAGCCTTTGCGTTGGTATTCCATCCCGACCGGAAATAAATCATTAGTCAAATAAACGTAAATGAGCAGGATACGTCTGAAACTAAAGAGCGTCACCGAGATTGTCGGCACGGACGAGGTAGGATTGCTGATTCTTGTCGACGAGGATGAGAAACGTCAGATTGCAGTTACTTGCAACCGTGTGACGCTCAACCAGTTTCAGATGCGTCTTGCCGGCCGCCCATTGCCAAGCATGCTTTCGGAAACGCTCTGGCAGGTTGTCGCACGAATGGTTGACGGCTCGTTCGACCTCGTTATTTACGGATTGTCGGAAGGGCATTACAAAGCAGTCCTTTACAATGATGTCACGTTCGACCGTTTCCCGATCCCTGCCAGCGACGCCGTACTGTTGTCGCTCATTTCGAATGTGCCGCTTTACATTGAGACAAAGCTGATGGAGATACAGAGTTCTCCTTACGATGAGTCGGCAACAGGCATGTCGATACCAGTGAATACCATCAGCAACGAAATGCTCAACAAGGCACTTGAGAAGGCTGTAGAGGATGAGAACTACGAGTTGGCTTCCTATCTTCGCGACGAACAGCGTCGCCGGTCAAACGAATCATCTAAAGTAGACAACAACAGTCGTTGATATGAAAGAGGCTCGTTATTTCTTTGTCCCCAATGCCGAAAAGCAGACTGAATTGCCCGCAGAAGAAGCGTTACATGCAATTCGTGTGTTGCGTCTTCGCGAAGGCGATGAGATATTCTTAATGGATGGTGAGGGAATGTTTTTCCGTGCCGAGGTCATCGCCACCGACAAGAAACATTGTCACTATCGCATCCTTGACGTCCAGCCTCAGGAGAAGACCTGGCACTCGCGCATCCATCTGGCGATCGCCCCGACAAAGATGATGGAGCGAATGGAGTGGATGGCAGAGAAGGCTACCGAGGTGGGATTTGACGAGTTGACTTTTTTGGAATGTCGTAACTCCGAACGCAAGGTTCTTCGCGTCGACCGCATCGAGAAGATTGTCGTTTCTGCGGTCAAGCAAAGTCGCAAGCCGTGGCTTCCTTGTGTGAATGCGATGATCGATTTCCGAAAATTTGTCACTCAACCTTTTAAGGGTCGCAAGTATATTGCCCATTGTTATGAGGAAGTACCACGTACAGATTTATTCCACAATCTGTCAAAAGCCGACCTACAAGACGATGAAGATGTTGTTGTGATGATTGGGCCGGAAGGCGATTTCTCCATCGATGAGGTACAAATGGCCATTGACCACGGTTTCGTGTCGGTTAGTCTTGGCGAGAGCCGACTTCGAACGGAGACGGCTGGGTTAAGTGCTGTCATGATGGCGCAGCTCTGCCTGAGAAAAGTGAATAGTGAGAGGTAAAGAAGATGAGGCGTATAAAGTTTTTCCCCCATATAATATTGGTGTTTGGTGCTCTGCAATGTCTGTTGACTTCGTGTTCCAACCGCGATTATGTCGCTTCCATTCCTGCCGATGTGACATCTGTCATTGCCATTGATTTCGGCAAGACAAATGGCATAGACAACAAGACCCTGTTCAAGGGACTCTTGCATGTTGGCAAGATAGACGAGTGTGGACTTGATTTCAGCGAGAAAGCCTATCTGTTTTATGCGCCCGACGGCACATTGGGACTATGTCTTAAAGTGCAAGACCGGTCCAATCTTTCTGATTTCTTTACGCGTATGGCCGATGCCGGACAATGTTCGCCGACGGTCAACCGCCGAGGATTCGAGTTTACCGTCGTCAACGGGAGTTGGGTAGCGGGTTTCTCCGATGATGCCCTGCTGATGCAAGGTCCGGTAGCTCCCATGTCGCAGGCTGCCTGTCAGCAGCGCATGACCGAATACCTTTCGCAAGACGCAGACAACAGTTTCCTGTCCACAAAGCTCTTTGCAAAACTCGACTCCATCGATGCTCCCATGTCGATGGTCGCACAGGTTCAAGCACTTCCCGAGATGCTGTCGCTGCCGCTTATGCTCGGCACTCCGAAGGGAGCCACTGGCGAGCAGGTGTTGTTGGCCTCAGCCATGCGTGTGAAGGGTAAGACGCTCTTTGTCGAGGGCAATACGTTTTCGTTCAACCCACGCATCGACGCCGCCATAGTCCATAATTTTCAGTCCATGCGTCCCGTTGGCAACACCTATTTGCGTCGTGTGCCGCGCGATGTCGGCACAGCCTTCTTTTTCAATGTCAATGGTGGCGAGTTCCTTTCCTTATTACAGGCAAGCCAGGCATCTCAAACGCTTCTTGCCGGAATAAACACAGCTATTGATATCGACAATATCATCCGTAGCATCGACGGCGACCTGTGCATGACGGTTCATCCCACGGCCGACGGACAAAGCATGGGCATGGGTGCCGTTCTTGGGCATCGTCGGTGGTTGGCCGACGTAGGCTATTGGAAGAGTTCGTGTCCTGCAGGCAGCCGCATCGACGATTGGACCTCAGACGCCTTCGTCCTTCGCGATGGCAGTAAGACCTATTACTTTGGCGTATCTCCCGATGGCCATTACTACAGTGGCGGCAGTGCCGACGAGGCAAGAATGTTCCTTTCCGACAATCCCGCCCCTCTTTCCACCGAGATTACTGACGTGATACAAAACAGTCGCATGGCATTGGTGGTTGTGAAAGGTTCCCTCCCAACCTCTCGTCGGGAGGGGGCAATGGAAGAAACCGTGTACGGTTTCCTCCTTGGTAATATTGATACAATCGTTTATTATAAATTATAAATTGTGAATACAATAACTTTTTCGGGTGTACTGCCCCAGGTGTTCAGCTCCAATCCTCCCGACCGGTCGGCTGTGTGGATGCAGGACATCAGCTTCGAGCGAGGCAAGAGCTATCTTGTCGAGGCCGACAGTGGACGTGGGAAAAGCACGATGTGCAGTTACATGACGGGTTATCGCCACGATTATACCGGTACCATCATGTTCGACCAGACCGACGTGCGTAGTCTCTCGCGTGCCCAGTGGACCGACATCAGGCGCCACGTTGTCAGTTGTCTGTATCAAGACCTGCGGCTGTTTCCCGAGCTCACCGTGATAGAGAACATCGAGATAAAAAACCGTCTCACCCGCCATATCGACGCAGCTACCATCTCGTCATGGCTTGAAGAGCTCGACATCGCCGAGAAACGCGACACCCCTGTGCGACAATTGTCGGTCGGTCAGCAACAGCGCATTGCCATCATCCGTGCGCTCTGCCAACCATTCAGCTTCCTGTTGGCCGACGAACCCGTCAGCCACCTCGACGATGCCTGTGCCCAGGCTACCGCCCGTCTCATTACCCGTGAAGCTTCTCGCCAGGGGGCTGCCGTCATTGCCACCAGCATCGGCCGCCACCTGCCCCTCAGCTACGATAAAGAAATAAAACTATAAAACAAGTTTCGCATGTCAGTAGTCAACTCCTGAACAAGCGAAATCACACACTGCACTATGCACTATCTTTGGAAACTCCTTCGTCAGCATGTCAGCCCGATGCAGTTGGGCGGCTTCTTGCTGGCAAACATGATAGGCACCGCCATCATCCTGACAGGCTTCCAGCTCTATCGCGACGTGAGGCCCGTCTTCACGGCCGACGACAGTTTTATGCGACCGCAGCAGGTCGTCGTCAGCAAGACCATCGGTCCCACGTCCACCGCAGCCCCGACGTTCAGTGCCGCCGAGATTGACGAACTCTCCCGTCAGCCGTTCTGTCGGTCGGTAGCACCGTTCACCGCAACTGCCTATGAGGCCACCGCCACCATGAGCGTTGCAGGAACAACCTTGCCTGCCACCAGTCTCGCCTTCGAGAGCGTGCCCGACCGCTTCACCGGAGTCAGTGCCGAGCATTGGCGCTACACCCCTGGCGACACCATCGTGCCTGTTGTCATTCCCCGAGCATGGTTGGCCGTCTATAACTTCGGCTTTGCCCGTTCGCAATCGTTGCCCGCCATCGGCGATGCCCTTGCCTCTACCATCCGTCTGCACATCAGCGTCCAGCAGGGCCGACATCACTACGAGGGTCGCGTCGTGGCACTCTCCTCACGCGCCGCCACCATCCTCGTGCCGCAGACCTTCACCGAGCACACCAACCGCCTCTATGCTCCCGAAGGTTCCTCAGCCCCCACACGACTCATCATCGAACCCACTCGGCCGGCCGATGAGCGCCTCACGCAGTGGATCAGTCGTCACCACCTGCAGACCGACGAAGACCGGCTTGAGAGTTCAAAGACCCTGCGCCTGTTCCAGCTGCTCACAACTGTCGTCGTAGCTGTGGGGCTGCTCATCAGTCTGCTCAGTGCCTGTTTGCTCCTGCTCAGCATTCACCTCCTCATGCAGAAGAACCGCGAAAAGACGCTGACCTTGCTACTGCTGGGCTATAGTCCGCGTACCATTGCCCGGCCCTATGTTGTCCTTACCGTCGTCGTCAGCCTTGTCAGCGTTGCCATAGCCGCCGCCTTTGCCGTTGCTGTCCGTCCGGCTTACCTGTCGCAGCTCTATGCGCTCTATCCCCAGCTGCCCGAAACGTCGATCCTTCCGACCCTCGCTCTTGCAGCCCTGCTTGCCGTCGTCCTGCTCGCCGCCAACTACATCATCATCCGCCGTGCTACTCCCCTAAACTCTTAGCCCCCTAAATTAGGGGGTTGGGGGGCTTTATATAAAGACACATATAATAGACATAGAGACAAAGAGACATATTAATTAATTAGACACATTAACATAACAACAGACAAAGACATATTAACATAATAACTTTTTTGTCCACAAATAACATAAATATGACGAAAGATTTTCTTTCGTGTTATCTGTTTTATTCGTGGACCAGCGATTCACTATGAACTATGAACTATGAATTATGAACTATGAATTATGAACTATGGACTATGGACTATGGACTATGGACTATGGACTATGAACTATGAACTATAGAAGTGTCCTTCTGTCGAAAAAACAACTATTAAAAAAACTTAACGGCACAGCCGAAACATATAGCTCTCACACTCGAAAATGTTAAAACGCTGTCATCGATTTAACATTTGTCTTAGCCCCCTAAATTAGGGGGCTGGGGGTCTTTTTTGTCCTTTTCACTTATCACTTTTCACTCTTCACTTCCGAAAGGTATATCTTTCGGGTTCCAAAAGACCGTCTTTTGCGACCCGAAAGCTTACCTTTCACCACCCGAAAGCTTAGCTTTCGCACCCCGAAACATATACCTTTCGCAAATCAAAGTGTACTCCATTTGCATGTAGGGGAAGGCTACGGGGGGGCGAGCGCAGCGAGGGATGCGCGGCGTGCCGTGTTAAACACCTAATAACCAATGTTTTACAAACGGTTCGCGCTAATCGCTTATCTCCCTCCCTGTGGGCAACTGTCCCACCGACAACATTTCATGCGATTCTCGACGTTAAAATCTCCACTCGAAAACCACCGATTTTAACACTTTCCCCAATGTTGAAATAGATGTAAATCTCAAAGCCCACAAAATGGATGAAATGGATGATTGAAATATTGACACAATAACTTAACTTTGCACCAAGTTAAATCAAAATGTAAAGTTATGTATAAAAAGTCGCTCACAAATTTGCGTCATAAAAGAATTCTTCTTATTTTTGCAACGTCGCAGTACGCTGCGCAGTTACAATTAGGAAGCGTTTAGCTATTCCATATCTGTGAATCTCGACAACTCACTGGATT
>CACYRB010000087.1 GCA_902776685.1 uncultured Prevotellaceae bacterium
GAGGAATTGTCAAATGGTTTAAAGGACGTGAAATGGCCTTAGCTATGGGGTCTGAAATGGCATTGGCTCGTCTCGGAGTTGCCACCTGTATGATTTTCTCACCGTTCTTTGCTAAACTTGGCGGGCACATCAGTGTCAGCCGATCGGTTGCTTTTGGTGTTGTACTCATGTGCATTGCACTGATGATGTTTGTTGTCTATTTCTTCATGGATAGAAAACTTGACTCACAAACCGGAGAGGCAGAAGAAAAAGACGATCCTTTCAAAATTAGTGATATTGGAAAAATTCTGTCCGATAGCGGTTTCTGGTTGGTTGCACTTCTGTGCGTGTTATACTACTCGGCCATATTCCCCTTCCAGAAATATGCGGTGAACATGTTACAGTGTAATCTTACTCTGACGGCCCCTGCAGCTGATTCATTCTGGGCAAGCTCAACCGTTACAATTGTACAATATATCATTATGCTTGTTGTGGCTGCTGCCGGCTTTGCCAGCAATTTCCAGAAACGCATGAGCATGCGAATAACATTGCTAGCAGTTTCTGTTGCGGCTCTGGTCACTTATTGCTACATGGGCTACATGCGCCAGTCGGCTGAATCTATCTTCGCGGTATTCCCCTTGCTAGCGGTACTCATTACACCAATCTTAGGTAGTTATGTCGACCATAAAGGTAAAGCAGCTTCCATGTTGGTGTTAGGTTCGCTATTGCTCATTGCATGCCACCTGACATTTGCTTTCGTTCTTCCAATGTTCAAAGGCAGTCCCATAGGCGGCATAGTCATTGCATATCTGACAATTCTTGTCTTAGGTTCTTCTTTCTCATTAGTTCCTGCTTCACTATGGCCAAGTGTCCCGAAACTGGTAGACGCTAAAGTCATCGGTTCTGCTTATGCTCTTATTTTCTGGATTCAAAACATTGGCCTTTGGCTATTCCCATTGCTCATCGGTAAAGTTCTTGACAAGACCAACCCTGGCGTAACAGACCCAACCCAATTTGACTACACAGCACCACTAGTGATGCTTGCAGGCCTAGGTGTTGCAGCACTGCTGCTTGGCCTACTTCTTAAAGTCGTTGACAAGAAAAAAGGAATTGGTCTCGAAGAGCCAAACATTAAAAACGAGGAATAAATCTCTAACATAGTTTTATATGAATCAAATCAGTCCACTAGCATTTGTACACCCTGATGCAAAGATTGGCGAGGGCAACATTATTGGTCCGTTCTGCTACATTGACAGCAACGTCGTAATAGGCAATAACAACCACCTGCTTAACAATGTGAGTATTCATACCGGAGCCCGAATAGGCAACGGCAATGAATTCTTTCCCGGTGCCAGCATTTCCACGAAACCGCAAGATTTGAAATTTCGCGGAGAAGAAACCACTTGTGAAGTTGGCGACAACAATTCCATACGTGAGAACGTAACCATTAGCAGGGGAACAGCTTCTAAAGGGACAACAAAAGTAGGTTCCAACAACTTGCTCATGGAGAGTATGCACATTGCTCACGACTGTGTTGTTGGTAACGGGTGTATCATCGGCAATTCCACAAAGTTTGCCGGCGAAGTTGTTGTCGATGACAACGCCATCATCTCTGGTGCCGTACTTATTCATCAATTTTGTCATGTTGGCGGCTATGTCATGGTTCAAGGGGGCAGTCGAACAAGTCAAGACATTCCACCTTATATCATTGCAGGTAAAGAACCGATACGTTTTGCCGGTCTGAATTTGGTTGGTCTCCGTAGGCGCGGTTTTTCCAATGAGACAATAGAACTTATACATGAAGCCTACCGCATCATTTACAGCGGGAAAGGCACACGGGCAGAAGCTATTGCTGAAATCAAACAAAACCTCACCATAACTCCTGAAGTTCAATACATCATTGACTTTGTAGAGAGCTCACAACGAGGTATCATTAAATGACAAATAACGTTCCAAACGACAAGCAGTCTTCTACCAATAACAAGGTTGCTGCCAAAGGACTGGTTGTCATTCTTGGCCCTACAGGAGTCGGCAAGACAGAGCTAACACTTCGTCTTGCCGAATATTTTAACACATCTATCATCAACGCCGATTCCCGACAAATTTTTGCGGAGATTCCAATTGGAACTGCAGCCCCTACACCCGACCAGCTCAAAAAAATAAAACATCACTTCGTCGGAACACATCACATCACCGATTATTATAGTGCTTCTTTGTTCGAACAAGATGCTTTAAATGTTATAAAACAAGAAAACAGCCCTTTAAATCTTATGTCTGGCGGCTCAATGATGTATATCGATGCTGTTTGCAACGGTATAGACGACATCCCAACCATACGCGATGATGTCCGTGAAATGATGAAACAACGACTCGCCGACGAAGGACTGGGCAAACTTGTCGAAGAACTCAAACGGCTCGACCCTGAACATTGGAAAATCGTTGACAAGAACAATCCCCGCAGGGTTGTTCATGCGTTGGAAATCTGTCATCAAACGGGACGTTCTTACTCTTCATTCAGGACGAACACTCGAAAAGAACGCCCTTTTCATATTTTGAAAATCGGGCTTTATCGTTCAAGAGAAGAATTATATGATCGAATTAACAAACGCGTTATGCAGATGATTGAAGACGGATTGCTGGATGAAGCCAGGAATCTTTATCACTTACGCCACCTTAATGCGCTTAACACAGTGGGTTACAAAGAACTTTTTGCTCATTTTGACGGTACTATCGACCTTAACGAGGCCATCAGACAAATTCAGTCGAACACTCGACGATATTGTCGAAAGCAACTCACTTGGTTTAAACGAGATACAGACATTTTATGGTTTCAACCAACCCAATATGAAGACATCATACAACAGATTATTCAATTCAAGCAATCATTTGCTTGATAACTAATAAAGAATTTCACTTATATTTTTTTATCTTTCAGGCTTTTTTTGTACCTTTGCATCCCGAATTAAGTTTATTAGGATCACCAAAAAAAGTACATTAAATGGCAAAGCGATTTGCAGAGCACAGCGGTCTCGATTTAACCGCTACAAATAAAAGAATATTGTCAAAGTGGGAGGAACTTGACATCTTCCACCGTAGTATTGACGAGCGTGAAGGTCATCCTCAGTTTATCTTCTTTGAGGGTCCACCGTCAGCAAACGGCCACCCTGGCATTCATCACGTGTTGGCTCGAAGCATCAAAGACACCTTTAACCGTTATAAAACTATGAGCGGCTTCCAGGTGCACCGCAAAGCAGGTTGGGACACTCACGGTCTTCCGGTTGAATTGGGCGTAGAGAAAGAACTGGGCATTACAAAAGCCGACATTGACAACCATGAAAGTCCAAAGTACATTTCCACAGAGGATTACAACCTCAAATGTCGTGAAAATGTGATGAAGTTCACGGCCGAATGGCGTGACCTCACTGAACGCATGGGCTATTTTGTTGACCTCGACCACCCTTATATTACCTACGATAATAAATACATAGAGACACTCTGGTGGTTGCTTCGTCAACTCTACGACAAAGGATTGTTGTATAAAGGTTATACCATCCAACCTTACTCACCCGCAGCAGGAACCGGACTATCGTCGCATGAACTGAATCAACCTGGTTGCTACCGCGACGTTAAGGACACCACTTGTACAGCCATGTTCAAGATTAAGGAAAAAGATAATTGGTATTTCCTTGCTTGGACAACGACCCCTTGGACATTAGCGGCCAACTCAGCCTTGTGCGTGGGACCAAAGATTGACTATGTTGCCGTTGAAACGTTTAACCCTTACACTGCTGCTCCTGTCACGATTATTATGGCCGAAGCACGTTTAAGTGCATATTTCAAGGAAGAAGGACGTAACCAAGACTTCGATTCTTATCAACAAGGTGATAAGGTTATTCCTTGGAAAGTTGTCGGACAATATAAAGGAGCCGAGCTTGTTGGAACGGAATACGAGCAGTTGATGCCGATGATAAGCCCTATGGGCGATGCCTTCCGTGTAATTGATGGCGACTATGTTACGACCGAAGATGGAACCGGCATTGTTCACATTGCGCCCAATTTTGGTGCCGACGACGCCTTTGTTGCGAAGAAAGCAGGCATTTGCCCTATTGTTCTCATCGACAAGAAGGGCAACGAGCGGCCAGTTGTTGACCTTGAAGGAAAGTATTTCAATGTCGAGGATTTAGACCCTGTTTTTGTTGAGAAATATGTCAATCTTCCGGAATGGAACAAGTTTGCAGGTCGATATGTGAAGAATGCCTATGACGACACTCTGACCGATAAGGACGAAACGCTCGACATATCAATCTGCATGGACTTAAAAGCTCAGGGTAAAGTATTCAAAATTGAGAAGCATGTTCACAACTACCCACATTGTTGGCGTACGGACAAGCCAGTTCTCTACTACCCTCTTGATTCCTGGTTCATCAAAAGCACGGCCAAAAAGGAACGTATGGCAGAACTGAACAAGACCATCAACTGGCAACCCGAGTCAACTGGTACCGGGCGTTTTGGCAACTGGCTTGAGAACCTGAATGACTGGAATCTTTCCCGGTCTCGTTTCTGGGGCACCCCGTTACCTATATGGCGGAGCGAAGACGGAGAAGAGCTGTGCATCGGAAGTGTTGAAGAACTCCACGCAGAAATAGAGAAGGCTGTCGAAGCTGGAGTCATGTCAAGCAATCCTTTGAAGGAAAAGGGATTCATCCCGGGCGACATGAGTCAGGAAAACTATGATAGGATTGATTTGCATCGTCCTTATGTAGATCAGATTAAACTTGTCTCGCCAAGCGGGAAGCCGATGAAACGCGAAAGCGACCTCATCGATGTGTGGTTCGATTCGGGCTCTATGCCTTATGCACAGGTTCACTATCCTTTCGAGAACCGCGATGCCATTGACAAGCATTTGGCCTTCCCCGCCGATTTCATCAACGAAGGTGTCGACCAGACACGCGGTTGGTTCTTTACGCTTCATGCTATTGCCACAATGGTTTTCGATAGTGTTGCATTCAAAAACGTTATTTCGACAGGGTTGGTGCTCGACTCGAAAGGCAACAAAATGTCGAAGCACGTCGGTAATGTTGTGAACCCGTTTGACATGATAGAGAAATATGGCAGCGATGCCGTTCGTTTCTATATGATGACAAACTCTGAGCCCTGGGACAATCTCAAATTTGATCCGGAAGGAGTGGATGAAATCCGCCGAAAGCTTTTTGGAACGCTATACAACACCTACTCCTTCTTCGCTCTCTATGCGAATGTTGACGGTTGGGAGCCTTCCACAACTTGTTGCCAGAGTAATGAAGGGAAGCCTGAAATCGACCGCTGGATTCTTTCGTGCCTAAACACCCTTATCAAACGGGTGACCGAGGAAATGGACTCTTACGACCCCACTCGTGCAGGCCGACTCATCGACCAGTTTGTAAACGACGATTTGTCGAACTGGTACGTTCGTTTGAACCGTAAGCGCTTCTGGGGCAAGGAGATGGACAACGACAAGCAGTCAGCTTATGAGACGCTTTATACTTGCTTGATGACCGTATCGAAGTTGCTTGCTCCGTTTGCACCGTTCTATTCAGACGAACTTTACAGAGACCTTGGCGGTACGCTTGACAGTGTTCACCTCGACCTTTTCCCTGTAGCCGATGAAAGTCTCATCGACAGCGACCTTGAAGCGCGCATGCAGATGGCCCAAAAGATTACCTCGATGACACTGGCTCTGCGTCGCAAAGTCAACATCAAGGTTCGTCAGCCGCTTCAGCAGATCATGATACCAGCCGTCAGCAAAGAACAGCAGCAGCACATTGAGGCCGTCAAGGAACTCATCAAGAGCGAAGTCAATGTGAAGGAACTGAACTTTGTTGAAGGACAAGGTATTTTGGTCAAGAAGGTGAAGTGCAATTTCCGTACAATGGGGAAAAAGTTTGGCAAACTCATGAAAGCCATTGCAGCCGAGATGAACGAACTTGACCAAAAACAAATTTCTTCTCTCGAAACAAACGGCAACATTGCTCTAACGATTGAGGGGCAAGAAGTCGTCGTAGAAAAAGAAGATGTCGAAATTATCAGTGAGGACATTCCTGGTTGGCTGGTATCTAACGAGGGCAACCTGACTGTCGCACTCGAGGTGGAGCTCACCGACGAGCTGCGGAAAGAGGGTATGGCTCGCGAGCTCATCAACCGCATTCAAAACCTGCGCAAGGAAAGCGGGCTTGAAATCACCGACCGCATCAGCGTCACCGTGGCTCCCAGCGAGCATACCGATGCAGCTATTGAGGCACATGCCGGCTACATCAAAGCGCAGGTACTTGCCGACAAACTTATCATTGCAGAAAATTCGGGCAATGAAGTCGATTTCGACAATTTCAAATTGAACATCAACATAAGCAAAAAATAATATTTACACTCACTATGGCAGAGAAAACTCGTTATTCGGATGAGGAACTCGAGGAGTTCCGAACCATCATTAATGAAAAGCTGGCGCTTTCGCGACGCGACTACAACACGATGATGCGCCAGATCAGGAATCTCGACGGCAACGACGTCGACGACACTTCCCCAACCTACAAAGCGCTTGAGGAAGGCAGCATGACACAGTCTAAAGAAGAGCTGATACGCATGGCAAGCCGCCAGCAGAAATTCATACAAGGCCTTGAGGCTGCTCTCGTGCGCATCGAGAACAAGACCTACGGCATTGACCGCATGACGGGCGAGCTGATTCCCAAGGAACGCCTTCGCGCCGTGCCCCATGCAACCCTCAGCGTTGAGTCGAAAATAAAGAGTAAAAGATGACCAAGAAGCCTTTGCTTACGGAAGGACGGGCTACCGTTCTGCTCATTCTTGCCATTCTTATTGTTGACCAGGCCATCAAGATTGCCGTTAAGACGAACATGTGCATCGGTATGGGGAATCACATCCACATCGCCGACTGGTTCTACATCGAGTTTATCGAAAACAACGGCATGGCCTATGGCATGACCTTCTTCAACAAGCTGGCACTGAGTCTGTTCAGGATGGTAGCGATTGCCGCCATGGGGTGGTATGTCTGCAAGCTCCTTCACCGTGAGCATCGTCGGGGCTACATCGTCTGCTTGTCATTCATCCTTGCCGGAGCAGCCGGCAATCTCTTCGACTCCATGTTCTACGGACTCATCTTCAGCGAGTCGACACCCTTCAGCGTAGCCCACTTCGTTCCCTTCGGCGACGGCTATGCGCCTTTTCTATACGGGAAGGTTGTCGACATGTTCTACTTTCCCATCATTGAGACCACATGGCCGCAGTGGGTGCCGTTTGTCGGAGGCGACGAGTTTATCTTCTTCTCGCCCGTATTCAACTTTGCCGACGCCTGCATCAGCGTAGGCGTTGTTGCCTTGCTGCTATTCTTCCGACGCGACATGGAGAGCATCAACGAAGTATTTTCATTAGGAAAAAGCAACAAGGAAGTCGATGAAGAATAAAACACCCCTTTGCGCAGCGTGCACGTTGCTGGCCGTTTCATTGTCCATCCTCTTCGGCGTGTCGGCCTGCAAGTCGGACGAAGAAAAAGCCGTCGTGTCTGCCCACAAGATGGAAGCCATACTTTACGACTACCATCTTGCACAGGGTCTTGCCCAGATGCATCCGGGCGATGCACTGATCATGCTCAAATACCAGACATCGATATTGGAAAAGCACGGCGTCACGCAAGAACAGTTTGACACCTCCATGGCCTACTACATGCGACACGCCGAGCAGATGCACGATATCTACGAACGACTGTCAAACCGTCTGGGCGACGAAGCCGTGGCACAAGGGTCGTCGCTGAGCGAAATAGGCCAGGAAAACAACCTGACAGCCAACGGCGACACGGCCAACGTGTGGAAAGGGCAGAAAGCCATCGTCCTCACCCCCTACCCGCCCTTCAACCGCATGGACTACACCGTCAAGGCTGACACTACCTTTCATGCCGGCGACAGGATAGTCCTCGACTTCAGCACCCAATTCATTTACCAAGACGGCATACGCAATGCCGTAGTCATGCTTGCAGTCCAGCTGGCAAACGACAGCATTGCCACACGAGTCATCCGAGCCAACTCATCGTCGCACTATTCCATCGATCTGACCGACGAACACCGCAAAGGCATCAAAACAGTCAAAGGCTACTTCCTCCTGCCCCCCGCATCCGACGACACCGGTTCCAAGACCACCCTTCGCATGGCACTCTTCACCGACATCCGCCTGATGCGCATGCACACACAAGAAAAGACACCCACAGCCTCCCCCAGCCCCTCCGAAAGGAGGGGAGATGTAAACGCACTGCCCGTCAGGTCCCCCCTCCCTTCGGAGGGGCTGGGGGAGGCCTCGGGAACCGTGCGTCGTCTTGCCCCAGAACGAAAAATCATAAACCATTAACATCATAAAGATAAAGAAATCATGCTAAGCGTAGAACAACTTACCGACCGACTCATCGACCTCGCCTTTGCCGAAGACATTGGCGACGGCGACCATACCACCCTGTGCTGCATTCCCGAAGAAGCCATGGGACGTTCCCACCTGCTCATCAAAGAAGACGGCATCCTTGCCGGCGTAGAAGTCGCCAAAGAAGTCTTCCGCCGGTTCGACCCCGACATGCAAGTACAGGTCCTCATCACCGACGGCACACCCGTCAAAGCAGGCGACATAGCCATGGTCGTCAGCGGCAAAATCCGCTCCCTACTCCAGACCGAGCGCCTCATGCTCAACATCATGCAACGCATGAGCGGCATCGCCACCACCACCCACCGCTACGTCCAACGTCTCGAAGGCACCCACACCCGCGTGCTCGACACCCGCAAGACCACCCCCGGCCTGCGCATGCTCGAGAAGCAAGCCGTCAAGATCGGCGGCGGATGCAACCATCGCATCGGACTCTTCGACATGATCCTGCTCAAAGACAACCACGTCGACTTTGCCGGAGGCATCGACAAAGCCATCGACCGCTGCCACGCCTACCTCAAGGCAAATCACCTCGACCTGAAGATAGAAATCGAAGTGCGAAACTTCGACGAGCTCCGGCAAGTGCTCCGCCACGGCGGCGTGCACCGCATCATGCTCGACAACTTCAGCGTCGCCGACACCAAGACAGCCGTC
>CACYRB010000088.1 GCA_902776685.1 uncultured Prevotellaceae bacterium
ACCCGAAACATATATCTTTCGCAATTCAGACTTTTCAACTTTTCAACCTTTTAACCTTTCAACTTTTGAAAGATATATGTTTCACTCGCGTAGAATGAAAATTTTTCCGACAGAAACTGAACTGACACTTTTCAAGTAAAAAATGTTAAATACAGACATTTTGTAAAAATGTAAAAAATCAAAAAATATGCGCCGTTTTCATGGTTAATTCATAGGAAACCATTATATTTGCAGAATTAAAGTAAAAAAACAGAAGACAAATGAAAAAGAACATTCTCATGCCCCTGGCCTTGGTCGGTTGCCTTGCGCTGCTATCTGCCATGCCGGGCGACACCACAATGACCCGTCAGGGCGACACCACCATCGTCAACACCACCGAGCTGGGCAAGACCGTGCGCGGCTATCGTGGCACCACACCGCTGAAGATTCACATCAAAGGCGATAAAATCGTGAAAGTGGAAGCCCTGCCCAACAAGGAGACTCCGCAGTATTTCCAGAAGATAAAGACGCAGCTGCTGAAAAAGTGGAACGGCGTCAGCGTGAAGAAAGTTGCAACCAAGAAGGTGGATGCCATCACCGGAGCCACCATCTCGTCGAACGCCGTGAAGAAAAACGTCGAGCTCGGCGTGAAATACTACAACGAGCACAAATAGAAAAGTTGAAAGGTTGAAAAGTTGAAAATGTATAACGCGGCACGCCGCGCATCCCTCGCTGCTTAACGCGGCACGCCGCGTCCCTACATGCTAATGGAGACTTTTCACTTATCACTTATCACTTATCACTTATCACTTATCACTCCTTCACTTCCCCTTCACTCCCCTTTAACCCCCTTAAATTATGACCAACCAAAAATCCTTCAACCGCCGCGAGTTCCTCAAGCGACTCGGCGTAGCAGCAGCCTCTACGGCCGCCATGACCGTCATCCCACTCGATGCACTGGGAAAAGCCTACCCCCTCTCAAGAAGAGGCGCCTCAACTCCCTTCCCCTTTGGGGAGGGTCGGGGAGAGGCTTCCAAGATGACCTATCGGCGCAATCGCCATTCGGGCGACGAGGTGTCCATCCTCGGCTTCGGCATGATGCGCCTGCCCTCGCGTGAGCGCCGCATCGACCAAGACGAGGTCAACCGCATGGTCGACTATGCCATCGCCAGCGGAGTCAACTATTTCGACACGGCACCCGTCTATCACGGCGGACGAAGCGAGGAAGCCACAGGCATAGCCCTGCGCCGCTATCCGCGCGAGAAGTGGATGGTGGCCACCAAGTTGTCGAACTTCGGACGCGACGACTGGACGGCAGAGCGCTCGAAGGCCATGTATGAGCGGTCGTTCGTGAAGCTCGGCGTCGATGTCATCGACTACTACCTGCTGCACAGCGTGGGACAGGGCGGCTTCGACACGTTCAAGGCACGCTTTGTCGACAACGGCATGATCGACTTCCTCGTCGAAGAGCGTCGCAAGGGCCGCATCCGCAACCTCGGATTCTCCTACCACGGCGACCAGCGCGCCTACGACTGGCTCATGGAGCACAACGACCAATACCACTGGGACTTCTGCCAGATTCAGATGAACTACCTCGACTGGGACTACGGCCATCAGCTCAACGGCGGAAATGCCGATGCCAGCTACCTCTATGCCGAAGCCGAGAAGCGCGGCGTGCAGGTGGTCATCATGGAGTCGCTGCGAGGCGGACAACTCGCCAAGCTGCCCAAAGCCTTCGAGGAACAGCTCCGTGCACAGCGCCCCGACGACAGCATCGCCTCGTGGGCGTTCCGCTATCTCGGCACACAGCCCAACGTGCTCACCTGCCTCAGTGGCATGAGCCGCATGGAGCACGTGCAGGACAACGTGAAGACCTGCTCGCCCATCGACCCGCTCACCACAGCCGAGGCCAAGACGCTCAGCGACATCGCCGCCGCACTGGCCACCTACCGCACCATCCCGTGCACCACCTGCGCCTACTGCATGCCTTGTCCCTACGGTGTCGACATTCCAGGCAACTTCAAATACTACAACACGGCGGTCAACGATGGCACCCTGCCCCCCGTAGACACCAAGGCCAAGGACTACAAGAAAAAACACAAGGCCTATGTCGATGGTTACCGGCGGACCATTCCGAAGCAGGCTCGCGCCTCGCAGTGTATAGGCTGTGAGCAGTGTCTGTCGAAGTGTCCGCAGCACATACCCATCCCCGAAAACATGGCTAAACTTGTAGAACTTATTTCATAATTATGAAACGAATCATCTTATTGCTATCCATCGTGACTCTTTGTGCGGCGACTGCCTGTGCCAAGAAAGTGAAAGTCACCATCGACGGACGTACATCGCCCTCGCAGACAGAGCTCTACCTTATCATCAACGAGGATACTGCCAATGCGGTGCGCGTGCCCATCGAAGACGAACACTTCTCCATCACCGTCAAGGTGGATAAAAATGCCTTCATCCGACTGCACGACTACAAGCAATGGCCCGAGCGAAGCGTCTATGTGCTCATCCCCGACTCGAAGCACATCACCATCGACAAGCCCACGGGCAGCATAGAAGGCTCGCCTCTGTCGAAGAAACTGAGGGAAGAGATTCTCCGAGTAAGCCGTGAAGCTCCGGGCAATTTCCACATCGACGTGTTCTCCGATGACCCCGAAGCATGGGCCGAAGCCCGCGAGCGCGAGCGTGCCACCCGTGCTTTGATGGAGGCCCATCAGCTGGAAACGATAGAAGCAGTGATACGCGAAAATGCCGACAACGACATTCCCGCATGGATTGTTTATTGCTACAGGTCGCAATTCACGATACCGATAGACGCTCTTCTGAATGGCAGTCATCCCAAATGGGTCGACCATCCCATACTGAAAAGGTGAAAAGGTAAAAAGGTGAAAAGTTGAAAAAGCCTTTTCACCTTTTTACCTTTTATTCATCAGCCACATGTGAATGGTGCGCATGCCCTCTTGAAGGGGCGTGTCCTCAGTACACTCCCAATACATGCCGCCTCGCAGGTCTTTCTCGATGATGAATCGACATTTGTAGGCCAGCGAGACGGCATTGTCGTAGGCCCACACCAGTTGTCCGCTCTCGTCGACAAGGTAGGGCACCTTGCCCACATCGTCCCATCGGCGGAAATACTTGCCGGCGGTGTTGCCCGTCTTCACAAACTTGTCGAGCGTCGGGTTTGAGTGGTCGCCCCGTCCGTAGAGCGGCATGCCGAGCAGGAGCTTTTCCTTGGGCACCCCCGCCTTGAGGTGAGCCTCCACCGCCTCCTCCACCGTAATCCTGCCCGATAGTTCCGAGCGATAGAGCGTCGTGTGGTGCTTTGGCGGGTTGGCCACGTCGTAGGCCATGATGTTCACAAAGTCGAGATAGTCGATGCAGTCGCGCAGATTGATATATTTCGCGTCCGCCACCGTCGCGATGGTCAGCAGCCGGTCGTTGCCCAGTGCTGCCCGCAGGTCGCGCATCAGCAGCGTGAAGTTGTCGGTGTCGTCGGGCGAACACGAGATGCCTGCCGCGTTCGACGTGGGATACTCCCAGTCGATGTCGATGCCGTCGAGCCCATACTCGTCCACCACGCGCCGGCAGTCCTTGGCAAACGCCCTGCGCGTCTTCTTCGTGGCAGCCATCTCGCTGAAGTTTCCGCTTGTCCATCCTCCCACCGAGAGCACCACCCGCAGCTTCGGATTTTGAACTTTCAAGCCGACCACCTTGCGCAGGAAGTCGGGATTCTGTATGCGCACCCCGTCGAACGAGTCGGTCACGTGGCCGAAGGCATAGTTGATGTGAGTCATCAGCGTCGGGTCGGGCAACTCCTGCGTCGTCCACGATGCCACGTATGCCACCACATATCTCTCTGCTTGCACCTCAGCCGTCGCCATCATCAGCAACAAGGCCGCCAATAAACTAAAAAACCTTCTGCTCTTCATATCGGAAACAAAAACCATTTACATTTTACATTTGCAAAGGTACGATTAAGTGAGCGAAAATGCAAATTTCTTTGCAATATTCATAATTATTTATTACCTTTGCAAAAAATGTAAGCAGACATCACCCAAAGCATCCACCATAAACATACTTCGAGCGATGAACAAAACATTTTGCCGTATACTTTTCCTGTTGTCAGCAATCATCTTTGCGAATCAACTTGTCGGCGCTCCCTCCGAAAAGAACACTTGTCCGACGGTCAAGATTGTTGCCGAGCAGTTGCCCGACATGAACACGCCGCGAGCCGGACATGTGGCGTTCTGCGTGAACAACGAGATTGTCGTTGTGGGTGGTCATACCTCGGGCTTCGTGCCCACGGCTGCCGCTGAATATTTCCGCGATGGCAAGTGGCACCCGATGCAGGCGGTCTATCCCCACGACAACGGTTTTGCCGTTCGTCTCAACTCGGGTAAGGTGCTCATTGCAGGCGGTCACGACCAGGCTCTGGGCATCGGACAGAGTTTTGTTGCCGAGATGTACGACCCCGTCACCCACACGTTCGACGGTTTCGGCTGTCTGGACAAGAAAAGGAGCCTTGCCAATGGTGCCCTGTTGACCGACGGGCAGGTGGTCATTGCCGGCAACCACTATGCCGACGATTGCATCGAGGTGTTCGACGGCAAAAAAGCCTTCACGTTTGCCAAGAACGTCGAGCAGTTTCGCGCCGCACCCATCGTTCTCCCCACTGCTGACGGCGACGCACTGATACTCGGCGGTGCCGACGAACGCGACCACCCCCTCTTCACCCCTGTAGTAGACCGCTTGAAACGTCCAGCACTGAATGTCCCACTGCTGCAGACGTGGCGGCCGCTTCCCACCGACATACCTACAGCCCACAGCTGCAGCCTCCACCAACCTGCACCCTGCCCTCACGGGGAGGGGAGAACAATCTCCCTGTTGCCCGTACAGAACAAAGACGGGCAGGTGGCTGTCGTCATGGTGCGCGACACGGTCTTCACGTTGCTGCCCACCCAATGCCCCGTGCCCATGAAAAGCCAGTGGGGGGCCATCGTCTGGGGCAGCCCCATCGTTGTCGACAGCAATGCCCGCTGTGCCTACATGACCGGCTTCGACAGCACCCACCGCCTATGCATCCTCCGCATAGACCTCAATTCCCTTCTCTCAACTAAACCCTCATCCCTCACCCTGTTCTACACCGACCCCACGACCGAGATAGGCAGTGCCATGCCCATACTCACACCCGAAGGCAACCTGATGATTGCCGGCGGCATCATCGACAGCAATTTCCACCCGCTCCGTTCGGCATGGCTCCTGCGCTTTGCCCCCGCTACGGCAGCAGCTACCGGCGTGCCCGTGTGGTTCTGGGTGCTCATCGCCGTCGCAGCCCTCGCCCTCGTCTTATACCTTATTATTATATATAAGAGGAGAGAGAAGAGAGGAGAGAAGAGTGGAGAGAGGAAAGAGAAGATTGAGGAGAGAAGTGAGACTGCAGGGTCGGGCGTTACCGCGCTGCTGCAATCGGTCTGCGAATTGATGGAGAGCGAAAAAATGTTCTTAGACAAAAACCTGAGAATCTCCGACGTGGCAACCATCCTCAAGACCAACACCTCATACCTCTCCGACAGCATCAACAAGGAGAAGGGCCTTTCCTTCTCGCAGTTTGTCAACAGCTATCGCGTCGACCATGCCATACAGCTCATGCGGCAACACCCGGGCGAGAAATTGTCGAATGTGGCCCTGGCTTCGGGCTTTGCCAACGAAACCTCCTTCTTCCGGTCCTTCAAAGCCATCACCGGCATGGCACCCCGCGAGTGGATAAAGAAACAATGATTTTCCAGCGTTAAGACAATCGTTCATCGTGTAAAAGAATATCTTTTACAAAGTAATATAATATATATTACCAAGTAAAAGTATATATATTACTTTGTGAAAGTTATTCTTTTGCATCATCAAAGCTTTTCTTTGATCTGTTCACAGGGTAGGAAACCGCTACAAGCGCGGACTGTCGTTTGTGGCGTTTTGTGTGCAATATAGTCAAATCTACTTACAAATCCATGATTTGTAAGTAGATTTCCTTATTTTGTAAGTCGGTTTTTTCGTTTTGCGTTTAATTTTGTAGGCAGATTATGAAAAAACGGTCATGCCGTAGAGCGAATGTGAAACTTGAATGATATTAACTTAAAAAATAAAAATTATGAAGAAAATTTTTTTGACAATGTTGGTTCTTTGCTGCGCAGTCGCGGCAAAGGCACAGAACGAAGCCATCACTGCTGTGTTGCAGCATGGCGACGACGTGAGCGTGTTTGCAGGTATGGATGCCTTCATCCGGGCTCACGAGGCAGCAGCAGACGGTGATGTCATCACCCTTTCTGCCGGTGTGTTCAATGCTCCTACTCTTTCGAAGTCGGTCAGCGTCTATGGTGCAGGCTTTGAAAAGGACGAATCGGCAGGGACTGATGTGACGATGATTAAAGGCAATCTCTCTATTAAGCCTGCTGAGACAGAGATACAGACCCTTCACCTTGAAGGGTTGTATGTAAATGCTTCTATTCTTGTCGGTAAAGCCGATGCCGTCGTTAAAAACATGACCATTACGAAGTGCTATGTCAACGGAGAAATAAGGTTTGATGGCGAGACGGCTTCGACCGAAATCTCAAAATGTGTCATAAATGGAAATGTAAACGGAAACAGGAAAAATGCCGAGGGCCTCCTTATTTGTAATTGCCACCTTGGGACGGTAAACGGATTCTCTGCCGCGAGTCAGGTGCAAGTAGACCATTGCATTGTGTTGGCAGACTATGGCGGTGCCAACCTGTGGACCAATTCGCTGATTCTAACCAGGTATGCATCCTCCTCTGGTCTGGGCGAAGGTTCTGTACTTTATAATTGTATTACTTTTACTAACATTCGGCCTAATTGTGTTGTAGAGAACTGCTATGTGGTGCCGCTGAACGAAATTTTTGCCGATGGCGAAAATGCAGACTATAGTGCAGACCGCACCTTTGAACTGAAACAGCCCGAGACATGGTTAGGCACCGACGGAACCCAGGTGGGCCTTCACGGAGGCAAAGGCTGGAGCAAGGTTCCCGGCACGCCTGTGGTGAAGAACATGAAGGTTGAAGTGGATGGCATGACGCTCAAGGTGAACTACGACGCTGAAGTGAGGTGATGCGCTTCGCTAATGAATAATGAATAATGAGAAATGAAAGAATTATGATTAGACATATCTTTTTATTTCTGATGGCGGTGTGGTTCTGCGGCCCTCCGGTCGTGGGACAGACGGCTATCGTGCAACAGGAATACTGGCTTGACGGCAGTCCGACCGACCGGCAGCCCGTTGTGAGCGGGAGCGACATCGACTTGTCGGCCCTCAGCATGGGCCTGCACGCCATTACGGTGCGGGCTCAGGATGACAGTGGGCTGTGGAGCAGTCCCGTGACACAGTATTTTATCATCGGCACAGCACCGCAGGCTGCCACGGCCATCAGTAAGACGGAATATTGGTTCGATGACGATGTTGCGAATCATACTGAACTCGGCGCATCTGTTTCCACCATCGATTTGACAGGACTCAGCGCAGGCCTGCACGCCATCACCGTTCGGGCTCAGGACGACAATGGGCTGTGGAGCAGTCCCGTGACGCAGTATTTCATCATCGGCACAGCACAGCAAGCTGCCACGGCCATTAGCAAGACCGAGTATTGGCTCGACGGCGATGTCCTCAACCGCACAGACCTTGGCGTATCTGTCGCCACTATCGATTTGACTGAACTCAGCACAGGCCTGCACGCCATCACCGTACGCACACAAGACGATACGGGCGTGTGGAGCAGTCCCGTTACACAATATTTTGTCATCGGCACAGCACAGCAAGCTGCCACGGCCATTAGCAAGACCGAGTATTGGCTCGACGGCGATGCCCTCAACCGCACAGATCTCGGCATGTCTGTTGCCACTATCGACTTAACTGAACTCAGCACGGGTCTGCACTCTATCACCGTCCGCACTCAGGATGACACGGGCGTGTGGAGCATTCCCGTCACGCAGTATTTTGTAAAAATGGATGAAGAACTGCCTGCTGCAACCATCACGCAGTGTGTCTATTGGTTCGACGACGACAACGAACATGCCGTCAGTCTGCCGCTCACGGCTCCCGACGGCATTGTAGAGATTACGGAGTTGGGCACGATGGAGAGTGGCGACCACACGCTGACGTGGATGGTGGGCGACTCGTATGGCCGGTGGAGCCTGCCCGTGACCGAGGCGTTCTCTATTGTCATCACGGGAATAGGAGGCGTTAGCGGTGCAAACCTCGAATCCTCTAATTTAGAGAGCCATGAGGGATGGTACACGCTTTCTGGTAGGAAATTGCCTGGCCGTCCTGTTCAGACTGGTATCTATATCTTCAACGGCCGTAAGGTTGTGGTAAGGTGATTACTTTAATTATTTAATGAGTAGTGAATAATGAGTAATT
>CACYRB010000089.1 GCA_902776685.1 uncultured Prevotellaceae bacterium
GTCGTCGGTCAGCTGTCCGCCGGCCTGCTCCACCTGCTCGCGGATGAGTTGTGAGCCGAGGTTCGAGGTCATGATGATGATGGTGTTCTTGAAGTTCACCGTGCGCCCTTTGTTGTCGGTGAGTCGACCGTCGTCGAGCACTTGCAGCAGGATGTTGAACACGTCGGGGTGGGCCTTCTCAATCTCGTCGAACAGCACCACCGAGTAAGGCTTGCGCCGGACGGCTTCGGTGAGCTGTCCACCCTCGTCGTATCCGACATATCCCGGAGGCGCTCCGATGAGTCGGCTGACGGTGTGCTTCTCCTGATACTCCGACATGTCGATACGCGTCATCATCGTCTCGTCGTTGAAGAGATAGTCGGCCAGCGCCTTCGCCAACTCCGTCTTTCCGACGCCGGTTGTGCCGAGGAAGATGAACGAGGCAATGGGGCGTTTCGGGTCTTGCAGTCCTGCACGGCTTCGGCGCACGGCGTCGCTGACGGCGGTGATGGCCTCGTCCTGTCCTACAACACGACGGTGGAGCTCCTCCTCAAGGTGCAGCAGCTTGTCTTTCTCGCTCTGCATCATACGGGTGACGGGAATGCCCGTCCATCGGCTGACCACCTCGGCGATGTCGTCGGCCGTCACCTCCTCGCGCACCATCGCATCGGAGCCCTGTGCCGATTGCAGCTGCTCTTGTATGCGGTCGAGGTCGTCTTGCAGACTTTTGAGCTGCCCGTAGCGAATCTCTGCCACACGTTGGTAGTTGCCTTCCTGTTCGGCACGCTCGGCCTCAAACCGCAGTTGCTCCATCTCTTGTTTGTCCTGCTGGATTTTGTTGAGCAACTCGCGTTCGCCCTCCCATTTTGCGCGGAACTCGTGTTCCTGTTCGCGAAGTTCGGCTATATCCTTGTCGAGTTCGGCAAGCTTTCCGGTTTTTCCGTTTTCTCCGGAAGAGCCAGAGTTTGTCGGACTCTCCTGCGTTTCGCGTTTGATGCTCTCGCGCTCAATCTCGAGCTGGGCACGCCTTCTGATAATCTCGTCGAGTTCTTCGGGCACGCTGTCGCGCTCCATGCGCAGCTTGGCGGCAGCCTCGTCCATGAGGTCGATGGCCTTGTCGGGCAGGAAGCGGTCGCTGATGTAGCGTTCGGAGAGTTTCACGGCAGCGATGCAGGCATCGTCCTGGATACGCACGCGGTGGTGGTTTTCGTAGCGTTCCTTCAGTCCGCGCAGGATGGAGATGGCCGACAACTCGTCAGGCTCATCGACCATCACGGTCTGGAAACGACGTTCGAGCGCCTTGTCTTTCTCGAAATATTTTTGATATTCGTTGAGTGTGGTGGCACCGATGGCACGCAGCTCACCGCGAGCCAACGCAGGCTTCAGGATGTTGGCGGCATCCATGGCACCCTCGCCGCCTCCGGCACCCACGAGGGTGTGAATCTCGTCGATGAAGAGGATGATATCGCCGTCGGCCTGGGTGACTTCCTTGATGACGCTTTTGAGGCGTTCCTCAAACTCACCTTTGTATTTCGCACCAGCCACGAGGGCACCCATGTCGAGCGAATAGAGTTGTTTGTTTTTCAGGTTCTCGGGCACATCGCCACGGACAATGCGCTCGGCCAGTCCTTCGACGATAGCGGTCTTTCCGGTTCCCGGCTCACCGATGAGCACGGGGTTGTTTTTCGTGCGTCGAGAGAGAATCTGCAGCACACGGCGAATCTCGTCGTCGCGTCCGATGACGGGGTCGAGCTTGCCTTTGCGGGCATCCTCAACCAGATTCTTCGCATACTTCGACAGTGCCTGATAGTTCTCGTCGCCGCTTTGCGACTGCACTTTCTGGCCTTGCCGCAGTTCCTGAACAGCTTTCAGCATGTCGTTCTCGGTGCAGCCGGCATCCTTGAGGATGCGGCTTGCGGTGGAGTTGACGGTGAGCAATGCCAGCAGGATGGGCTCAACGGAAACAAACTCGTCGCCCATTTTCTGTGAGGTCTCAACGGCCTTGACGAGAACCTGGTTGGCCTCGTTCGAGAGATAGGGCTGACCAGCTCCCTGAACTTTCGGCAGGTGCGCCATCTCGCTCTCGACGAGTGTCTGAATCTGCTGGGCGTTCACGCCAAGCTTTTGAAAGATGTAGGTCGCCACGTCGCGGCCTTTGTCGAGTACGCCCTTGAGCAGGTGTACCGGCTCGACGGCTTGCTGTCCGCCAGCCTGCGCAGCATAGACGGCCGTTTGCACGGCCTCCTGCGCTTTGATGGTGAATTTGTCTAATGTCATAATCGTAATCTCCTTTCTTTTTATCTGTTATCCACCAAAAACTATACCCACAACAAAAAAACGCCAGAATGTCAGCACGATGCGACATTCTGGCATGATGGCCTGATGGCCTGGGGGAGGGGGAGTCTTACTTTATGAGCATTTTCTTACAATCTCTGATGACCAGCCCCTTGAAGTCTTTGCCGACACGCTGGCCAGCGATGTTGTAGCTATTGCTCTCGGCTTTCCCAGCTTCACTCTCCACTTTGTTGATGCCTGTGGTGAACTCGCCGTCCATAGAGAGTCCGACGATGATGCCCTTGCTCCATTCGTCGCCGCGAACATTGGTGACGGTGATGCTCTCGATGGCTCTTGCCGGGTCGGGATAGCTCTCGAACTCGAACAGTCCGCACCAGTCGACATCGGAAACACCGTTGTAGTAGCGGCCGGTGGTATAGACAAACTTGTCGGAGTTGCTGCACCAGTCGAGCACCTCAAAGGGACTGTTCACGTCAACCTCGCTGGTCTCGTCGACATAGTTGTATTCCACTTCAATCTGTGCCGGACCGTTGCCGGCGGCTGCGAGGAAATAGATGGTGCTGGCCTTGGGTTGTCCTTGCAGTTTGAGCGTCGTGGTGTTCTCGGCACCCGTGAGGCGGGTGGCGTTCAGGTTGGCGTAGTCGATGTTGTAGGTGTGGCCTGTGGTGGTGACGAGAACGCCGTCGTTGGGGAAACCGTAGTTGTAGGTCTTTTCGGCAGCCAGGTCGATGCCCTCAACATAGACCACCCACTCGCTGCGGTCGATGCCGGCAGTGGCGGTCTCGTTGAGCGGTCGTGCCTCGGCAAACACGTCGTCGGTCCAGCTGTCCTCGGTCACGGCAACAGCCTCGTCGCCTGTAGACACGCCCATGATGCTGAGCACCTTGAACTGGTTGGCTTCGAGCAGTGAGATGTTGAGTGCAACGACAGGCTCGCTGGGGTCACAGTCAATCTGCGTGTCGAAGAAACGGATGGGGCCTCCGGCAGGGCTTTCAATATTCTCGTTGTTGCGGTCGATGCGGTCCATGTGGTAGAACCCCTGACCCTCGCGCGAGTCGGCATCGTTGCCCTGATACCAGTCGGCCACAGTGATTTCAACCTGATCGGTGTAACCGCTCTCATAGACAACCTCGACGATGGCCGATGCAGGACCGTTGCCGCACGAGGTGAGCAGATAGAGCTTGTCGGTGCTGACGGGGGCGGCAAATGTCAGTGTGCCGTCGATGCGGCTGCCTCGTCCGGCGTTGCCTTCCAGCTCGGCATGCAGCTGCAGCGTGTTGAGTTTGGTCACGTCGATGTCATAGATTACGTTGTTGGCCGACATCTGCGGGCGCGAAGCCGTGAACCCACGAGATACGTCGGGATTCTGATAGAACGTCTTGGTGAAGAATCCCACACTGCCGTTGTCGATACCACCGACCAGATAGTCGGCAACAGGCGAGCGCTCGGCAATCACGTCGGCCGTCCAGCCTTCAGTCACTTTCAGGGGAGTAGTCTCCTGCGCGTTTACAGCTCCGGCAACGACCAGTGCTGCTGCAAAAAGTAAATTTCTCTTCATAAGCAATTCATTTTTGTTGATATAAATAATAATGTGAATAAACTATTCTGATTGCAAAATTACATTTTTTTCTTGAATCGTAGTACTGTTTCTCGTAAAAAATGTGCTCTTACAAATCAAAAGCTTAACCTTCATAAAGTAATATATATTATATTACTCGGTAATATATATACTTTTACTTAGTAATATATATACTTTTACTCGGTAATATATATTATATTACTTTGTGAAAGAAAAACTTTCGCATGGTAAAGGCTTAGCTTTCGTCCTGTCGATGATAACTTATTTGTGTATTCTTGACTATCGTCGAAGGTACTCTCGTTCGGAAAATTGCAAAGACTACAAGCTTGCTCGCCTGAGCACAATAATAAAATTAATAAATAATGAGCGAAGAAATTTACATTTCCGCTCACTTATTTCATAAATTTCTCACGCTCGAGTAAAGAAATACATTTCTTTTCTTCTCGCTTAATCGAAATTTCGTATCTTTGCAACCCGAAAAGGTAAAATAAATAAAGTACAGGTAACATTATGGGAAAAATCATACTGACGGGCGACCGCCCGACGGGAAAACTCCATTTGGGCCACTACGTTGGCTCGCTGCGCCGAAGGGTGCAGCTTCAAAACGCCGGCGACTACGACCGTATGTTTGTCTTTATGGCCGATGTGCAGGCACTGACCGACAATGCTGACAATCCTGAGAAAATCAGGCAGAGCATTATCAACGTGGCGCTCGACTACCTTTCTGCAGGGCTCGACCCGGAGCGGTGCACCATCTTCATCCAGAGTCAGATTGCCGAACTGGCCGAGCTGACGACCTATCTGATGAACCTCGTCACCGTGAGTCGTGTGCAGCGCAACCCGACGGTGAAGACGGAAATCAAGATGCGCAATTTTGAGGCAAACATCCCGTTGGGTTTCTTCTGCTATCCCGTCTCGCAGGCTGCCGACATCACGCTGTTTAAGTCGACCACGGTGCCCGTCGGCGAGGATCAGGAGCCGATGATTGAGCTGACGCGCGAACTCGTGCGGCGCTTCAATCAGACTTATGCCCCTGTGCTTGTTGAGCCCGAAATCATGTTGCCCGAAAACCTGACGGCCCGACGGTTGCCGGGTACCGACGGCAAGGAGAAGATGTCGAAGTCGCTCGGCAACTGCATCTATCTCAGCGACTCGGCCGACGAGGTTTGGCAGAAGGTGCGCTCGATGTATACCGACCCGCTGCACGTCAACCTGAATGACCCGGGGCACGTGGAAGGCAATGCCGTGTTTACCTATCTCGACGCTTTCTCTACCGATCAGGATTTTGCCGACTTCTGGCCTGAATACCAGAATCTCGACGAGCTGAAAGACCACTATCGTCGGGGTGGACTGGGCGATATGAAGTGTAAGAAGTTCCTCAACGAGGTGCTCAACAAGTTCCTTGCCCCCATGCGCCAGCGCCGTGAGGAGTTTGAGAAGGATGTTCCCGAGGTTCTCAACATCTTGCGTCGGGGCACCGAGCAGGCTCGCGAGACTGCCGCACAGACCATGAGCGAGGTGCGCCGCGCCATGCAAATCGACTACTTCAACGACGCAACGTTCCTCGGGAAGTAAAAAAGACCACACAGCAGACCCACCCCCAGCCCCTCCCTAAAAAGGAGGGGAGCATATAGTTATTCTAATCGCATATCCGAAAAGAGAACATTCTGCTCCCCTCCTTTTTAGGGAGGGGCTGGGGGTGGGTCTTCAGATCTCAACCACAATCTTGATGCCGAACTGTTCTTTCAGTTGTTCGCGACGTTCGGCATCGGCAATGAAGAAGGCTGTAGAGAGTGCTTCACCCTCTATGCCGCTTTTGGTTACCACGGCAACGGCGCGTTTGCCTGCTATGGCGTTGCCTGTCTGCGGGTCAACAATGTGGCGACGGTCTTCGGAATTGTTGCCGGAGGTCGTGAGACACTCGTCGTAGAGGGTGACGGTTTTTCGGCTACTTTCTTCTTGGGATGGGGAAGAGGCTGTGCCGTTGGCAAGCACCACCTCCCATCCGTTTGTGCCAGTGTGGCTGCCAATGGCCATGATTGAGCTTTGGCCGACGCTCACCAGCGCATCGCTGATGCCATGCTCCGACAAGATGGAGCGGATGTTTTCGAGCGCATAGCCTTTCAGAAATCCTGAAAGGTTGAGCTTGAGGGGAGAGGCGAAGGAGACCTGCCTATCGGATGAGAGCAGCAGGTCGTCCATCTGTCCCGACTGCGTGATGTCGAAAAGTCCGCCGGTCAGCCTGTGATATTCCTTGCACATGCGCAGGATGAGCACCAGTTCCTCGTTGGTCTCGACGGCATGTTGGGCAGCCTCGCTATTGACCTTCGACAGTTCGCTGGTCGGGTCGAAGCAGCTGGCCAGATGCTCAATGTAGTGCACGGCTTCGCATATCTCGTTGCCAATGGGCTCGAAGGCGTCTTCAGCAAGATTGCCCACCAGCATCGCGTCGATGCGGGTGTGCATGGCCGAGAACCACATGTAGTAGCATCCTCGGCCATCGTTGCATTTCCTGTAGATGTGTGGGAAAATGGTTTTCAGAAATTAGAGTTCCTTAATCTTTACATTCTTGAACCACACTTCGTCGCCATGGTCCTGCAACAGGATATGACCTTCTTCGTGGTTGCCGAAGTTGGGCCAGTTCTTATATTTCGAATAGGCCACAAGCGCGTTGAACATTTGGTTGTTGCGGTCGTATTCAAGCAGTTTCACTCCGTTGAGCCAGTGCTCTACGTGGTTACCCTGCACGATGACCGTCGCCGTGTTCCATTTCGTAATGTCGAATGGCTTATCGGCGGGTGCGGGAATCAGGTCGTAGAGCGAGCCGAGTGTGCGGTTGCCCTTCACGCCGAGCTTGGCATCGGGATGGCGCAGGTCGTCGAGAATCTGGAACTCGCAGCCGATGGCCGAGCCTTCACCTTTGTTCATGTCGGGCTTCACGAAGTATTTGATACCCGAGTTGGCTCCTTCGGTAATCTTGAAGTCAACCTTCAGGATGAAACTGCGATAGGTGCGGAGGGTGACAATGTCGCCGCCGTTGGTCGACTCGCCGCCGTTGCCTTTGAGCACTTTCAGCACACCGTCTTCAATCACCCATCCTTTTTCGGGGAAGCGGTCGAGCTTGGCACCGCGCCATCCTTCGGTGGTCTTGCCGTCGAAGAGTAGTTTCCAACCATCGTTCTTCTCTTGCGGGGCAAGTGAGTTGTCGACAGCGTTCACCAGTGGTGTGTTGTCGGCCGATGTGAGATAGTTGGCAACATCTTCGGTGCAGATGCGAATATTGCGCCATGCCACGCTTTTCGCCTCGTCGGCTTTGGCTCCAACCTGATGAACCTGCAGGGCTATGAAGCCCGAGGCATCGGCATCGTCCCATAGATTGGCGCAGGGAACCCCGTTGAGCCAGGTGCGAATGCTGTTACCGCAAGCCTCCACCCTGACCTTGTTCCAGTCGTTGTGGCGGAAAGCGGTCTTGGCGGCAGGGTTATGGGTGAGCGGATAGAGCCACAGCCGGCGTGCCTCGTCGTAGATGCCGGCACTCCATGCACGGTCGGAAGGGTCGATTTCGTATTGTAGTCCATAGACGCGCCCCTTGTTCTTTCCATCCTTACAGTGGGAACGCAGCTGTATGCCGGAGTTCATGCCGTCGCTGACGCGGAACTCGAGTTCCAGAATGAAGTCCCCATATTCTTTCTTGGTGGCGAGGAACGTGTTGGGTTCTCCGAACTTGGGATGTCCGACGATGGCTCCGTCTTCAACTTTATATTCGGCCTTACCGTTCAGCCGTTGCCAACCGTTCAGGTTCTTGCCGTTGAAAAGTGGTTTCCAGTTTTGTGAGAATGTCGGCACGGCAAGCACGGCGGCCGTCAATGCGATGAGAATCTTTTTCATGTTGCTTTATGTTTCGGTTTTACATTTTATAGAATTCTTCCCAACCACGGCGTGGCGGCATGCCTGTCAGCAACGCATTGGCAAAGTTGTTGTTGGTGAACCGCTTGGTTTTCGGGTCGAAAAGCAGGCTGGCGTTGAGTCGTTGGGCGATGACTCCCAGACAGAACACCTGACTGAGCACGCCGTTGATTTCGAACGGAGAGCGTGTTTTCTCCTTGCCCATGCAGGCCAGTAGGAAGTTCTCGTAGTGGTTCGAAGGACTCTTCGGCACTTCGGGAAGGCGCGACTTCATGGCCTCGGCCTTTTCTCTTGGGATAATCTCGAGCGTAGAACCATGGCTGCCGCCTTTGAAGGTGAGTGTCTTCGAGTAGATAATCTTACCCGGGTTGAGTTGCATCCTGGGTGTCTCGCCCTGATTGGTGGCGGGGATGTTGGCGTTGTATTCAGAAACTCCGTATCCCTCGGGCAATGGCGGCAGGTTGTCCATGCCGTCATACCATGTGATGTCGCACGGGGGCATGCCTTTTCGTTCGGCAAAGCGGAAGAGGATGGTCGACGAGTAGGAGTAGAAGAAGTCGTTGTGACCGTTGGCATACTTCATAGTCACTTCGTAGGGCAGTCCGAGGTTGAGGAACTCGTGCACGGTGTCGAGGATGTGTGCGCCCCAGTCGCCCAGTGCACCCATGCCAAACTCGTACCAACTGCGCCAGTTGCCCTGATGGTATTTCTCGGAGTAATCGCGCCATGGGCAGGCACCCAGCCACGTGTTCCAGTCGATGCCTTTCGGACGAGCTTCCATGCCGCCAGGCATGTGCATCATGTTGCAGTCGTAGGGATGCCAGCGTCGCCAGTTGTTCATGTGAGCCGTGACGGCGGTCACGTCCTTGATGATGCCGGCCTTCTGCCATGCCTTAAACTGGAAGTAGTTGGCTTCGGAGTGTCCCTGATTGCCTACCTGCGTGGCCAGATTGGGATGGCGGCGGGCATTGGCCATCAGCAGCTCGGCTTCCTGGAACGTGCGACAGAGCGGTTTCTCGATATAGATGTGCTTGCCCTGGTTGAGTGCAAGCATACAGATGGGGAAGTGGGCATGGTCGGGAACGGCGGCCAGTACGGCATCGAACTCGTTACCTGCCTTGTCGAACATTTCGCGGAAGTCGCGGAAGCGCTTTGCTTTCGGATATTTGGCCAGCACTTTCTGGCATTGCTTGCCGTCGAGGTCGATGTCGCACAAGGCCACGACCTCCACCATGCCAGTCTTTTCAAACTGTTCGATGTCGTAGGCTCCTTGGTTGCCGATGCCGATATACGCCATCTTTACTTTCTCGCCTTTCACGGCAGCCCATTCTTTTGCCGAGAGCAGGTGGGCAAATCCTTCGGTCGGAGTGAGTGCCAACCCGGCGGCCGAAGCACCCATCGTTTTCAGAAACTGTCTACGTGTTGTCATAAGTTATTTGGTTTTCTTTGTTACGTTTCTCAGAATGGTCCATGCAATGCGGAGTGCCGTCCACGACAGGTAAAGCAGCACACCAAAGACCAGTGTGTAGCCGACGGTGCTAAGGAGTTCGCTCCATTTGCCATCGTAGGCTATGATGGCATAGACATTGAACAATACAGCTATGACGATACACACAAGCAGTGTAATCAATTCAGTTTTCTGTCGTTTGACGGTAATCTTGATATCTTTCATTTTTAATCATTTATTTTAGCTGATAACTATCAATTCTCAACCGATAGTCGGCTCTTGTTTAGTCGTGCCATACACGTCGTAGTCGATTTTATATTCCTCGGGGAAGGACAAAATCTCGCCGCGTTCAATGGCTTCGTGTCCCCACAGGCAGAGCAACGAGGCGTAGTAGCCTTCTTCGGCAATACGCTCGGGTTGTTTCTTGGTGATGACGGCTTCGACAAATGCCTCGGTGAGCAACGAGGTGCCGTCGCCTTCGGGCCGTTTTCCCAGAATATACTCGCCATGATTCTCGTTGGCCGTTTCGGGTGCCCAGCTTGTTCCGGCAAAGGGAATGTTTCCGAAGATAGCGTTTTCCCAGTCGTTAATCATCTGGAGGAATGCCGGAGCCGGGTCGATGTCTTCGAAATAGTATTTCCCACGTTCGGGTTCAACCGTGCCCTTCGAGCCGAGAATCTGCTCCTCCAGTCCGTAGAACTTATTGGCGATGTCGGAGCCATAGGTCAGTTTCTCTCCGCCCGGGAAGACGTAGATGCAGTTGATGTTGTCGTAGACCTCGCGCCCGTCTTTCCAATACGTGATGGCACCGTGGCCCATCACCTTTTCGGGCAGTTGCTTCATGGCCCACGTGCCCACTTGCAGCTGGTGGCAGGCCAGTTCGGTCATCAGTCCTTTCGACGATTCCTTATAGAGTCGCCAGTTGATGAATTTCTCCAGCGTGGGTGCCTGACCCTCCCAGCCCGAAGGTGCCGTCTTCGGCACTTCGCGCCGCCAGTCGCCGTTGCGGTTCCAGAAGGCATGAACGGCCGTAATCTTTCCAAACAGGCCCGAGTGTACCAGTTCCATAGCCTTGATGTAGCGCGGGTCGAACAGGCGCTGCTGGCCGCTGAAGAAGATGCAGCCGGTAGACAAGTGTTTCTGATACATCTGATAGCACTGCTCCATGGTGTAGCCGATGGTCTTTTCGCAGTAGACGTGCTTGCCCGCATCCATCGCGTCCATGGCAATCTGGAAATGGGTGTTGAGTGGCGTGGCAATCACCACGGCGGCAATCGACTTGTCGTCGAGCAGTTTCCTGTAATCCTTGTAGGTCTTGGCTTTGGGCACAATCTTCATGGCTTCATCGAGCGACGGCTGATACACGTCGGCCAGGGCCACGATGTTGGCTTTCGGGTTCTGCGCCAGGAACGAGAGCAGGAACTGGCCGCGCGAGCCGGGGCCGATCATGCCGATGCGTATGCGTTCGTCCTTCGTCTGTTCAACTTCCGAAAAGGCTGCCAGCCATGGCGTTGAGGCTGCCAGGGCTCCGATGCCGAGCGTTCCCAGTCCTTTCAGGAAGCTCCTTCTGTTCATCTGATTCTTTTCCATTAGGTTCAGTCTGAGTTTTCAGATAAATGGTCATGTATTTTGCCCCCTAACTTAGGGGGTAGGGGCTCAATCCACGCGTTACACCGCGTTCCTCCCTTCATACTTCCTTGCAAAATTAACGAATTTTTCTGACTTATTTAAAAATAATTGATTAAATTTGCAGGCGTTAACATAAAATTAGATTTGACAATGGAAAATCAGCCGAAAACCAGCCGCCAGGCACTCCATGCTACGTCTAACTACCGATGGATTATCTGCGGCATGCTTTTTCTTGCCACGACAATCAACTATATGGACCGGCAGGTGCTGTCGCTCACGTGGAAAGACTTTATTGCACCCGAGTTTCACTGGAGTGATTCCAACTATGGCGACGTGGCCGGCATCTTTGCACTGGTCTATGCCGTAGCCAACTTGTTTGCCGGTCGCATCATCGACTGGCTGGGCACGCGCCGCGGCTACCTGTGGGCCATTGGCATCTGGTCGGGCGGAGCCTGTCTGCATGCGCTCTGCGGCTGGGCTACCCGACATTATCTGGGCATAGAGAGTACGGCCGAACTTGTCGGTGCCACCGGTGCCGTGGCTTCCACCGTGGCGATGGTCAGCGTCTGGTTCTTCATGGCGGCGCGCATCGTGCTGGCCGTGGGCGAGGCAGGTAATTTCCCCTCGGCCGTGAAGGTTACGGCAGAATATTTCACCAAGAAAGACCGCGCCTTTGCCACGGCAATCTTCAACTCCGGCTCCACCATCGGCGCACTCGTTGCTCCGCTGTGCATCCCCGTGCTGGCCCGCTACTTCAAGAACATCGGCGTGGGCAACGGATGGGAAATGGCTTTCATCATCATCGGTGCCCTCGGCTTCTTGTGGATGGGCGTGTGGATGTTTGTGTATAAAGCCCCCCACCAACACCCCAGTCTACCCCCAACCCCTCCCCAAGGGAGTGAAGCCCAGACGAACAGTGCGGTTGCATCCCCCCTTCCTTGGGGAGGGGGTGGGGGTAGGCTCTTCCTCAACCGCAAGACCTGGGCCATCATTCTCGGAAAGTTTCTCACTGATGGCGTGTGGTGGTTTTTCCTCTTCTGGACACCAGCCTACATCAGCGACGTATATGGCTATACCTCCGACACACCGCAGGCGCAGATGCTTATCTTTACCCTCTATGCCATCACGCTGCTTTCCATCTATGGCGGTAAGCTGCCCACCATCTTCATCAACCGCACCGGCGGCGATGCCTACACCTGCCGCATGCGTGCCATGTTCATCTTTGCCCTCTTCCCCCTGCTCGGTCTGCTGGCACAGCCGCTCGGCGGCATCTCGCCCTGGCTCACCATCGTCATGATTGGCATTGTCGGTGCAGCCCACCAGTCGTGGTCGGCCAACCTCTTCACCGTGGGCAGCGACCTCTTCCCGCCGCAGACCGTGGCAACCATCACGGGCATCAACGGCATGGCGGGCGGACTGAGCTCGTTCCTCATCAATGTCGTCAGCGGCCGGCTCATCGACTATGCCCATGCTACCCAGCTGCACGTGCTCGGCTTCGAAGGGAAGGAAGCCGCCTATTTCCTCATCTTCTGCTATTG
>CACYRB010000090.1 GCA_902776685.1 uncultured Prevotellaceae bacterium
TGTTGCAAAAACAAAGGTAACAAAAAAGGCTGAAACCCAAACGAGGGCTTCAGCCTAAATTTTTTTATTGCTAAAAAAATTTTAGCGGACAGCAATAATAAAAAATCGTTCCATGTAACAAATGTGTTAGCATTTGAACGAAAAATTGAAAAAGTTATTCTTTGATTTTTCAACGCGGCCTTCAAAGCCCCCCCCGTAGCCGACCGCCGCGTTAAAAAGGTGAAAAGGTAAAAAGTTGAAAAAACTAATGGAGTCAATTGCTCATTATTCATTACTCATTACTCATTACTCATTACTCATTAGCGAAGCGCCTTCCCCTTTTCACTTTTTTACTTTTTCACCCTTTTTTCACTTCGCCGGGAAGCATGTTGAACTCTTCTTTAAAACACTTGGTGAAATAGCTGGGAGCTGTGAAACCTACCTGATAGGCTACCTCGCTGATGGTAAGGTCGGTGGTTGCCAACAGATGGCGGGCGCGTGTCAACCGGGCTTTACGTAATTGTTCGACGGGTGTCAGACCTGTCAGGGCTTTTACTTTACGGTAGAGCTGTACGCGGCTCAGTCCGAGGCTGGAACCGATGCTTTCCACGCTTAAGTCGCTGTCGCTCATGTGGGTTTCGACAACTTGGCGGAAGCGTTGGATGAATGGTGCCTCCCCCGAAGCGTCCTCCCTGCCTCCCCCCGAAGGGAGGGGAGGCCTGACGAGCTGCTCGATTGCATCCCCCCTCCCTTCGGAGGGGTTGGGGGAGGCCGTGGCTCCATTTTCGTTCCACAGGTCGTGGAGATGTTGGCGTTGGCGCAGCAGATTCTCAATACGTGCTTGCAGCACATCGGGCTGGAATGGTTTGGTGATATAGGCGTCGGCTCCGCTGCGGTAGCCTTCTATCTGGTGCTTGCTGAGTGCGCGTGCGGTGAGCAGGATGACGGGGACGTGGCTGGTGGCCAGATTGTCTTTTATGTTTTGACAAAATTGCAGGCCGTTCATGACGGGCATCATGACGTCTGAGATAATCAGGTCGGGCACTTGCTCGTTGGCTATTTTCAGTCCTTCTTTTCCGTCGGCTGCTTCTAACAGCTGATAGCGATTGCGAAGTATGGTTGACAGATAGCTTCGGATGTCGGCATTGTCGTCGACGATGAGTAGCAGGGAAGTCTCCGAAGCCCCCTCCACGGTGGATGAGGGCTGAGGGATGAGGGCTGAGGAATTATTACTTTCATCCTTAATCCTTAATCCTTCATCCTGAAGGGCTGTGACGGTGTGGCTGTTTTCTTTTGTGAAGTTCAGCATTTTGTTGATGAGTTCGGAGAGTTGTCGTGTGTTGCGACTGACGATATCGAACATGCTGAGGGCTTGCGGACTGGCTTGCTTGAGGTCGGGTGTCTGGCCAAGTTGTTGCAGGGGGCCTTCGATGAGAGTCAGGGGGGTGCGCAGCTCATGGCTGACCTGGGTGTAGAAGTCGAGCTGCTCGCGTTCTATCTTTGTGCGTTCCTGGGCTAGTGTGGCTTTTTGTATGAAGTAGTTGTAGATGAGGATGATGGTAAGCAGCAGCAGGACGATGAGCCCTACGAAAAGCCATGTGGCGGTGCGTTGGCTGTCGAGCTGTCGGAGGTAGGTATCGGCTTGCTGGTGGAGCTGGTTGAGGTAGGCAGTCTGCCGCATGACTTCCTCGGCCTGCATGAGCAGCACGCTGGCGTTGTCGCGGGTGACGAGGGCTGACATGAGGTGGGTTTCTTTTTCGTATGGCTGCCGCCCAAGGATGTTGAGGGCGAGCTGGAGCAGGCGGTCGCCGTGGGTGGGGTAGATGAAGGAGGCGTCGAGTATGGTGTCGCGTACGAGACGGATGCCGCCGTTCTGGTCGGGTAGTGCGTCGATGCCGCAGAAACGGGGGAGGCGGGCGATGGTGCTGTCTTCGGTGAGTGCCTGGCGGGCTCCCATGGCCATGCGGTCGTTCTGGCCGAAGACGTAGTCGACGACGAGGGGGGCGGCTTTGCTGGTGCTTTCTGCCCATTGTTTGACGGCGGTGTAGGCGCTTTGCTGGGTCCAGTCGCCTTGCAGCGTGGCTACGGTGGTGATGCCGGGGTGGCGAAGCAGTGCGTCTTGAAAGCCTTTGTGGCGCTCGATAGCGGGTGACGAGCCTTTCAGTCCCATGATTTCCATGACGCGGCCGCTGCCGCCAAGCTTCTTGGCTATGTATTCGCCCATCTGGCGCCCCATCTGGTAGTTGTCGGCGCTGATGAAGGCAGTGTATTTGTGGGAGTCGGTCTTTCGTTCGAAGACGATGACGGGGATGCCGCTGTCGTAGGTGCGGTCGATGGCGGGTGTGATGGTTGCTATCTGGTTGGGGGCTACGATGAGCAGGTCGATGCCTGACTTGACGAGGCTGTCAATCTGTTGCACTTGCCGCTGGTCGCTGTCGTAGGCTGTGGCGAATTTCAACTCAACGTTGTCGTGCAGATATGAGCTCATCAGCAGTTCGGCGTTTTGTTTCTCGCGCCAGATGTCGCCTGAGCACTGTGACACGCCGATGACAAAGGTTTTCTTCTGATGGGTACAACTGCACACGACGATAAGAATGATAAGGGTTGTAAGCAGCTTCCTCATGATATTTTTATTTTTGTTGCTGCAAAGATACAATTAAAAAGGTGAAAAGGTGAAAAAGTGAAAAGGTAAAAAGATGAGAATAAATGTTTTTTAACTTTTCACTTTTTACCTTTTCACCTTTTAACTTTTTACCCTTTCAACGCGGCACGCCGCGTCCCTACATTCTATTAGGGGCTAAAAACTAAAAACTAATAACTAAAAACTTTTCACCTTTTTCAGCAGGTCGGCGGGCAGTGTTGGCATGGCGCCATTCTGGGTGCAGACGAAGGCGCTGACTTCTACGGCCAGCTTGTGTGCCTCGGCCACTGGTTGACCGCTAAGCACGGCTGCGCAGAAGGAACCGGTGAACGAGTCGCCGGCTCCGACGGTGTCGGCAACCTTCACTTTTGGCGTCTCCTGGAACGACATCTGGCCTGGCGTGAAGACGTATGAACCATTGGTGCCGCAGGTCAGTACGAGCATGTCAAGGTTGTACTTGCCCAGAATGAGCCAGCATTTGTTCTCAATGTCGAGGCCAGGATAGCCGAACATTCGGCCGATGAGCACCAATTCTTCGTCGTTTATTTTCAGGATGTTGCATCGCTGCATCGACTCCTTGATGATTTCTTTGGTATAGAATTTCTGCCGCAGGTTGATGTCGAAGATTTTCACGCAGTCCTTCGGGGTCATGTCGAGGAAACGTTGGATGTTTTCGCGGCTGACAACGTTGCGCTGGGCCAGTGAGCCGAAGCACACGGCACGGCAGTTGGCAGCAACCTCTTCAATCTCTGGTGTGAGGGGAATATTGTCCCAAGCTACGTTCTCTTTGATGTCGTAGGTGGGAATACCCTGTTCGTCGAGCTCTACCTGCACTGTGCCGGTGGGGTAGGGTACGCGCGGCATGAGATAGTGCAACGCGTGTTCTTTCAAGGCATCGATGGTTTCGTCGGCCAGTTTGTCTTCACCCAATGCACTGATAGCAATGGTATTGTCGGAACCAAGGAACTGTCCGGCATGATAGGCGAAGTTGGCAGGGGCGCCACCCAGTTTCTTTCCTTCGGGGAGTACATCCCACAGGGCCTCGCCAAGACCCACTACAAATCTCTTTTGTTCCATCTTTCTTTTATTTTTTAAAGTTGCTACTTCTTAACTCATTACTCTTTTTTTTAGGTTGCGGATATACGTGAACAGATAGATCACACCGATGGCCATGACGATGACGGCGCCTGCCTGTCCCATGGCATCGCTCATGATGCCCATGATAAATGGGAAGAGGGCTCCGCCTACAAGTCCCATAATCATCAACCCCGACACTTCGTTCTTCTTCTCGGGCATCGACTCGAGTGCCGTAGCAAAACACATCGAGAAGATGTTTGAGTTGCCGTAGCCCACCAATGCCAGCGCAATCCAGATTGTCCATTCGTTTTGGCCGATGCCAAGACCGACCATGGCTAATGCCATCATCACCACGCTGACCACAAAGAAGTTGCGCAGGCTGAAACGGCTCAGGATGTAGGCTCCAGTCAGACATCCCAACGTACGGAAGGCGAAGTAGATGCTCGTGGCATATTTGAAGTTGTCGGTTGTCTCGCCGGCTGCGCCTACTCTTTCCAGCAGAATACTTGGAGCATGGGCATTCACACCCACGTCAATACCCACATGGCACATGATGCCGACAAACGACAACAGCACCATGGGAACACCCAACAGTCTGACGCACTCGACAAAGGTCGAGGGACGGCCTTCGACAGGTTCTTCCTCAATGGGTGTGAGGGCGAGCAGGGCAGTAGCCACGATGCCGAAGGCAAGGAAGATGGCAAACAGCACGTGCCAGCTCAGACCGAAGATGTTCGACGAGGCTCCCCATGCGGCGATGAGCGGAGCCGAGAACGATGCGATGGCTTTCACAAACTGGCCGAAGGTGAGCGTCGAAGCCAGGTTCTTACCACCGGTCACAACAGAAACCAGCGGATTGAGCGAGGTCTGCATCAGTGCGTTGCCGATGCCTAATAGCGACAATGCCACATACATCACCGGCAGACTTGAGCCGCCTACGAGCGACAAGACCAAAGCCATCAGCGTGACCAGTAAACTGAGCAGCACCGTTTTCTTTCGGCCGATCTTGTTCATCAGCATACCCGTGGGAACACTGAAGATGAGGAACCAAAGGAAAACGAGCATCGGGAGAATGCCTTTCTCGGTGTTGGTGAGATTAAACTCTGTCTTCATACTGTCGGCTGCCGTGCCGACCAGGTCGACGAAGCCCATGCAGAAGAAGCTGAGCATGATGGGTAGCAGCGCGAGTTTTGATGTTTTATTCATAAGTTATAAGGATAAATGGTTATTTTTGCTTTGTTAGTTCCCGTTCCTGTTGCTTTAATCGTGTTGTAGGGCTCCGAGGGGAACACCAGATTGGTCATGGCCATACGGCCGTCGGCGTCGAATGCCTCGATGCTACAGCGGTCAATGAACAGGCGCAGCTGTTTCAGCTGTCCGTGAGTCGGGGCGGTAGTGGTGCTGGCGAAGTTCTCGCTGAAGCTTACGTTGCCGCTCTTGGTGCGGTCCATACTGAACGTCTGCTTTTGAGCGTCGTAGGTCATGACCACCTGTTCGCCCTTTGCGTTCGACAGGACGATATTGGTTGAACCTTTCAGGCTGACGACCACCTCGCAGGCCTCGGTGAGCTTGTTCGAAGGTTTGCCGCGAAGGGCGAGCATCTCCTCGGAGGGCGTCACACCGCAGTAGGTCTCGTCGCCGTCGGTGAAGAGGTCAAGGTCGCGGGCAATGCTATTGGCCGAGCGGAACTGCTTGGTGGGAGCTTCGTTGGCATACTGCCAGTTCGACATCCATGCCAGGGCTACGCGTCGCCCCTGAGGTCCGTTGTCGAAAGTCACCGTGGCATAGTGGTCTTTGCCGTAGTCCATCCACTTCGTCACCTCTGGTTTGCTCTCGCAAGTAAACCGGTGACCGTCAAACTGACCAACGAAATATTGCGTGGCAGAGCCGCCGAAGATACCGCCGGGGTTGATGTTGCACACCAGCATCCACTTCTGCTGTCCGGTGCCGCGAACGGGCAGTTGGAACAAGTCGGGACACTCCCACACACCAGCATGGCAACCGTATTCCGAACCGAACCGACTCTCCAGGCTCCACTGCTTCAGATTGGCCGACGAGTAAATCTGCATCTCTTGTCCTGCTGCCAACACCATAATCCAGTGCTGTGTCTCCTTGTGCCAGAACACTTTCGGGTCGCGGAAGTCGGGAATATTCGACGTGATGACGGGGTTGCCCTCATATTTCGTAAACGTGCGACCGCCGTCGGTGCTGTAGGCCATGCTCTGCGTCTGCGACTCACCTGCCGAGGTATAGAAGGCCACGATAGCACCGGCACCGAAGCCTGCCGTGTTCTCATGGTCCACCACGCACGAACCGCTGAAGATGGCGCCCAGCCCGTCGGCCTCGATGGCTGTGGGCAGCGCCGTCCAGTGAACGAGGTCGGTAGAGGTGGAGTGGCCCCACGTCATGTTCTCCCACTGCGAGCCATAGGGGTTCCACTGGTAGAACAGGTGCCAAACTCCGTCTTTATAGAACATGCCGTTCGGGTCGTTCATCCATCCGTAGGACGGCGTATGATGATAAAGCGGGCGCAGGCGCTCGCGATTCTGAGCATCAAATGTGTTGGCGTATCTCATTTCTTTCCAGCAAGCCAGTTCCTTCAGTGCTCCCATTGCACGGCGGTCACCGTTGAAGTGAATGTCGAGCAAGGTTGAGCTGTTGGATGTTTGAGCGGTGATTCCCCCGTTCAATTCTAACGGTACGAAGTAGTCTACTTTGTCAACGGCCAGTCGTACGTTCAGCGTCCTCACGGTGTTGTTCCTGTTCAGTACCCTGAGGTGTGCCCACTCAGCCTTCTCTTCCACAGGCAGCAGCAGATAGTGCTCCGTCGTCGTCACTCGCAGCATGGCATGCTTGTCGCTCAGGATGTCGGGCGATACCTGTGCCTTTGCAAGGCAACAGACCATGGCCAGCAGCAAGGTCAATAAGCTTTTTTTCATTGTCATTTTTTTGTTTAAGTTATAGAATTTTGCTGCAAATTTATGCCATTCCAAACAAATATACTATAAATATTGATACAAAAAATAACAAAAAACGTTCAATGAAACATTTTTGCAAAAAAATGCCATTAATGTTCTTCGATGACTGATGTTTAACATTTGAGAATTTCATTTTGTCTCAAATCTTGATGGTTAAAAATGCTTAATCGACAACGTGAAAGATATACCTTTCATGGTGCGAATTGTTAAAATGCTATTTCGCATTTAACAATTCAAAAAACACCAATTTTGTCCCATAAAAAGCATCTTAACTCACTTTTTACGATTGACTTTTCACCTTTCTCTTCTGAAAGATATATGTTTCGGGTTGTGAAAGCTTAACTTTGGGGTTGCAAAAGACGGTCTTTTGAAGGGTGAAAGCTTATCTTTCGCAGGGTGAAACATATATCTTTCAGAGGCCATCGACGAAGAATGAGTTGTAAGTGTTTTATTAACCCGTTGATTAACAGCTGATTATAAAGAGCTTTCTGTAAGGCGATATCTCATTGAGGATGGACAAAACTCCCACCGCTCTTTTTTCCGTCGAACAGGCGCGTTAAAATTTCAGGCTTGCGCCACCCGATTTTTAACAATTTGGATTTGCGATAAAAAATCGTTGTAAATGGTAGTATAAGATCTCTTTACAATTCTCTTATATATAATAATGAAAGAGTCTTAACTATCTTCCGTTTCCGACACGAAGCATGCAACGATTCCGTAGATGATGGTGGGGCGAATCCAGATTTCCGTGAGCAGGTAGTCGGTATATGCGTTGACCGGATTAAGATAAATAACGTAGTTGTAAAGTGAGGCGATAATCATATCGACGATAAAAAGCATCCACAGGTTGCGTTTGGAATAGCTCTTCCATTTCTTGTGGGCATAGAAGAAGGTGAGCATGAGGAGAAGCAGCACCGAGCATGTGAGACACGCA
>CACYRB010000091.1 GCA_902776685.1 uncultured Prevotellaceae bacterium
CTACAAAAACAATCGCAAAAAAAATTCCCGATGCCAATGGCACCGGGAACTGATTATTCCATAATCAAGGTTACTTTGTCTTTGCTTTTACCAGATTACTTTACGTAAACGATAGCCAGACGGTTAGAAGTTGTACCCTGAACACCCTTACCGGTAGCTTCGTCAACAACGACGCCACGACCGCGGAGGTAGTCAGCAACAACATCAGCACGAGCCTGAGACAGACGCTTGTTGAGGTCAGCAGGACCTTCGGGAGAAGCAGTACCTACGATCTGTACGTGAGCACCACTCTTCACACCGTCGAGAGCAGACTTAGCATCCTTGGTGAGAGCAGACTTGCCCTGAGCGAAGGTAACGAATACGAGGTCTTCAACCTTAACGGTCTTGGTCTCGCCACCAACCTTGACTTCCTTGATGACTTCCTTAACAACTTCCTTCGGCTTCTTAGCCAGTTCGTTGCGGAGACGGTTAATCTCAGCGTTCAGGCCGTCAACTTCTGCCTGGTCGTAAGGACGAACGATGGTGAAGTTGTGAGTACCATTAGAGTTCTTGAACTTGTAGATCAGACCTGCATTGAGCTGAACGAAAGAGTTCTTGATGTCGTAAGCGGGCTGGTCGTTGCGAGCGGTGAGAGCGGGATCGCCAACAGCTTCGCTACCCTGACCGAGACCAGTCTTGCCGAGGAACAGCCAGTTCATAGAAGGCTCAATGTAGAACTGCCACTGCTTCTTCGAACCGAAGTTGAAAGCGAAGTCAACAGCAGCCTTCGACGACATGCGGTTTGCACGGATGTGAGAAGGATGAGCAAACATGTGGAACCAGCCAAGGCCATAGAGAGCACTTACCTCAAATGCGCGGGGCTCGCCCTTGTAACCACCGAGCCAGTTGCTCAGGTTTACAGTTCCGAGGAGCTGAGTGTTGACAGCGCGGAAAGCAGTCTTTGTGCTGGGATAAGGCTTGTTAGAGAAATAGCCATTGCCCTCAACAGCCAGACCGAACACCGGAGTGAAGTAACGACCAACGCGAACACCGAAGTTCGGGTCGAGGTCGCTCAGCCACTTGTGACCAGTGGTCTTGGTAGCAACGCCACCATTGATTCCAACATAAATGTTGTCAAACGTTTTGCTTTCTGACACGCTCTGTGCAGAAACTGATACTGCCATTGTAGCAGCAGCAAAGAGTAAAACTAATTTTTTCATATTACATTAATTATTAATAAAAATGTTAGAAATTCTCTTATTTCGCTTGCAAAATAAAGAAAAAAACTCGGAACTTCCAAATATTTCCGCTGAAAAAACACCTATTTCCACTCAAAAATAAAAAAAATATTAAAAAAAATGGCATTTCCTACCAGTTTTGTTCCCTTTTCAACGAGATTTACCTACTTTTGCGCACACATAAAACATAAGAAAAGAACAACATGATTGTGCCTATCGATACAACAAAATGGTATGAACGTCTGGCTGCAGCTTTTGTACTTTATACGCACTCGCCTTTTTCCCTATTCTATAAACCCGAGTACAAAATTCTGCGTAAGGCTATAGAATTCTGGCCGCTGACAGGCTGGGGTACGGGTGGTGTGGCTGCGGCTATCATTTTTTTCGGGTCGCAGTATGTTCCATCAGCGATAGCCGTCGGCATAGCCATCGTCGTGAGGCTATTACTCACGAAAGGCATGCACGAAGACGGACTACGAAGATTTGCCGATGCTTTTGTTCGCGGCAAAAATCCGAGAACCGTGATTGAGCGGATGCAGACAAAATCGGCCAGCATCTGCGGCACTGTGGGACTGCTTATCTACTTCGCCCTGCTCGTCAGCAGTCTGGCTGCCATGCCACCATCGATTGCCGCATTGGCCTTGCTGGCTGCCGACCCTTATTCGAAGATGATTTCCAGTCAGATGGTGCTGATGTTGCCCTATGCCTGGGCCGACAAAGAGGGCGATAACGGATATGGCTACGAGAAATTCGGCACTGTCGCAGGAATCGTTTTGTTTCTGCAGGGCATTGTCCCGTTGGCTGTCATGCTATATATGACAAGGGCACGATGGGACCTGCTGGTCTTCGTGCCCTGTCTGACGATGTATTTTCTTTATCTGCTGATGTGGAACAGGCTGAAAGGCTACAACGGTTGCTGCCTCAGCACCGTTGCGCTACTGACAGAACTGGCCTTTCTGATAACCGCCGCCACCATGTTTGTCACTTCACCATTATCTTTCTTCGGTCTTTGATGGCAATGCCCTTGTAGGACTTACTTGTCGGGAGTCCGGCGACGGTGTAGCTACCTTCGAGCGCGTCGGCTGTTGCAGCCTCGTCGGCTTTAACGGAAACAATACCGTCAGGCGTTCCCTTCGTGTATTTTGCTGCGTTCAGACTCTGGGCAAGGTTTTCAACGTTTTCACCCATATCGTCTGACAATGGCGAATAGATTTCGAGACTGGACTTCAGCATCTTGCCCTGATTCAATGCCTGCACCTCTTCGGGAGTGAAGGCCGAACGCCAGAAGAACAATTCACTGAACTCGCGGCTCACATCAGTCTCGGGATCGCCGACATAGAACAAGGACGGAGCGAAGCGGATGCTTTGCAACTCGCCTTGAGCAACATTATCGACATAGAGCAGGATGCGGTTCTGGGCATAATACTGCGTCAACGTGATAGTATGCCACTCATCGTCGTTAATGGCTGTTTTACCCTCGATGGTCTTTCCCGTTGCAGAGGTAAACGTGACTTTCCCGTCGTCGCCGACCGTGACCGTAGCAAACTTCGAGCCGACTTTCGCCTTAAAAATGTTTCCTGCATTTCCGCCCTTTACCCGTACGGCAACCGTGAACGGATGAATCACGCTCCGCGCTTCCGGTGCAAACTCTACATAACCTTTGTTTTTCAAAACAATCGATTTTTCCTGATTGCGGACAGGAAGGGGTTTGCCTTCGGTCAAAGCATCAAAGAGCGAGGGTGGCATGGCATAGAAAAATTCCTGGTGTCCGGCTGTCGTGGGATGATAGGGGTCAGACTCATACCCGTTAGCCCAGTGTCCAGCTCCGTCATCGATAGCACCAAGCGTATTGACCGAAGGAACATCCCACTCGTGGATCAGCAGGTTGAGCTGTTTCACGTAGTAATAATCGCTCGCAGTAAAATCGGCACGGGTGTAGTTGTTCATCACAACAGGAATCTTTCCGTCGGTGCGCGCTTTCTTAATCAAGTTCAGCATATTGTCGCGCCACTGATTGAAGATGGCCTGTTGGTTGCTTGCTCCGTGTATGCCCTCATTGCCGAGCGACAAGCCGAAGATGACATAGCGACCAAAGTCGTGAATCATCTCATCGTAGCGGTTGAGTAGGTTGATTGTGGTGTTTCCACCAATGGATACACCGGAAACTACAAACGGATAGTTGCTCAGACCGAACTGTCCGTAGCGGCGCTCAAGAAGTTGTCCATAAAGATAGGCATAGCCTTTATTATCTGAAGCACCCGTACCGTTGCAGACCGACGACCCGAAGGCCGAAATCTTGTATTCATCAATCGGAGCATCAACATTCCAAGTGCTCCTGCGCATATCGAGCGTCAACGTATAGGTGCCACGGTTGATTCTTATGTTTTCGAGCGTATAGCCATCGTCAGCCATAGCCACATTACTACGTGTTCCCGAACGGCGTCTCACTGCCAGCTGGTCGTCGTTGTTGAAGACAAAATAGAAATACTTATCGGAGAAGAGGAAGACATCGCCGTCGTTCATATCAACTTCCGAGCTCCAGACGCCATTGCCTGCATATTCTACCTTCGTGCCATTTTTCACGATGTTACCCTTTACGAAGAGTTCCACAGGCAGCACGGTCAGACGGTTACCCTTGGTGTCGAAAACTACTCTCACAACTTGCTCTTCGGTAATATTGAACGATGCACCATCGACAACAGCCTCGCCGTCCTTTGCTCCTTGGCCTAAGACAAGGCTTTCTCCGGAAGTCGTCGTTGCTTTCAGCACAAAGTCTCCTGGCAGTAATTTCAGATATGCCACATATTGCGTGCTGGTGCCAATCCTACGGAAAGCCAAGTCGTTTCCACCTTCAACAGCAGTACCGCTGATACTAAGCCTACGCAATTGTATCGGGTCGGCCGGACGCTCGGCACCTTCGTATTCCTCAATCTTGATTACATTGAAATGTCCATAGCCGGCCGAATTGAAACGCTCTAAAGTAAATAGGATGTTTCCGTTGGCATCGGGGAACATGTAATCGCTCACGGCAATGTTGCGCACGTTGTACTGAACGCCTTTTCCACCGATGTCATCGCCCGAAGTGCGGAGAACGGTTGTCCACTTCGACAAACCATCGAGCGTATAGACGGCATTGCGGTGCTCGTTGGTGTCGCGTGCCCCATAAATATAGAATTTATAGGCATTCGCTTTGTTCAAACCCGTGAAACGAATCTGTCGCTGACCGTCGACGGCTATCCATACATAATCCTCCGTTGCCGTAGTGATGGCCATATCACCCAAATCGCTTGAAGGATTCATGATGCCGCCAGCATCGGCACCACCGTTGGTGTACATGACGGTTGCCATGACAGCCTTGTAGCCGGTGGATTCGTTAGAAGAGTTTACCAAGTTGATAGTTCTATTGACAGGAACAATATAATCTGAGCCCGAGGGGTCGCTTATCATATTGTTCCAGTAATTACCGTTCTTGTCGGCTCCAGTGGTCTGATGTCCTCGCGAATTGTTGTTTTCGCCGACATCGAGATACAGACGTTGCTTTAGCTTGTATGCCTTGTTGGGGTTCTCAACACCCGAAAGTTCTTCCACCTTCATGGCATTGAGCATAAGCATCTTGCCAACCTCCGACTTCTTCATCGTCATGCGGATGCATCCGTCGCGGTCGGGGAAAACAGGATCGGAAACCAAAATCTTATTGTTGTTTCCGTTATAACCACCGTCTCCGATACCACTACCAGCTATTTGCTGATAGCCTTCCCACACATTCTCACCACGGTATTCCCACCATCCGGCACGGGTCTCGGTTGTATTACGCGTGCCAAACGAATAGAAACGATAGGCTTTTTCAGGGTCGAGCCCTCTGAACGTAATAAAATTGTGATGTTCCCAGCTTTCAACAAACATGTAATCTTCCGTGGCTGTGGCAATCGCCAAATCGCCCAACAAGCTGGCCGACGGACTCAACAGTCCGCCTCCGCCCGACAAGCCGTTAGTGGTGAAACGCGTGTTCACCAAAACATTGTAACCTGTCGACAGGTTTTGCGAATTGATTATCGTAAACGTTGTGCCCGGATAAATGTAGATGCCACCTGTTGAATGCACATTATTCCAATAGTGGCCATTAGCATCGGCACCCGAAGTCAAGTGCCCGCGAGAGGCATTGTTGTTCTCTCCAAAATCGAAATACATCGTCTGCGTAACGGTCTGTGCCGATACGACACCCAGAACCGCCATGAGACAGATGGTCAAAAGGGTTAGTTTACGTTTTAACATAATGTTTAGTTGTTGATTAAATAATTAAATAAGTAATAGAATTACAGTTTCTCTATAATCTTCATCCCCTCTTCCACCGCCTGCATATTCAGCGGAATGAGCTGGTGATGACGTTCGGGCAGACTCTTGTAGAGAGCCTTTTGCAGTCCTTCGGTACTGACCACGGGACAAACCTTCAGCAGTCCACCGAGGACAATCATGTTGAACACCTTGGCGTTTTTCATTTCGGCAGCCTTGTCCATTGCATCGACACGATAAATGGTGATGTCGTCGCGCTGAGGTGCGTTGGCTATGCCGAAACCGTCGTAGATGAGTATGCCGCCAGGTTTTACCTTCGGGAGGAACTTCTCGAGCGACGGCTGATTGAGCACGATGGCCACGTCGTAACGGCTGAGGATGGGCGACGAGATGCGGTCATCGCTCACGATGACAGTCACGTTTGCCGTTCCACCGCGCTGCTCTGGCCCATAGGCAGGCATCCACGTCACCTCTTTGTCTTCCATCAATCCCGAATAGGCCAGTATTTTTCCCATCGACAGCACACCCTGTCCGCCGAAACCAGATATAATTATTTCTTTCTTCATAAGTCGCCTCCTTTCAAGTCACCCTTGACATATTTCTTAAACATGTTTTCCTTCATCCATTCATTTGCTTTCACAGGAGAAAGTTTCCATCCCGAATTGCAGGTAGAAACAATCTCTACAAGCGACGACCCTTTTCCTTGCATCGAGAGGTCGAATGCCTTACGGATGGCTTTCTTGGCCTGACGGATAGACGGGACACTCTCTACCGACTGACGTGTCACGTAGCAGGTGCCGTCGAGCTTAGCCGCCAGTTCGGTGATATTGAGCGGATAGCCGTGAATTTCGGGATCGCGGCCATAGGGACAAGTCGATGTTTTCTGACCGATGAGCGTTGTGGGTGCCATCTGTCCACCGGTCATGCCATAAATGGCATTATTGATGAAGATGATGGCAATATTCTCGCCGCGGTTCAAGGCATGAATGGTCTCGGCTGTACCGATGCAGGCCAGGTCGCCATCGCCCTGATAGGTGAACACGAGACGGTCGGGCCAAAGCCGCTTGATGGCGGTTGCTACGGCCGGAGCACGACCATGGGCAGCTTCCTGCCAGTCGATATCGAGATATTTATAGGCAAAGACGGCACAGCCCACTGGACTCACACCAATGGTTTTTTCTTCCATGCCCATCTCTGCAATGACTTCGGCAACCAACTTGTGTACCACGCCATGAGAGCACCCAGGACAATAGTGCATGGGCACATCATTCATCAACGCCGGTTTCTGGTAGACCAACTGATAGTCAACCTCGCTCTCATTCCCTTTTGCAGCGGAAACGGGTGTTGCTATTTTTTCCGTATTATTATTGTTCATTTTTTCTCAGAATCTATCAATTATTCTTTCGTTCTATTGATTGGAGTTAAGGCTTTTCAATGCTTTGACAATTTCGTCGGGCTCGGGAACGATACCGCCGAGACGTCCGAAGTGCTCAACCCTTTCGGCTCCGTTGATGGCCAGGCGCACGTCCTCGACCATCTGACCGGCATTGATTTCCACCACGAGAACGCCTTTCTTGCCGCGTGCAGCCTTGGCGACCTCTTTCGACGGGAAGGGCCAAAGCGTGATGGGGCGGAAAAGACCGACGTGCAATCCCTCTTCGCGAGCCATCTCCATAGCTTTTTCCGCGATGCGTGCAGCCGAGCCAAAAGCCACAATGAGATATTCGGCATCATCATTGCCTTGCATCTCATAGCGCACCTCTTTCTCTTTTATTTCCTGATATTTCTGCTGCAGATGAATGTTTCGCTGCTCCATCACCTCGGAAGTAAGCTCGAGCGAAGTGATGATGTTGGGCTGACGGTCTTTCGTGCGGCCCACAGTCGCCCACGGACACTCACGTTTGATTTCCTCTTCTGTGCGGCGAGGCTTCACGGGAGGCAAGACAACCTTCTCCATCATTTGTCCAATGACACCGTCGGCCAGAATCATA
>CACYRB010000092.1 GCA_902776685.1 uncultured Prevotellaceae bacterium
TACAAACCTCTTCCACGGTAGGCGGTGTCGGGCGCCGCATGGCGCAGAGCACGCCGCGTGTGAGTGTGTAGCCGGTGAGTTGGCTGAGCAGGTCGCGTCGCCCGGTATATACGGGGATGTCGCAACGGGCAATGATTTCGGCGGCGTCGCCGGTGATATGGCGATTCTCGCATAGCAGGGCGATGGGTGTCAGACCGGCATTTAGGGCTGTGGTGATGACTTTTGGGCTCTCGGCAATGAAAAGACCACCGTCGGGCGTTTGCCGTAGCTGTGCTTCGGTGAGACGGGCAAACATGGCGACGCGTGGGTCGTCGATGGAAGTGATGGTGTGAATCACAGGCTTTTTGTTTGGTATTATGGCGTTTCGGGTGTCGTGGCAATGACTTCGGGCTCTTCACGGTATTCGGTAGGCCGTTTCCCCGTGCGACGCTTGAAGGTTACGGAGAAGTAGTCGGCCGACTCGAATTGCAGGCGATAGGCTATTTCCTTGACGGGGAGTGTGGTGCAGGCCAAGAGTTGCCGTGCGCGCTCCATGCGTAGCTCGTTTTGATAGAACGACGGAGGAAAGCCGGTCAGGTCCTTGAATAGCCGACGAAAACGAGAATAACTCATGCCGAGCATGGTGGACACTTGCTGGATGGTCAAGGGCTTTTCAATATTTTGCCTGATGATGGTTTGTGCCCGTAGTACGGCTTTTGTGTCTCTATTGGTCTCGACATCGGCTTTGCGCTCGTTTGCCAGGGCATAGACGAGACTGAGCAGATGGTTCACAAGGCCTGCGAGCAGGGGCTGGTGGAACGGAGCCTCAAGGCGTGCAAGGCTCATGGCCTCGTCGTAGAGGCGGATAAGCTCGGCAGAGTAGCCGACGTGGAGGAAGGGGCTGTTCATGTCGAAGAAACCGGCATGGTGCTTGGCTTGCATGTCGGCACCGTTGAAGCCAATCCAGTAACATGCCCAGCCGGTTTCTATAGAGGGCTTGTAGGTATGCCACACTCCGGGAAACAACAGAATGGCATCGCCTGCCTTGAGCGATACTTCGGCGGTCATGTTCTCTGAGCGAAACACTCCGCGCCCCTCGGTCATATATACCAATTGGTATTCGTCCAGCCGCCGGCCTTTCGCGGTGTTGAAGTAGTAGCCTTCAGCATGTCCCCGGGTAGGATAGGGGGTGCCTGGCATGATTTCTTCATAGCCGACGGTGCTCACGGTCAGCCCCCATTCGCGGTCGCGCTTGCTGGGTATGAGGTATTTGCTGGTCTGCATTCGATGCGGTTTGTGAAAGGTTGAAAATGATGTTTGTTTGGTTGTAATCCAAATGCAAAGGTACAAATAAGTGCGAGAAATTGCAAATAAATTTGGTTTTTCTCTCGCTTAAACGATTTTTTACGCTAAAACGAAATAATTTTCAGTTATCAATTATCAGTTATCAATTAATTTTGTACCTTTGCACATTGAAAAAACAATAACATATAAAAATGTATAGAACAAACACTTGTGGGGAGCTTCGTCTCTCCGATGCAGGAAAAGAGGTGACGCTTGCCGGATGGGTTCAGCGTGTGAGAAAAATGGGAGGCATGACCTTCGTGGATTTGCGCGACCGTTATGGTATCACCCAGTTGGTCTTTGACGAGTCGAAGGACGCGGGCTTGTGCGAACGGGCTAATAAACTTGGTCGTGAGTTTTGCATTCAGGTCAAGGGCGTCGTTAGCGAACGTGAGAGCAAGAATGCAAATTTGCCAACGGGCGACATTGAGATTCTGGCCGAAGAGCTCAACATTCTGAGCGAAAGCCAGACACCGCCGTTCACCATTGAGGACCAGACGGACGGTGGCGATGAGCTCCGTATGAAATACCGCTATCTGGACTTGCGCCGCACGCCTGTGCGCAAGAATCTGGAGTTGCGCCACCGTATGACCATCCTGATTCGTAACTTCCTTGACAATCGCGACTTTATTGAGGTAGAAACCCCCATCCTGATTGGTTCGACGCCAGAGGGCGCGCGCGACTTCGTCGTTCCTTCGCGAATGAACCCCGGGCAGTTTTATGCGCTCCCGCAATCGCCGCAGACCTTGAAGCAATTGCTGATGGTTTCGGGATTCGACCGCTATTTCCAAATTGCCAAGTGTTTCCGCGACGAAGACTTGCGTGCCGACCGTCAGCCAGAGTTTACGCAGATAGATTGCGAGATGTCGTTTGCCGATCAGGAAGACGTGCTCCAGATTTTTGAAGACCTCGCCCGCCATCTCTTCAAAGAGATTCGTGGCGTAGAGCTTCCGGAAAAGTTGCAACAAATGACCTGGCACGAGGCTATGCGACGCTTCGGGTCCGACAAGCCCGACCTGCGCTTTGGTATGGAGTTTGTAGAACTGATGGATGTGTTGAAAGGCACTGGTTCCTTTAGCGTTTTCGACACGGCAAACTACATCGGCGGTATCGTCGTACCCGGATGTGCCGACTATTCGAGAAAGCAACTCGACCAGCTGACCGACTTCGTGAAACGACCTCAGGTCGGTGCCAAGGGACTGGTCTATGTGAAATATAATGCCGACGGTACGGTTAAGTCTTCAATAGACAAGTTCTACACCCCCGAAGTGTGGAGCGCGCTTAAACAAAAGACCGGAGCCAACGATGGCGACCTGGTGCTTATACTCAGTGGCGATAATGCCAACAAGACCCGTACCCAGCTTTGTACGTTGCGCCTGGAAATGGGCGACCGCCTGGGCTTGCGCGACAAAGATAAGTTTGAGTGTCTGTGGATTGTTGACTTCCCGCTCTTCGAGTGGAGCGACGAGGAGCAGCGCCTGATGTCCACCCATCACCCGTTCACCTTGCCCAATCCTGACGATATTCCTTTGCTCGACACCGCCCCTGAGCGCGTGCGTGCCGTGGCATACGATTTCGTGTGCAATGGCGTGGAGCTTGGAGGAGGCTCTTTGCGTATTCATGATGGAAAGCTTCAGGAAAAGATGTTCCAGATTCTCGGCTTCACACCCGAGCGTGCCATGGCGCAGTTCGGTTTCCTCATCAATGCGTTCAAGTATGGCGCTCCGCCTCACGCCGGACTCGCTTTCGGTCTTGACCGCTTCGTAAGCATCATGGCTGGTCTTGATAGCATTCGCGATTGTATAGCATTCCCGAAGAACAATAGCGGGCGCGACGTTATGCTTGACGCACCATCGGCACTCGACCCGAAACAGCTTGAAGAACTCCAGCTGAAGGTTATGGCCGATTTGACTTAGGTCAAGAAAACTATTAATTAAAAGGTTTTCAGTCGATTAGCATAATGGGTTGTCACTTTTTTTACTAATTTTGTGCCAGATTTATAACACCTGAGTATATTTTACAGGTAATTGTTAAACTCATTTATTAAGTTATGGCAGAAAAGAAAGTAGAAACTAAGAAGGCCGCAGCTCCTAAGGCAAAAGCAACAAAGGCAGCTGCTCCTAAGGCAGCCGCCCCCAAGAAGGCAGTAGCCAAGAAAGCTGAAGTAGTAATCAATGCAGAGAACGTAGGTTTCCGCGCTGGTGATGTCTATCAGGCACTCGCCGCCGCCGGCAAAGCATTGAAGGCAGCTGACATTGCCAAGGCCGCTAAAATTACAATCGATGAGGCTTATCTGGGAATCGGATGGCTGTTCAAAGAGGGTAAGGTAAAGGCAGAGAATAATCTCATCGCCTTAGCATAAGACAAGGCCAATAGGACTGAAAAAGGTTGAAAAGATGAACAAACGTCATTGAATGTTCAGCTTTTCAGCCTTTTCACCTTTTCACCTTTTCACTTTTTACCTTTTCACCTAATGGAATACGAAAGAGAAATATTGCGGGTACTTATCGAGGCAGGAAGCGAAGGACTTTCTGTCCAGAAAATTTCGCGACATGTCTTTAATGCCTGTAACTCTTTCTTTAATCCCGTTGCGTTTGACACAATTCATGCTTACGTGTCAAACTATCTGACTCTGCAATCGAAGAAGCCGACGTCGCTCATAGAGAAAACTGCTCGACGGGGCGTTTACCGGCTGAACATGCAGTTGCCCGAAACCCAACAACTAAGGCTCCAGTTCTTAGACCAGGAGGAAGAGGAAACCCGTCCTGCCAATGAAGATTTGTCATTGCCATTATTCGACTTTTAGAGTTAGTACCGCGAATTTCACAAATCGCCCAAATATAAAAATTTTTTCATTATGCATGATGCATTATGAATTATTTTTGTATCTTTGCAAAAATAAATACAAAATACGTTGCAACAATGGCTCAGAAGAACAATCATTTAGTTATTATGGCAGGTGGCGTGGGCAGTCGTTTCTGGCCGATGAGCACCTCTCAACGTCCGAAACAGTTTATTGACGTACTGGGTGTGGGTTCGTCCCTGATACAACTCACCTTCAAACGTTTTGAGGGAATCTGTCTGCCTGAAAATGTCTGGGTGGTAACCAACAAAAACTACTTCGATGATGTTCGCGAACAACTACCCGAGGTTCCTGTCGGCAACATCCTTCTTGAGCCTTGCCGCCGCAACACCGCACCGTGCATCGCCTACGTCAGTTGGCGCATAAAGGCCAAAGCCCCCAATGCCAACATCGTTGTCACGCCGAGCGACGCCTTTGTTGCCGACATCGCCGAGTTTCGTCGTGTCATAAGGGCTTGCATGTCGTTTACCGCCGAGACCGACGCCATCGTGACTCTTGGAATGAAGCCCAACCGACCCGAGACCGGCTACGGCTATATACAGGCAGACCTCACCGCCAGTTCGATGCGCAATAAAGAAATCTTCCGCGTTGACTCCTTCCGCGAAAAGCCAGACGAAGAAACCGCGCGTCAATATATTGCGCAGAACAATTATTTCTGGAATGCCGGCATCTTCATTTGGAGCGTATCGACTATCGTAAATGCGTTCCGCATCTATCGCCCCTCCATCGGCAACATCTTCGAGAGCCTGCTGCCCTATTATGGCACTCCCGAGGAACAACAACAGATTGATGCGCGTTTCGGCGAGTGCGAAAGCATCTCGGTCGACTATGCCATCATGGAAAACGTCGAGGAGATTTTTGTTTGTCCGGCTGACTTCGGATGGACCGACCTCGGCACATGGGGTTCGTTGTTGCAACAAACGCCCAAAGACATCTACGGCAACGGACTCATCGGGCAGAACATACAGATGTACGATGCCCACGATTGCATTGTTCACACCACGCAGGAAAAGCGCGTCGTCATACAAGGACTCGATGGCTACATCGTTGCCGAGAAAGACAACACGCTGCTCATCTGTAAACTATCGGAAGAGCAACGCATCAAGCAATTCAGCGAAGAAACAACATAATAAACTATAATTTCGAATATGGACATCAGAAAAGTTGCCCTGATTACGGGCATTACCGGCCAAGACGGTTCCTACTTGGCCGAATTCCTCATTGAAAAAGGTTACGAGGTGCACGGACTGCTTCGTCGTTCTTCATCGTTCAACACCGCCCGCATCGAACATCTTTATCTCGACGAGTGGGTTCGCGACATGAAGCAGAAGCGACTTGTCAACCTTCATTGGGCCGACATGACCGACTCTTCCTCACTTATTCGCATCATCGGCGAGGTCAGACCCACCGAAATCTACAACCTCGCGGCACAGAGCCATGTCAAGGTGTCGTTCGAAGTGCCTGAATACACCGCCGAAACCGATTCCGTCGGCGTGCTACGACTGTTGGAGGCCGTCCGCATCTGTGGCATGGAGAAGCAATGCCGCATCTATCAGGCATCGACAAGCGAGCTCTACGGACTTGTCCAGGAAGTTCCCCAACGCGAAACCACCCCCTTCTATCCGCGCTCGCCATACGCCGTAGCCAAGCTTTACGGCTACTGGATTATCAAGAACTATCGCGAGAGCTACGGCATGTATTGCTGCAACGGCATACTCTTCAACCACGAGAGCGAGCGCCGCGGCGAGACCTTCGTCACACGCAAGATCACACTGGCCGCTGCCCGCATAGCGCAAGGCTATCAAGACAAACTCTATCTTGGCAATCTCAATGCCTTGCGCGACTGGGGCTATGCCCGCGACTATATCGAGTGCATGTGGCTCATCTTACAGCAACCGGAGCCCGACGACTTCGTCATCGCCACCGGCGAATATCACACCGTGCGCGAGTTTGCCACCCTCGCCTTCCACCATGTCGGCATAGAGCTGGAATGGCAGGGCGAAGGAGTTGACGAGAAAGGCATCGACAAAGCCACCGGCCGCGTACTCGTTGAGGTCGATCCCAAATACTTCCGTCCGGCAGAGGTCGAGCAGTTGCTTGGCGACCCCACCAAAGCCAAAGAAAAACTGGGATGGAACCCACGAAAGACCACCTTCCCCGAACTGGTGAAAATCATGATCGACCACGACATGCGTTTCGTTAAGAAACTTCATTTGAAGGCACAGCTATGATGAGGCAGGACACAAAAATCTATGTGGCGGGCCACCGAGGGCTGGTGGGTTCGGCCATTTGGAACAACCTTGAGCGTCGGGGTTACACCAATCTCGTTGGACGAACACACGCAGAGCTCGACCTGACCGACCAGCAGGCCGTGCGCCGCTTCTTCGACGAAGAGCAGCCCCAGGCCGTCGTGCTCGCAGCCGCCTTCGTCGGAGGCATCATGGCCAACTCGCTCTATCGTGCCGACTTCATCATGCAGAACATGAAGATGCAGTGCAACGTCATCAGCGAAGCCTATGCCCACCACGTCGAAAAACTGCTTTTCCTCGGCTCCACCTGCATCTATCCGAAGAACGCCCCGCAGCCCATGACCGAGGATTGCCTGCTCACCTCACCGCTCGAATACACCAACGAGGAATATGCCATTGCCAAGATTGCCGGCTTGAAGATGTGCGAGTCCTATAATCTGCAATACGGCACCAACTACATCGCCGTCATGCCGACCAACCTCTACGGACCCAACGACAATTTCCATCTCGAAAACTCCCACGTCATGCCTGCCATGATGCGAAAGGTCTATCTTGCCAAGCTCATCCACGACGACAACTGGGACGCCATTCGTGCCGACATGAACCGCCGGCCAGTCGAGGGCATTAACGGTGCGGCACAACGCGACGACATTCTTGCCGTGCTTGCCAAGTACGGCATATATAATAATAAGGTGGAACTCTGGGGGACCGGTACACCCCTGCGCGAGTTCCTCTGGAGCGAAGACATGGCCGATGCCTCCGTGCACGTCCTGCTCAACGTTGACTTCAAAGACATCATCGGCATCGAGAAATACTCCTCCGTCCACTATGGCGCATCGGTCGATGGTAAGGTCGACCGCGACCACAGCACGGGCCGAGGCGGAGCCATACCCTCGCTGGGCGAGATACGCAACTGCCACATCAACGTGGGTACCGGCAAGGAACTCACCATCCGCCAGCTCTCCGAGCTTGTCGTCAACACGGTGGGCTTCACCGGCGAGGTCGTCTTCGATGCCACC
>CACYRB010000093.1 GCA_902776685.1 uncultured Prevotellaceae bacterium
CTTGATGTAGGTCTCGATTGCCAGCTTGCGCTGCTCTGTACTGTACATGCGGTCCTCCGTGTAACCTTTTCTTGGTCCAGGATCACCACCGCAGTCCCTCATTCGCCTGCAGTATATAGTCCGGTCAATGATCGCGTCTGTCATGTTCGGATCGTCTAACACGCAACTCAGCCGCCGGACTCAATGTTTGCGGTGAAGAACACGTCTGCCATTCGTACACGTTGACGGCGAACTGAAACAGCATGCGGTTACCTCCTCATCGACGGTGCCGGACTTCCCTGACCGAATAATCGCGGGTAACTACGAGAGGCAGAGCTTCATTCTCACCACGAATATCGAGTCCGATCAATAGTGCACGGTCTTCGCAGACGACAAACTCGCTTCCGGAATCATCGAGCGCAACATTTATCACGGGCAGTTCCTCGAGTTCACTGGACAGAGCCGGCGCCCTGTGAGGTCCTCATTGCCCTGCAGAAACATCTCTGGGTAACCCAAAATATCCGGGGAAACACATGCTACGGTCAAAAGCCAAAATAGATAACTTAAAAAACGCAGCTGCGTCTTTACGAAATCCATCTACACAATATATCCTTTCATATCAGAGTAACCGAAACTTCGATTCGAGAAAAACTAATATTTCTATCAAAGGCATTCTAATAATAAAATTCGTATTGTTTATCGTCTCGAGCCCCATATGAGTGATCGCCTGAAAGAAACATAAGGGCAATTCCATAACTTAAGAAAAATGCTGCGAAAGCAAAATAAGATACATTACTCACACAAACCACAAGAAAGAAGAATAGTCCGAACAAGCGATTTTTACCTGTCGCCCGACAATATCCCCAAAATGGTGCTAGCCAAAGAGCAAAATACAGTAAACCACCCGTAGCGAGAACAAATAAGAAAGTATTCGAAAAGCCTGTATTGTTATCCCTGAAAGAACTCATGAATGGAACTACGGCATCATTGTTGCCTATCCCGTTACCCAAGATTGGACTCGACAACCATGCTGCAAAGCCAGCCTTGAAATCATCCATATGTATTGCTCCAGACGACGTATCGACTTTGCTCGCAAAAAGCACATGAGAAACACTAAATGCCGCACAGAATAAGCAGAATGCAATGAATACGATAAGATTCCTAGCTCTTTTTGATATCGTAGACTTGCTATAAAAATAAACAACAAATATACCAAGAGCAAGAATCCAACCAGTCGTAGAAAAAGAAGTAACTAAGGCTGCTATAAATGAAAACACACGCCATAGTCTATACTTCTTGAAATAAAAGAGTTCAACCAACAACGCAATGATTAAATAGAAAGCAAACGCAGGCCCCTCACCAAATATTGAAGTATTACGAAAACCAAGAAATGAACCGAATTCCGACCATTGCAATTGGTACAATAAGCCATAATACCCAAATGCTTCCCCGCCCGACAAGCTTCCATCCGACCAGGTATCAGGGAAAGTACAATTTGGCTTCAGCACTCCAAGGAATGGGCCAAATAACCATAATATTGAAGAGGAAAGTGCGAGCCACGCGATTATTGAAGATAAATAATCAAATATCTTATCCAGTACGCTATTCCGATAACACACTAAAATAAATAACGGAAAAATAGCATATAATAAAAGGAAGGCAAAATGTCCCATCGTCGGCAACCTAAGAGTGCCCAATGAAACTATGGCACAAACAATGACGCAACATGAAAACCAAGTTACCCCACGCTTTAGATCTGTAAGAGAAATCCCTGTCCCGACCAGAACGGTAAAAATGGCCAGAAGCGATAATAACAATAAAACGATAGGTATAGCACTCTGAAAATACCCAAATCGTCCATATAAAGTTGCATTTGAAAGAACTAGCAGCATTGAAAACAGGAACGCCAGCATTTTCTGCCACACGGGGATTGTCCGGCATCTTTCTGAATCCTTTTGTACAGCGTGCACCAAATCTACACTCCCCGTAATCTTACTCTAGATACATTCTTTCAAGCATGCTTGCAGAATCCGCGACACTAAATCCGGCATCTCGAAGCTGTTCGTCAGCCCTATCGTTATATCGATTTACATTCTCTACGAAAAAATGAATCCAAGCTTGCATATCATCCAGCGAAAGATAGCTCACAAAATCACTACAAATATCACTTTCTCGAGAGACACGATCAGAAACGGCACATGGCAAACCAGCCGCTTCTGCCTCGATTAATGCGATTGGAAGCCCCTCAAAACGAGACGGAAATATGAAAGCATCGAATGCCTGATAATAACTACTCGTGTCACGAATTAGGCCTAGCAACTTAACGGAACCGTCAAGATGCAACTCACTAATCTTATCCTTTATCGCTTCACGATCAGGGCCATCGCCAATTAACCAAAGCTGACTGGAGGGCATTATCGAGTGCAACTCATTGAATACGGATATCGCGTATTCTTGGTTCTTCTGGTATGACATTCTCCCAACATGACCGATGATGAAATCTGTCTCTTTGGCCCCGAGACTTTCACGTAGCGCCCGACGAACACTAGTTGTTCTCCGATACCGTCCGAGGTCTACTCCGTTTCGAATGACTTGCACTTTCGGAAGAATTTCCGGACAAAACTTAGCCTTTGCCGCCTCCTTGGAACATGCGCAGTACCGATCGACGTTACCCCTCATACGCATGCCACAGAGACGTCGGTTCACTCTGTTAAGCAAGGTGATTCTTTCTAGCGCACAATGAGAATGAACAATGACCTTTGGTGTCCCTGCCTTCTTGGCAACCTGACTAATTATTGCCAAAACCGATGTGCTTCCGGAATGGATATGAACAACATCGTACTTATTGTTTGCAAAAAAGGTACTTACCGGTTTTTTGATTAATTCTCTGCTCTTTCCTGGCAAAAAAGGACAGTTCAATTCAAAAAGTGAGCCACCGAGACGCTTTATATCCTCCCTACGTCCATCGTTCTCACATGTATACGGAGTCAGAAAGTCAAACTTGAAATTATCGGCTTTCATCGCCTGCAAGTTATTAAATACAAACGTTTCCTGACCGCCTGTTGCAATCGGCTCGCCAAAGACTTCGAGGACTCTTCTCATTCGGAAACCTTCTCCTTAGGGAACTCGATTGTTGGATTGAACGTGAGACCTTGAATGGTGCTCTTCCAAATGTACCTCAATCTCATGAGTTTGTGATCCTTTGCCCTGAATACGACACGCAGCGTATGGTCAAGAAGTCTCACAATCTCGTACAACAACCCCAAGATCCCCTCTCTTCTATACAAATATACATCGTTACGATACAGGTACTGATATCGCGATAATCTGTCAGATGCCTCATATGCAATATTTGCGCCGTAATTATTCTTAGATTTATGAACGACAACACTTCCATTAACCAAATATCCCGGCATTCGTCTAGAGATTCTTCTCGTATATTCCCAATCGTCCGTCCAAATAAAGAATTCTTTGATAGGCAGACCTATTTCCCTTACCACTCGCACGGGAAGGAGCAACGAAACAAAACTTGCCATTACAACCGGAACAATTTTATCATCAAAATCTGTTACTGACTTAAACATCGTTTCACGTGGTATGTTCATGGTACAAATCTTGCCGTCTTTCCAAAAAACTTTCGACGCCAAGAACCCAAAATGATTTTGTTTCTCTTCTGCAACCTCTAATAACTTTTCCAAGGCATCTCGCTTCGGCATGCAGTCATCATCCATCACCCAGATGTAATCATACGGTCTTTCAGCCGCATATTTTATTCCGAATTGGAATCCACCTGCGCCACCAAGATTTTCACCAGTATTGATGTAAATAATTTTATCGAGTAGATTGTATTTTTTAATGGCATCCAGAGTTCCATCTGAGCTGTTATTATCAATCACCAAGACATCTAAATCACAAGTGGTGTCCTGTTCGAGAAGGCATTCAAGATTCTCAAGAAGCAGTTTCTTACGATTATATGTGACGACGATCGCTGCTGTTCTCACTGGACTTCCCCCAATGTTCAAAATCGGACAAATCACCTCTTAAGGCGGGAGTTAGATCAGCTCAGGCACACCAACAGCCACCTCTCCTATTTATCATATACTACTACACTGCACTAGCTCATCGCGGTAAACGACGTCTATAGCGCATGCCCCAAATATTATCCCTGCATTATATTATTAGAATATGATTGCAAACCATGAACCCCTTGTAACCGTCATTATTCCCGCGTACAACGCGGAAAAGTATCTCCCCGAATGTATCAAAAGTATCCAGTCGCAGAAATACCAGAATCTAGAAATACTCGTCATCAATGATGGGTCGTCAGACCGAACCAAGCAGATCTGCGATGATTTTTCTGCAACGGATTCGCGGATTATCGAGATTTCGCAGGAGAATGCCGGGGTTTCAGCCGCCCGGAACAGAGGCATCCAGATGGCTTCCGGGGAGTACATTCAGTTCGTCGATGCCGACGATGTACTGAAGCCAAACGCCATCAGACTTTTGATACATTGCATGGACAGGACCTCCGCAGACGCAGTCTGCTTCCAATATTGGGAATTTTCAGACAACGACGGTGCAGAGCCACCAGAAAGGCAAAATCCCGAGCACCACGAATACACAGTGTTGAATCGACAATCAACATTCCGCTGGATACATCAGGGCATCATCAACAATAACGTTTGGGCTCTCTTCTTCAGACGCGATTTCCTGAAAGCAAATCAACTTTTATTCGACACAACCATTCCATTTGGTGAAGATATCTTGTTTATCTACCAAGCCGCGTCTGCTATGTCTCATCTTGTTTATCTACCAGACCGGCTATATGGTTATCGAAACAATCCTCAAAGTGCTGTCCATAAGCGCTCAGTCGAATTTGCAGAAAGTGATTTACATGTTGTTTCAAAACTTGATTCAATTCAGCGACATGGTCTCAATCTCGATTCAAATGGATATCCAGCCTTAAGGAAACGCCTTCTTGTAGACGCATATTCGATGCTTCCGAACAAGAAAACAACTCCAATCGAACATGATGTCGCACGTAGAATTCAAACCGAACTTCAACACATTGGCATTTTCCGGGGGATTCGGGGATTGAATACTCGTTACGCTGTGAAGTTTGTACTGATTCATTACAACCTGTTCGATTTCTTCTATGCTATCCATACATTTTTCCGTTGACCGACCTAGGTAAGCAGCAAATGAGAACTCACCGAGCCTGCGCCTGCACCACGAAAGAGTCGACACAGGCAGCGTTGCAACAGTGCATCCGAAAGCGGATAGCGCTTGATGAACCATGCATCCCGGATTGTTCATATTCTCGGCCTAGCCCCAGGCGCCCTCGCCCATATTTATCCATGTGAACCCGTTGTGTCCATGTGCATTTCGACGTTGCCGATCCTTCATACAACGACGTTGTCCCTTCTTACGGGTCTTCGAATACATCTCCACCTTATGTAGCCCACTATCTCAACGTACTCGCATGGAATCAGGGTTAAATGACAAAATGTGTGTTTTATTTTGCCACTTATCCTTACTGCCGTAAGGCGTGTCGCGGGGTGATTTTGGGTCCGGGGCATTATCGGCGTCCCGGCTTGACTTTTCCGGAAAACGTGTTCCTGCTGTGCTTGACGGATGGGCAGAAGAAAATCATCCAAAGCGAGGCTGTGCACGATATGCGGCGAGCCGATGCGCAAGAACGGGACGACATCGTCGGGCAGGCAGCGGTGGCGGTGCCTGCGATGCCGTGCGAGCAGCGCGGGCGACGGCGGCAACGCGCGGGGAAGCGCCGAATTCCGCGCGTTCCTAGTCTGGGCTACCGGCCGGATGACGCTCGCGCAGGCCGCCGCGATGCTCGGGGTGTCGCCGCGCACGTTCATCCGCCGCATCCAATGGTGCTGGCGGGTCAAACCCGAGATACCGAGACCGGCGTCGCCTTGCCGCGCCGTCGAGGCAGACGGCACGTACGTGCCGTACGGATGGTGCCTGCTCGTCGCGATCGACGCCGCGGACGGGACGCCCGTCGCATTCCAATGGTGCGACACCGAAAGCCGCGCGGCATACACCCGGCTGTTCTCCAGGCTGCCCGCCCCGCGCATGCTCGTCACCGACGGGGCGCCGGATGCGCCGCGGCCGCCGCCGACACGTGGAAAGACACAAGAATCCAACGGTGCCTCGTGCACGTGCTGCGCAACACGCGCACGGACCTCACCTGCAGGCCACGCACCGACGCGGGCAAAGACCTGCTCAAGCTCGCCCGGAAACTCGTGAAGGTCCGCGACGCCGACGCCGCCGCGGCCTGGCTCAACCTGCCCGACGACTGGCACGCCCGCTACGCCGACATCATCGGCCAACGCACCACTGCACGCGACGACCCCGGCAACCCCAAAGCCCGCGCCGGACGCACATGGTGGTGGACCCACGCCCGGTTGAGACGCGCCTATTACCGGTTCATCCGCCTGCAACGCGACGGTGCGCTGTTCGCGTTCTGCCGAGCCCGCCTCCGCAGGCAGCGTCCCGTCCACCACCAACCGTCTCGAGGGCGGTGTCAACGCCGACATCAAGCGCGTCCTCGACACCCACCGCGGCCTGACGGAGGAACACATGAAACGCGTCTGCGAATGGGTCTTGTACATGAAGACGCACAACCCCGACCCCGGGTCGTTCATCACCGTCGCACACGACGAAACCACCGAGCCGCCCATCACGAGCACCGGCTTGCCCGCCGGCAGCATGCAAGAGGCCGCACCCGGCGTCGACGCCTACGAATCAGGATTCGGTATCAGGAAAGGCTGGGCGGGCAAGACCCGATGACGCTACCTCGACACGCCAGAATATAAAACACACATTTTGTCATTTAACCCTGGAATCATCATCTGAGACCTCACAATGGATAGCATGAACAGCATTCCATCACGCCCAAGGCTACCTCATATGCCTGCCGTAATGGCATACATCGCATTCCCGCAATACGATAAGGCTGCGGATGTCGCCCTTTCAGACTCATACAGCTCACACATGCGTATTATTCTCCCATTTGACAAAACAACGAGGGAAATATCTTCTGAGATGCCGTAAACATTATCACCGCTATTGATATGCCTGTGTCAGAAACTACTGCTGTATTTTTTCCCAACAAACTTCGCCGCCAGAAAAGCTGTGCCTTTTTTAACCCAGTTCACAGGTTCTGTATTTATAACAGGCAATTCACTATAAGAATAACCTTTCGTTTTCAGCCAAACATCAAGCAACATTTCACTGATTCGACCTGGGTATCTAGCATTGAAGGAATCATACTGCGACGGATCGATGCGACGCTGGAGCTCAAATAATATCGGAAACAGCCAGCTACAATACTCATCAAGCTTGTCGCTGCGCATAATCAACATATTGAACATATGAGCCGTGGTACCAGACATGACATCATCAAAAGCTTCAACATACTCTTTCGCATCGGCCCGAATAATCTCCTTTGT
>CACYRB010000094.1:0-7247 GCA_902776685.1 uncultured Prevotellaceae bacterium
AGGGAGAGAGGGATTTTCCCTCTTTCTCCTGAAAAAAATCTTTTCTTCTCAGTTCCTTGTTATTTTCTCCAAAAGTTGCATTTCTTAATTGAACTTACGCATAACTTTACATTTTTGATTTAACATGGTGCAAAGTTAAGTTATTGTGTCAATATTTCAACCATCCATTTCGTCCATTTCATCCATTTCAATAAATCTCTTATCGTTCTCCCTGCTTTTATTTCCTAAGGATTTAGGGATTTATAGATTTTATTCTAATACCGCAACGGAGAAATGTTAAATTTTGGTGGCTCACGAGTCGAGATTTTAACGTCGAGAATCGCACGAAATGGTGTCGATGGAATGATTGTCCACAGGGAGGAAGATAGGGGATTTGCGTGGGGTGTTCGTAAACAATTGTTTGTCAGACATTTAACGCGGCACGCCGCGTCCCTACATGCAAATGGAGTACACTTTGATTTGCGAAACGTATATGTTTCGCTTCCAAAAGATGGTCTTTTGAGGTGCAAAAGACCGTCTTTTGGAGGTCAAAAGCTTATCTTTTGCAACCCGAAAGATATACCTTTCGCATGTAGGGACGCGGCATGCCGCGTTAAACAATGATAAGTGAAGAGTGAAAAGACCCCAACCCCCTAATTTAGGGGGCTAAGATAAATGTTAAATCAGTGACAGTGTTTTAACATTTCCGAAGGTGAGAGCTATATGTTTCGGTCATGCCGTTAAGGTTTTTTAATGGTTGTTTTTTCGACAGAAGGACAGAATGACGTGTTTTTCTTATAATGACATATTTTCAACACGGCAAGCCGTGTTATGATTTTGACAGAGAGACATAGAGACATAGATTATGGACTATGCACTATGGACTATGCACTATGCACTATGCACTATATACATGTTATTATGTTAATGTGTCTGTTATATTTGTGGGCAAAGATGTTATTATGTTAATGTGTCTAATTAAATAATATGTCTCTTTGTCTCTATGTCTATTATGTTAATGTGGCTGTGTATAAAGACCCCCAACCCCCTAATTTAGGGGGCGAAGGGGCTTAGGAGGTCGAGCAACTGGTCAAGGGTTTTGATTTTATAGTCGCAGGGCACGTCGCCTTCCGTGTCGTCTTTTGTGGTAAGCCATGCGGTGTGGCATCCGATGGAATGTGCCGGGAGGATGTCGTTTTTGATGCTGTCGCCCACAACGAGCAGCTCCTCTGCCGGCCCCCCGATGCTGTCAACGGCAAGTTGATAGATGGCGGGGTCGGGCTTGCGGATGTTGACCTGTGCCGACTCGATGACATGTGTGAAAAGGCCGTCGAGATGAAACTCGCGTAAGACGGTATTAAGGTTGCCGTAGAAATTGCTGACGAGCACCAAGGGATAATGTTCGCGCAGTTGCTCGAGGATGGTACGGTTGTGTCGGGTGAGCTGTTGGGTAGCGGTATAGAGGGAGTCTAAGATGCCGACAGCCTCCCCCAACCCCTCCGAAGGGAGGGGAGACCTGACGAGCAGCCCATTTACACCTCCCCTCCCTTCGGAGGGGTTGGGGGAGGCTGTGGAGTTTTCAAAATGGCTGAGATACTCCATCTGACGTTGCAGCTTCACGGCAAGTGTCTTGCGGAAGGTGAAATTGGGCTGAATGATGTCGTAGCGCCCCAGCGTGCGCTCTACATGAACGTAGGCTTCACGGAACTGCTCGGGCGTGACGGGAATATGGTGTTGCTGGTAGGCACTGAGCAACAACTGGCTCCAGTGGATGCCGGGGCTGTCGATGGTTCCTCCATAGTCGAAGATAAGTGCTTTATATTTCATTTTTCAATTGTTGGCACAGCGTCTCGTGCTTGTGGTGCATATATATATAAATAATGTGGAAGACGGTAATGTCGAACAGGAAGAACACGTAGGGAATGTTTAACAGGCAACTGACATAGAGCACGATAGCCCTGCAGTTGAACGTCAAGATATTGGTGTACTTCATCAACGGGCGGCTGCCGTCGAGAAACTTTTGCCGGATGGTCGGCGGACATTGCCGACCTGCCGCCTGGAAGAAATCCTGGAACTTGGGGGTGCGCTGTTCCTGACTACGGCAATATCGGGCGTAGTTGTAGTAGAAGATTCTGCCAAGATAGTTGTTGCGGGGAAGGCTTTTGAGGGTTTCAAGCTGTTGCTGGCTGTTGTCGAGCTCACTACCCTGCTTGCCTTTCAGGAAGAACAGGTGTATCTGTCGATAGTAATCGGCCAAGCTACTTTGGTTTGTGTGGCAAATGATTCCAGCCAGATAGGCCAAGGGCCACACCCAGAAGCCCCACGTGAGAGTGGAGAGTGGAGAATGGAGAGTGGAGAGAGCGCTAATAAAAGGAATCTCTTGGGGCATCAGTCGCAGACAAAGGGCTGCATAGATGCAGAAGAACCACACATCGCCGGCGAAGCCGTCAAGCACCCGACCGACAAAGGATTTCTTATTGGTGAGGCGGGCAAGCTGTCCGTCGGTGGAGTCGCAGAAGTTTGCCAGCATCAGAAGAACGACGCCGTAAATGTTATGGGTGAGGTCGGTGTAGTAGAACATCCATGCGGCTCCCATACCCAGAAAGATGGAAAGAATGGTGATGGCATTGGGATGAACACCGAGCTTTTGCCAGATGAGTGCAAAAAACAAACCGATGGGACGCGTGAAGACTTTGTCAAGCCACTCCTCCGTGTCTTCCGATTTTATTGAAAGTTGTAGCAGTTCCTTAAAACTCTTTTTCATAATTCATAATGCATTAATGAATTGACAATGGCGAGTGACGCTTCGTCCTTGCAATACCTGAAGCTGGGCCAGTCGTTGAAGTCGATGATGTAGAATCGACCACTTGAGTCAACAATGCAATCGCCTCCATAAACATCAATCTTAACGGCATCTACGATTTTCAAGACTTCTTTATGCAGGGCATCAAGGTCTAATCCCAAAGCACCGGCGCCGACGGGTTTACCATCATCATTATAGCATCGGAAGAAATGATGACCGACACCATAGAACTTCACGCCCGTGCCCTCTACGTGCGGGCTGACCACCCATTCGGTGATTCCCCGTTGCCGAAATGCGTTCTGGGCTTCATGCAGGCGGGCGTCATTTTCGCAAAAGACAACATCGCACGACTCGTGTGCATCAGCATCGCCACGCTTCAGCCACCAACTCTGGGCTCCCTGTTCGGGGGGCAGAGCAACACCACACGCTTGCATGACCTGATGGAGTCGGGTCCGATGGGTGCAAATCTCGACTGCCGAGGGGGCGTTTACAACTATAGCACCGTTGGCTTGAGAGGTCTTCAACATCGCTATGGTCTCCGGCAAACGGCCCATGCTCAGGACAAGAGAGGTGTTGGGCGTCAAATGATTCGGGGTGAGTTGCGCCTCATTGATAAACGTGTCAACCTTGATGCGCTCAGCCACAGCCTCAAGAATATCAGCATCGACCTGTATTCCCTTTGGACAATATCTTTTGTCGCGTAGTACAGCTATGACTTTATTACTCATTGGTCAGGAATTTCTCTGCTTTCGTAATGTCACTCAAATGGTCAACATCCATCACCTTACCCATAGGGAAAGCTTTTAAGCGCAATCCGGCACGCAACAACGCACGTTGGTAATTGCGCATTCGCTGCTCACCGTTATTTATACAATCCGCCAAGACCTCAATAGTTCGCGGTGTCAGACCGTAGATTCCTGCCGAGACATATTGAAGACTTGCATCTGAAAGATTATGATCGAGGAAATTCACGATGTTCTGTTGCCGGTCGGTTTCCACATAAAGCGGTGATTCGTCATCTATATAATCGGTAACGCCCATGCAACCATCATAGCCTTCCTCGACGCAAGTCTGCAATTGATTCAGATAGGCAGAAAAGACTGACTGATTGAATATGGTATCGACCGTCGACACACAGAAAACCTTTGAATCGCGCAGATAGGGAGATAATTCAAAGAAGCTATGCATGGAACTGGGGGTAGTCTTTACCACAAGCTCCACACATTGGGAAAGCGACCGGTCTTGGCAGATATGGTTTCGGATGTGGTCTTCGGTTTCCTTGTGAAGGTCGTTGCAGATAACCGCAATTCGCGTGGGATTATAACTATTGAAAATGCGGAGCAGGCGATCAATGAGTCTCTCGCCGTTCAACATGACCAAAGGCTTGGGCTCTTTCACGCCCTCTTGCCAAAGTCTTGAACCCTCTCCTGCAGCAATAATACCAAAATCCATTATTTAACGATTAGATGCGAAACCACTGTAAATCAATCGAATAAATCAGCATCTTGAAAAAACTTTCCGTTAAGGTCTTTTTCACTTGTCACCACATTTTCCATTGCAATGGGCCAGTTGATTCCAATCTCCGGATCGTTCCAACGAATGCTGGCTTCATGCGCGGGCGCGTATACATTATCAACTTTATAAGTGAAAATGGCTTCGTCGCTTAATACCAGGAAACCATGTGCGAAACCGCGTGGAATAAAGAGTTGGCGCTTGTTGTCTTCTGAGAGTTCAACGGCAACATGCCGACCAAATGTAGGCGAGCTCTTCCTGATATCTACAGCAACATCGAGTACCCGGCCTTTGATTACGCGCACCAATTTTGCCTGAGCATATTCGCCCTTTTGGTAATGCAAGCCACGCAACACACCAAAGGAAGACTTCGATTCGTTGTCCTGAACAAAATCAACATGACCAATATGTTGCTCAAAATCAGCTTGTTTCCAAGATTCAAAAAAGTAACCCCTCGGGTCGTTAAATACTTTTGGTTCTATAATCCAAACATCCTGAATGTCGGTTTTAATGTATTCCATAACACTTTTTTTGAAGATTTATTCGCTGCAAAGTTACAAAAAAAGTTGAAAAACTTTTTATCTTTCATGCTTTTTTTATAACTTTGCAGCGTGATTAAACTTGATAAACATATTGAAATCCTCCTTTTGGACAATGACTGTGTCATTGTTCCGGGATTTGGTGGCTTTGTCTCGCACCGCATAGATGCACAATGGGACGAAAGCGACAATATGTTTTTGCCGCCTCGACGCACGCTTGGCTTCAACAACCAGCTGACGCTAAACGACTCGCTTCTGGTCCAATCTTATGTCGAAGCCTACGACATGAGTTACCCTGAAGCTCAGAAGGAAATCGAAGAAGAGGTGGCTGGTCTCAGGCATGAGATAGATTTCAAAGGATTTTTCGATTTACATGGCTTGGGCACCATGCGTAGAAACGCTGAAGGAAAGTATACGTTTTCGCCCAACGAATGCGGCATTCTTACCCCACAACTCTATGGTTTGTCGGGCGTAGAGATAAGCCCGCTTGCCAAGAACCGCAATATCGGGCCGACGGATAAAGGAACCAGCTCCGATTCACCTAAGGCCATCAGCATAAAGCTAAACACGCTACGGAAAATCGCTGCGGCCTGTATTCTGGCACTTGTGTTTTGGATGCTCCCCTCCCCCATTCTTGACAAGGGTTCTGCTACCTTGAAGGGTGGCTTCAATACCGACATGCTCTATAAGATTATGCCAAAGAGCATGACCATAGGGAAGCCGGACTTAAAGGCTGCCAATGCTAATTCTCACAAGCAGGATAGCAAAGACAAGACGGAGAAAACGAAAATCGTAGATAAGGCAAGTGCCACTAAGAGCCCCGCCCCGAAAGAGAATCAAAACGCAGCAAAGAGGCCGGAAGGAAACAAGAATGCTACTGTTCAAAAAGTTCAGTGGACGATAGTGCTTGCTTGTATGTTGCCTCAAGCGAATGCCGAGCAATACATGAACACCCTTAAGCAACAAGGCATTGCGAATGTCTATGTTGAGATTTCCGGAAAGAACTCTAAGGTCCTCTGCGGAAAATTTAACTCACGCGAGGAGGCGTCAACAGCATTGCGCCGTTTGCAAGTGAATAAGCCAGGAATGGCCGGTTGGATAACAAATATTGAATAGTAAGTCGATGAAACGAGTAAGGTGTCCGAAATGTGAGAGCTATATTACGTTCGACGAGACGAAATATCATGACGGGCAGTCGCTCGTTTTTTCATGTCCGCAATGCAACAAGCAATTCGGCATTCGAATCGGCACGTCCAAATTGCATAACCGTCAGAAAGACGAAAACCCTGACGAGGCAATAAAAGACATAGAGGTGGGAGCCATTGTCGTCATTGAAAATGTCTTTCATTTTAAGCAAGTCATACCCCTGAAAATGGGGCAGAACGTCATCGGACGCTATCAAAAGGGGAACAACATCAACTGTCCGATTGAAACAGTCGACCCAAGTGTCGATATGACTCATTGCATCATCAACGTAAGCCGCGACAAAAACGGACACCTGAAATACACCCTGAAAGATGGTCCAAGTAACACTGGTACGTTTGTAGACAACCAGATACTCGGCGACCGCGAGCAACGGGTGATAACCGACGGGACTCTTTTCACCATTGGAGCAACAAGCATTCTTCTCCGCACATGTGAGGACAAGTAAACCGAAAAATTTAGAAAAAACTGATTCAATAGCAGGAAATAATATGAAGATTGCCATTATAAAGTATAACGCAGGAAACATCTTCTCGGTATGCAACGCATTCAAGCGTTTAGGGATAACACCCGTCATTTCCGATGAACCCGACATCCTCATGTCAGCCGACCGCATCGTGTTTCCTGGGCAGGGCAATGCTTCAACTGCCATGCAATACTTGAAAGAACGTAAACTTGACGAAGTCATCCGTAATTTAAGACAGCCCTTGTTGGGTATTTGCATCGGCCAACAGCTGCTATGCAACCATTCCGAAGAGGGCGACACCGACTGTCTGGGCATTTTTCCGGTCAATGTTAAGCGATTCGTACCTACCCTTCACGAACATAAAGTTCCGGCTATGGGTTGGAATCAGCTTACAAATCTAAAATGTCCGCTGTTCAAGAACATTAAAGAAGGGGCGTTTGCATATTTCGTGCATAGTTTCTATGTACCATCATGCGAATGGACCATAGCAACCTCTGATTATATTATTCCTTATAGTGCTGCCCTGCACAAGGATAATTTTTATGCCGTTCAGTTTCACCCAGAAAAAAGTGGCGACGTAGGCGAGTTGATTATCAAAAACTTTATAGAGTTATGATTGAGTTGATACCTGCCATAGACATTATCGACGGCAAGTGTGTCAGACTTGCCAAAGGCGACTACGACAATAAGACCGAGTATAGCGAGTCTCCCGTCGAAGTGGCGAAAGCTTTTCAACAGATGGGCT
>CACYRB010000094.1:7305-10472 GCA_902776685.1 uncultured Prevotellaceae bacterium
CTTTCGTAGGCTTCACATTGTCGACCTCGACGGAGCACGCTCGAAACATATTGTAAACTCCAAAATACTGAACGACATTGCGTCTACGACTACGCTTCAAATTGATTTTGGTGGAGGAATAAAGAGCGATAACGACATCGCTATGGCGTTTGACTATGGTGCCTCGATGGTGACTATCGGTTCACTGGCCGTGACCGATTCGGAAAAGGTTTTTTCATGGATAAAACGCTATGGAGCAGATAGAATCATCGTCGGTGCCGACGTGAACGGAACGACCATTGCTGTCAATGGCTGGCAAGAAGACAGCTCGGAAGAGCTAATGCCTTTTATCGGCAAATACACGCAACATGGTATCAGCAAATTTCTTTGCACAGATATCTCACGAGACGGAATGTTAAGTGGCCCGTCGGTCGATTTGTACAAGACCATATTAAGTGAGTTTCCAAACCTTCATCTGATTGCGAGCGGAGGCGTTTCTTCGAATGAAGACATCTACAACCTTGAAGCAGAGGGTGTGCCGGCCGTTGTTTTCGGCAAGGCATTTTATGAAGGAAAGATTAACGTCAAACAACTATTGAGCCATGCATAACGGACTTGCAAAGCGAATCATCCCGTGTCTTGACGTAAAAGACGGAAAGACCGTGAAAGGCGTCAACTTCATCGGCCTCAAGGAAGCCGGTGACCCCGTTGAGTTAGGCCGAGAGTACTCGAGAGCAGGTGCTGACGAGTTGGTCTTCCTTGACATAACAGCATCGCACGAAGGCCGCAAGACATTCACATCCATGGTAACGCGTGTTGCCGAAGAGATAAACATCCCCTTTACCGTCGGCGGGGGAATCAACGAGATTTCCGATGTTGACAGATTGCTCCAGGCGGGTGCCGACAAAATCAGCGTGAACTCTGCCGCTCTGAGAGACCCAATGCTGATTGATGCAATCACGTCAAAATACGGAAGCCAGGTGTGCGTCTGTGCCATTGATGCCCGCTATGAAGACGGGGAATGGTACTGTTACACTCACGGAGGACGTAATAAGACATCGCGCAAGCTGTCCGACTGGGCGCATGAAGCTCAAGAACGTGGCGCAGGTGAAATCCTGTTCACCAGCATGAACCACGACGGCACAAAGAACGGATTTGCCTGTGAGGCACTGGCACACCTGTCTGACCGGCTTTCCATTCCTATCATTGCAAGTGGCGGTGCCGGAAACATAGAACACTTCCGCGATGTTTTTATCAAAGGCAAGGCCGACGCGGCATTAGCAGCAAGTGTTTTTCACTTTGGAGAAATAAAAATCCCCGAACTGAAGAGCTATTTGAACAAAGAAGGGATTCATGTAAGGCTATAAGTGATATATATAGACACAACAAGAAAATTCGTAAAATATAATAGAGATGGAGATAGATTTCAATAAAATGAATGGATTGGTTCCAGCAATCATCCAAGATGCCACTACCGGCAAGGTGTTGATGCTTGGCTACATGAACGAGGAGGCCTATGCCAAGACTGTTGCCACCAATAAAGTCACGTTCTGGAGTCGCACTCGAAACTGCCTTTGGACGAAAGGAGAAACCTCGGGCAATTTCCTCAATGTGATAAGCATGCAGATTGATTGCGACAATGACACCTTACTGGTCAAGGCCAATCCTGTCGGCCCTGTATGCCATACAGGAAGCGATACTTGTTGGGGAGAGAAGAATGAAAGTAACCCGTTGTTGTTCCTCACCGAATTACAAGATTTTATTGAGAAGCGACACCAGGAAATGCCCGAAGGCTCCTACACGACAAGCCTTTTCAAAGACGGATTGAACAGAATGGCTCAAAAATTCGGAGAAGAAGCTTTAGAAGCGGTTATCGAAGCCACAAACGGAACGTCGGAACGCCTTATCTACGAAGCTTCCGACATGATTTATCACTTGATTGTATTACTCACCAGCAAAGGAATGCGCATCGAAGAGCTTGCGAAAGAGCTACAAGAACGCCATGACCCCAACTGGAAAAAACATTAAAAGCTATGTTGATTGATTATAAGAAAGTAAATGTCTATCAGGAAGATGTACTAATCCTGAAAGAAGCAGACATCGAGGTCAACGAAGGTGAACTGGTCTATCTCATTGGCAAGGTTGGCTCGGGAAAGAGTTCTTTGTTGAAGACCATGTATTGCGAGGTCGACCTTTACAAGGACGAAACCGAAAAGGCCGAGGTTCTCGGTCGCAATGTGGTAACCATAAAAAGGAAGGAAGTGCCAGCCCTGCGTAAGGAGATGGGCATCATCTTTCAGGATTTCCAACTTCTTCACGACCGGACGGTGGAGAAAAATCTACAGTTCGTGCTTCGTTCCACTGGTTGGAAGAAAGCCGACATTGCCAACCGCATCAATGAGGTGCTTGAACAAGTCGGCATGTCCGACAAGAAAGGCAAGCTTCCCCACGAACTATCTGGCGGCGAACAACAACGTATAGCCATTGCTCGCGCGTTGCTCAACAATCCTAAAATCATCATTGCCGACGAACCGACTGGAAACCTTGACATTGAGACCGCCAACGGTGTGATGCAACTGTTAAAAGACATCACTTCTACAGGTACGGCAGTAGTCATGTCTACCCACAACATCGGTCTGCTCAGCAAATATCCAGGTCGGGTGTACCGGTGCAAAGACGGAGCCATGAGCGAGGTTACCAACGAATACGCACAACTTGACCTCACTGAAGACGGTGAGGAATCAAACAATAATAACGATTAAAAGAGAAAGCATAGACCTATGAAAGTAATGAAATTCGGAGGCACATCCGTCGGTTCACCCGAGCGCATGAAGCATGTTGCCTCACTCATCGTCGATTCCGGAGAACCCACATTTGTCGTGCTCTCCGCCATGTCGGGAACAACCAACTCTCTTGTAGAGATTGCCGACTATCTTTATAAGAAAAACCCCGAAGGAGCCAACGAAGTCATCAACGCTCTTGAAAAGAAATACGAGCAACACGTAGAACAACTATTCAGCACTCCCGAGGCAAAAGCCACCATGCGTGCTTTCCTGTGTGAGGAATTCGACTATCTGCACTCCTTCACCAAGGACCTCTTCACGTCGTTCGAAGAGAAGAGCATTGTAGCGCAAGGCGAGATGCTCAGCACCAACATGATGGCGTGCTACATGCAGGAACAGGGTATT
>CACYRB010000095.1:0-7087 GCA_902776685.1 uncultured Prevotellaceae bacterium
TTAGAACAATTTTACGTAAATTACCATCTAACTCAAATCTCACAACCTTACCAATTTCTCCAGTAGGTCGCCAAATTATAGTTTCGCCGATCAATGCATGTCTTTGAACTTTCTCGACTAATGGTTGCATATTCTTACGAGTTTTTTTCTCTTTCTTTTCTTTTTCGCTTTTATCTAATAGAGCAGACATAATATCTTTCATCCGATCTTTTACAATGAGATGAAGCCTATTCTCTAATAAACGAACTCCTTTTTCTGTTTCTTCCTTAAACTCTGTAAATAGCGGTTTGATAATTTCTTCTACATCGTCGTCAGTGACTAAACGAGGGGTATGTTTAGCCATCTTCACAATTTCCTGATACAAATCAGGCCTTTGCTCCCGTATTTCATCTATCGTTAAATCATTGATATCCATCTTATTCAAATACTTGTCTTAATATGGCTTGTTTCAATGCGTCGCACTCCAGAGAAATCTTGTAACAGAGTGTCTTTTGTTACATCGTTCATTATTCAACTATTTCGCTTTTTGAGACCACCCTAACAGGAAATTTTACATCAACTTCTTCAAATATCGTCCCTTTTATTGTTGCTATCATTGCTTTTTTCATGTTATTCTCTCCCCAACTACTAAGCCAGAATCCAAAGGACTCTAACTTGATAGGTTCTTTATCTTTAAATCCCGTACAATAATGTAAGTCTAAATAAGCGTTACTCTCTCTTGACTTGTATCTAACGCCACAAACATTTCCCTTGAATACCATTATTTCTTTAGTACAATATTTATCTAATTCATCGAATTGCGACTGCGTGGGGATATTCAATTTTGCAGCTTCGTAGTATTTTAAATACAATGTGGGTCCTTCAGGACTATTTATATAGTGTTTTGACCATAAAGTGCCACTGGGTAGATTTAAATCTACATATTCCAATCCGCCTATTGTTACTATTCCTTGGTTAGTTACCTCATTGCAATTCAAACCGTCTGCATAGCCAGCCTCATAACCTTTGATATAGGCTTGCTCAACAGCAGACGTTAAAGCCTCCAGGACTTTGCCCTCAGCATAATGTTTTGCTCTTTCATTAATATCCATAGCTATATGTTTTAGTTATTCAAATACTTGTTTTAATATTCCTTGTTTCAATGCATCGCACTCCTTGCTCGGAATGATATATTCACCCCTGCCATTCTTCACGCCCATGTCGATGAACCATATCTCATCGCCATTCGAGCTATAGGTATAGCGAATCTTCAGAGCATCGGCGTAGAGCTTGGCTTGGTCTACGCCCTCAGACACGTCTTTCTCGTCGCTCTTAGCTTCAATCACAGCCAGTTTCATTCCTTTGTATTCCAGGATATAATCTGCCTTCTTCGGATTCTTGTGCCCGGTTGTTGTGATGCGTCCAGGCGCAATATAAGCACTCTGCTCCACAAGAATCTTACTTCCTGGAACAATCCCCCAGCCAGCATCCCTCAGCTTGGGGGCTATCTTGTCAAGTCGTGTCTGCGCTTCGTTCATATTATTTTTGGTCTAATATTCTAATTTTAGGTACTGTTTTGTGCTCTCCGCTTTTTGTCGTATATTTGTAGGTTCCAACCATTCTGGCAGATTTACCCCTAGGTACTTTTATAATTTGATCATCATAGAATGTTGCATCACTATCACCAACAAGAAAATATATCATCCCCGAATAATTACCATATTCATCTTTTCCACGCACCAAAGCTGCAATATCGTTTATTACCTGAAAAACCTTAAATGACCTGTCATTAAAAGTTTCTCCAGGCTCGGTTTCAAGGCCGAACAAATATTCCGCCTCTTTCTCTTTTGGAACATTGAGGACTCTATAACCATCTACCGTTTTAACAATTGTAGGAATAGGGATATCCTCTAAAGAATTATCATACTCATTACTTTCATCCTCGTTTTTAGTTATCACAAAGAAAATCATAACTAGAATTACTCCAGTGGAAATGATACCTATAAAATACACCCACTTTTTCATACATCAATTATTCAAATACTTGTCGTAATATTGCTTGTTTCAGTGCGTCGCACTCCTGAGAAATCTTCTCGTAGTTCGCTTGGAGTTTGTCAACCTTGGATTTGAGAGAGTCGAGGGTGGCAACGATGGATTGCTGCTCGGAGAGAGAAGGAGATGGTATCAACATTGTTCCAAGCTTTTTCTGTGAAAGAGTTGGTATTGCGACACCACCTGCCATTTGTTTTATAGTGATTTGAGCTACTGGGGATTTTAAATAGTAACCAATAAAATTAGGTTCGCCTATTATTCCCTTTAATACGACGAACTGAGGATTAAGCGTTGCCTTATGTGGCAATTCTTTTACAACAGCACATTTCCCAATGGACGCAGTTTTTACAAGTACAACATCACCTTTTGTAAGCATTATCTCAGGTGATTCATTATACTTGTCCCAACTTATGTATGTACATTTTGAGAAATCAAGTTCTCCATTTGTTATATTCGAAGGGCTCAATGTTATTGCTCCATCATTGGGAGAATCAACCAAATCGGCTTTTGTATAACCTCTAAAGCCAATACGTCCAACAATAGTGCAAATATCATCTAACTTCTTATATTCCCACCCTTCTTTTGGTTCAAGCATTTCTTTGAGTGATGCTTGGAAGAGGGCTTTGGCTTCATTGAGGGCTTTTTCTGCATTAGCCTTCATCGCGTCTATCTTAGCAAAAGCAGAGTCAAGATAATCAACAATGGATTGCTGCTCGGAAAGAGAGATCTTAGGAACAGGAATTGACAAGAACTTATCAAATTCTATATTATGTATTCCCGTAGTGGCTTTTTGCATTTTACGAGTATCACCACGCAAATATACAAACAATATATATTTGTATAAGAATTCAGGAGAAATTACATCTCTGTCCTTAATGCGTAATACAGATGTAAAATTACTAAACGAATAATCACCATCTTCTCTGTCAAACAATACGGTTCTACCCACTGGCTGTTTTTCACTACCACCAGATTTCTCAACGATTAGGTCTCCTTTTTGGAGTTTCCTTGTTTTGTATTGTTTTGCTTCAACATCAAGATACTCTATGTTGTCAAAACTAAGAGTAAATGATTTTGTAAAATTAGCATTGCGTATTACACCCACATTGACAAATGGTCCTGTCTTTCCTTTCCAAAGACCATTCATCTTGTCGCATAAATCGCCTATAGAACTATATTCCCACCCCTCTTTCATTTCACCATCTCCATGATTTCGTCAATAATCGTCTGATTCTCGCTATTGAGGGCAAGGATTGTCTCCGCTATCTCGCTGGGTGTACGCTCATCCACTTCCTCAACCTTGTTGGGGTTCTTCACGCTAAGGTCGCAACTGTCGTCGAGGGTGCTGACATCGAGCGTCCACGAGTGTTCACTCTCTGCCTGAGTCTTCTGCAAAGTGAGGAACTCCTGCATATCAGCCTCCGTCAGTGGCTGCGTCTTCGTGAAGTGCTTATCTACCTGGTAGTACCAAATCTTCTCCGTCGGCTCGCCCTTGGTGAAGAAGAGCACAACAGTCTTCACACCGGCACCCGTGAACACACCACTGGGCAGGTCGAGAATGGTGTGCAGGTTGCAGTTCTCCAACAGCATCTTACGAATGGCACTGGCATCGCCGTTGCTCAGGAAGGTGTTCTTAATGACGATACCTGCACGACCGCCAGCCTTCAGCATCTTGATGAAGTGCTGCATAAACATATAGGCCGTCTCGGAGGTGCGAATCTCGAAGTTCTGCAACACCTCGCCACGCTCGTTGCCGCCAAAGGGCGGATTGGCCAAGATGACGTTCTTGCGGTCGCTCTCCTGAATCTGACTGAGGTTCATGGCCAGCGTGTTGCCGTGCGTGATGTTGGGTGCCGACACACCGTGGAATATCATGTTCATCGTGGCGATGATATAGGGCAGTCCCTTCTTCTCCTTGCCGTAAAAGGTTTCCTTCTGAAGAATCTCATGGTCTTTCACACTCTTAACCTTCTCCTTCATGTAGAGGAATGCCTCGCAGAGGAAACCAGCCGAACCGCAGGCAGGGTCGTAGACCGTCTCGCCTATCTTCGGGTCAACCACGCGGATGATGCTGCGAATCAACGGACGCGGCGTGTAGTACTCGCCACCATTGCGCCCAGCATTGCCCATGCGCTGGATGTTGCTCTCGTAGAGCACCGTCATCTCGTGTTTGTCTTCAGCACTCTGGAAGTGGAGCTCGTCAATCATGTTGATAATCTCGCGCATGTTGAAGCCCGAACGAATCTTGTTGTGCAGTTCGCCGAAGATTTCGCCTATCTTGTACTCAAGCGTATCGGTAGATGCCGCAGTGTTCTGGAAGTCCTTGAGGTAGGGGAAAAGCTTCTGGTCGACAAACTCCACCAGGTCGTCGCCACTCATCGCGTTGACGGTGTCGAGTACCATCTTTCCCGTCTGTGGGTCGCGCTTCTTGGGTGTTGCCCACTGGCTCCAGCGGTAGAAGCCCGACACCAGCCGCTTGTAGCTCTTGCCTTCCAGCGCGGCTTCATCCTCGCGCTCCGTTTCCAGGTCGTCGAGATATTTCAGGAACAGCATCCACGATTTCTGCTCCAAGTAGTCCAGCTCGCTGCCGCATCCCTGCTCTTTCCACAGTATTTGGTCTATCGCCTTGAATGTATTCTCGTATTTCATAATTGTTTCGTTATTTTAGTTATTGATTGTTTCGTAAATCATCATGCAGGGCAGCTGCCTGCACGCGTCGCTCACGCGGAAGTAGGCACGGAAGGGGCCGAGGGTGCGGCGGTCGGCGGGTTTCCGCAGGTGGCCGTCGGCGGTGAGGAAGACGCTGGTGAAGCCGTCGCCCTGAGGCAGGGTGACGGGGTTGAAGGTGCCCACAAACTGGCAGTCGGCATCGCCGACGCTCTGCGGCGCGGCGGCTTCGAGACGGGATAAGGGGAAGGTGGGGTCGTCGACGTCGCGGGCGGGACGGACGAGGAAGGGCTGCCCGGCACTGACGGCGTCGGCGGCCTGGAAGTCGATGATGCCACAGGTGTAGGCGAGCAGCGTGCGCAGTTCGACGGCGCAGCCACAGACGTCGGCCAGCTGCTGACGGCTGACGGCGAAGGGCAGGCAGAGGGTGTTCCACACGCCTCCGAGGAGCCTGCGATGGATGGTGAGACGGGCTATCGTTTCCATCGCGCTATAGGGCTTCGTCGACGTCGCCGTCGGCCGGCGCGTCGGTGTCTATAATCAGGTTGCCGTCGTAGTCGTAGCTATAGGTGGCCGACCACGTGGTGTCGGCCTCGACGGTGACGGACGCAGTGGTGTCGCCGACGGCGGTGCTGTCAGCGACGGAGCGGGTGTTAACGGTGTTTTCGGCTTCGGTGCTTGCGGGAGAGTCGTCGGTGCAAGCCGCCGTCAAGAATAGGGTTAACAGCAGGAACAGGGTTGGGCAAAGCGATTTACCCCCCCCCTATAACATTTCTTAACACTTCGCGGATAGTATCTGTCATAGCGCTTGTTTTAGATTCTGCTGCAAAGTTACAACTTTTTCTGAAACTGCCAAAAAAAACGGCTAAATTTAGTACACAAAAGGTCCCTTCTGTGCTTTTTCAAAGCGTGACAATTTGTCACGGTTTCATTTGCATCCTCGCCACCTCTTCGCTAAGCCTCGCTCGCAAATCAGGGTCATTGACTTTCTCTATCAGATCACTTATTACTGACATAGTTGTATTTTCTTTAATTAAGGCTACAAAGTTACGAAAAAAAGTGGATTACAGGCTGAGTTTTCTTATAAAAAATAGAAAAACGCATTAAATACAGAAAAGATGTTCACAAATTTGTGAATACCGAATAATATTATTATCTTTATCCCCGAAAAATGAACGAAGCATGATTGTAACATTCGAAGGAGACCATTGCAGAGATGGTAAGTTTAACGGAATTGTCGAACCATTATAAAAATTCATGAATTATGGTACATATAGAGGGAAAAGACGACAGAATGGTTGCCAACAATTTGGAACCGCACTACCTGACCCATCCGGGCGAGGTGATAAAGGACGAGCTGGAGTTTCGCGGCATCAGCCAGCGACACTTGGCTTGGGGTCTATCTTGTCAAGTCGTGTCTGCGCTTCGTTCATATAGTTTTATGGGTATTTATTTTGTTGTATCACATTTTTTTCCTAATTTTGCAGCGGTAATCATTTTATAGAATCAGATATGACAGCAGTACAGATGCAACTTAATGCAGAACTCTTCGGAGCTCTCCAAACCATATCGGGCGATGAGGGTCTGATGAAAAAAGCCGTTCGCTCGCTCAAACGTATTGCTTTGCAGAAGCAGGCAAAAGATGCTGAAGAGATGTCGATGGCCGAACTGGAGGACATCGTGCGCCAGGGCGAGAAAGACATCGCCGAAGGTAATTTCCAACCCATTGCCATAGATGACCTATGGAAGTAGTCCTGCTGAAGAAAGCCCAAAAAGACCGTGACTACTGGTCACCGATGAGCACCGCATGGTTTACTCCATCAGTAGCGGGCGCATATATGTGTATGTCTTTTCGTTGAGAGGTCATTACGTCTGATTCTTTATTCAAATACTTGGCGTAATAATAATTATGGAGCTATTACGGACAATTACGGCAATTCGTTTCTAAAAAAAAAACAGACAGAAGCAGATTGCTTGTTTCGGAAAACAATTTGAAAGAATTAGAATAATCTGTTCCAACAATTAGAAATAAAGCTGTATCGACAAATTAAAAATAATCACTCAAATCTCTCACACACCGTTTTTTGGGGGTATCTGTCGGCTCAAAATCTTTTAAATCTTAAAATCTTTGTTCATTATTCAATTCGTGAAATTCGTGCAATTCGTGGTTCTTAAGGGGTTATAGGGATGGAGGAAGCTTGAGTTTCGGTCGGGGAGATACCAGAAAAGCAATAGCGCTGTTGCAGTTGTTGCAGTGTTGCAGTTCAAAATAAAGCATACAAAAGTGTGTAAAAAAACTCTATATTTATATATATATAAATATATATATAAATATAGAACATATTTTGGGGGCGTGGGAATACTTCCGGGGGAACTGCAACACTGCAAC
>CACYRB010000095.1:7109-8016 GCA_902776685.1 uncultured Prevotellaceae bacterium
TATATTTATATATATATAAATATATATATAAATATAGAACATATTTTGGGGGCGTGGGAATACTTCCGGGGGAACTGCAACACTGCAACAACTGCAACACGCCGCTGTCTGAGAAAAAAAATGGCGATATGGGAAAAAAAATGGCGATAGTATTCGTGAACCGCAACGGCCGTGTTGTATCTTTGCAGCGTCAAAAAACAAGTGAAACCACTTAGCACGGCTAACCCGGCCAATTAGCACGGCGAAATGGAACACTTAGCTTGACAAAGTGACAATTAACTTATTATTAACCAAAAAACTTACAAATTATGGCAGTATCAAACCAAATTTCACTGTTGGTGGACCTCTACAAGAACATGATGACCACCTCTAAAGGCTACGGCATGATCTACGGCCGCGTCTTCTCACGCAAAGGCTTGAACCTGAAGGGTTTCGCCAGACACGTCTCCGACCACGGCGGACTGGTGAAGTACGACCTGATGGTGCTCGTCATCCAGAACATCGTGGAGTGCCTCAAGGAGCTGCTCGTTCAGGGCGTCCCCGTGAAGCTCGACGGTCTCGGAACCTTCTCCATCGGCATCAAGTCGAAGGGTGCCAACAGCCCCGACCAGTACGACGTGCAGAAGCACATCGAGGCGATGCGCATCAACTTCCGACCCGAGGGTGCCGGCGAGATGGAAGACCAGCTGACGTCGAAGGCCATGATGGACCGCACGGTGTTCGAACTGAACGACTTCGTCGAGATTTTCCACAAGAAGGTGGACGGCAAGGACCAGACCTACCAGAAGCGCACGCCCGTCAGCCAGTACATCCTGTCGCAGGCGAAACCCGACCCTCCCTCGGACGACGACGACGACGATAACGGCGACTAAAAGGTGAAAAGGACACAGGGGGGAACAGTCCCTCC
>CACYRB010000096.1 GCA_902776685.1 uncultured Prevotellaceae bacterium
TTCTGACGGTTTGGTGCAATTCCTGGGCATTTATTGCCGGACGTTGTAACAAGTTGGGATAATCTTCAACTTTTGGAAATCTAATGACTTTCATGGTTCTATCAACCTGAGTTTATAATATCATTTTCTCAATAGGCGTAACAAGTATTCCCTGTGCCCCCATTTCCTTCAGTTTACCGATAATCTCCCAAAAGCGTTTTTGGTCTAATACGGTATGAACCGAGCACCATTCGTCGTCTGCCAATGGGATGATGGTTGGACTTTTCAGTCCGGGTAATACACCTATAATGTCATTGAGCCTTTCTTTTGGCACATTCATTCGAACATATTTCTTATCCTCGGCTTGTTTTACCGCCTCAAAACGGAAAAGCATCTGATTAAGAATCTCTCTCTTTTCGCTATTGAGACCAGGATTGGCAATAAGCACGGCTTCACTCTCCATCACCGTGTACACTTCACGCAGATTATTGCTAATAAGAGTGGAGCCAGAGCTGACAATATCGAAGATGGCATCTGCCAATCCTATTCCCGGACTGATTTCAACGCTTCCCGTTATTTCATGAATGTCAGCTTTAATACCTTTTTCCTTCATAAAACGAGAAAGAATATTGGGATAAGACGTGGCAATCTTCTTTCCCGAGAACCATTCAAGTCCTTGATAATCTACGGATTTAGGAACAGCCAATGACAAACGGCACTTGCTAAACCCTAAACGGGAGATGATTTCTGCTTTTTCATTCTTTTCCTGATATTCATTCTCTCCCACGACACCAATGTCGGCAACACCCGATGCAACACTGGCGGGAATGTCGTCGTCACGAAGGAAAAGAACCTCAAGAGGGAAATTACTACTTTCGATGAGCAGGATGCGTTTCGAAGCGCCGATCTTTATATCTGACTCCGTCAACAAATTCATTGTATCTTCGTAGAGTCTGCCCTTCGATTGAATGGCGATACGTAACATTGTTTTCTTATTCATTGATAAAATATTAATCAGTCTTGCGAGTGCAAAGTTACGAAAAAACGAGGGAAATACAAAAGGAAAGCTCGCTTTTCTTATTATTTCCGACTGCGAAGTAAGTTCAGTGAAGCTAAAGTTACGAAAAAAACATGTTTAATTCCCAACTTTCATCCATTTTTTTGTATCTTTGCACCGCATTTATAATGAAAAGGGCCTATTTATTCATAATACTTGCAATTCTTCTTTGTTCATGTGAAGAAAGGCATCAACCCTCGACAACGCCTTGGGGTACATCTACCGATGGTAATCGTCGTCCGACCTCACTTGAGAGTCTTCAATCGGCAGGTGAGATGATTGTACTCACGGTCAGTGGTCCTGATTCCTATTTTGACTATCACGGTCGTGGAATGGGCACTCAATACTTAATGATTGAAGAATTTGCCAAGTCTATTGGTGTTGCTGTACGTGTAGAATTATGTCGCGACACAACCGAAATGTTATCTCGACTCGCACAAGGTGACGGAGATGTCATTTCATGCCAAATCAAAAATCCCAACGATGAGTGTTTCTTATCGTGTGGCCACCGCGTCGACTCGCTTCATACCTCATGGTTGGTGCGGGCAGATGAGGAAGATTTGGCTAAAGCCGTAGACAACTGGTACAATCCTTCACGCCTATCACAGATTGTTGAAAAAGAACAACATTACTATTCACGTCAACTCATACGTCCACGTGTCGGTGCCCCTGTACTCAATGCTGCCAAAGGAACCATATCACGTTACGATGCTCTGTTTCAACGATATGCTTCCTTATGCCGGGCTGACTGGCGTTTGTTGGCGGCCATCAGTTATCAGGAATCCGGATTCGACCCACAGGCAACCTCATGGGCTGGTGCATGCGGCTTGATGCAACTCATGCCAGCTACGGCTCGTCATTTAGGAATATCTATATCACAAATCTACGACCCCGAAACCAACATTTCTGGTGCAGCACGTTTGTTGGCACGACTTTTCTCTTCCTTCTCCGACGTACCAAATGCCGACGAGAGAGTTTCGTTTACGCTTGCAGCTTATAATGGCGGTTCAGGACATGTGCGTGATGCTATGTCGCTTGCCCGTAAACATGGAGGCAATGCTACGCGATGGTCTGAAGTTGCTCCATACATATTAAGACTGAGTGAACCTCGCTTTTACCTTGACCCGGTTGTAAGAAATGGTTACATGCGCGGTACCGAGACTTACAATTATGTTATAGCCGTTCGCAATCGCTGGAATCAATATCGTGGAATGGCACCAGCTGGCGGTGGAGGGTTTAGTCTTGGCGGGGGTGACGCTACGCCAAGACGTTCAAACAAGAATCACAGATTCAGACAATAACGAACACTAAAACTATAACTATAACTATAACTATAACTATAACATTCCTTTTGTAGATGGAAGCAACCGATGGCGTTCATCGCGTCGCACGGCCATACGCAGGGCTCGTGCAAAAGCTTTGAACACGGCTTCTATCTTATGGTGCTCATTGATTCCTTCCGCTTTCACAGCCAGATTCATCTGAGCACTATCAGACAGGCTCTTAAAGAAATGATACACCATTTCTGTCGGCATGTCGCCAACACGTTCTCGTTTAAGTTCCACGTCCCATTGCAGCCAAGGACGTCCGCCAAAGTCGATAGCCACCTGACACAAACAATCGTCCATCGGCAAACAATAGCCATACCGATCGATTCCACGCTTATCGCCAAGTGCCTTACCAATGGCTTGCCCGAGAACAATCGCCGTGTCTTCAATAGTGTGATGTTCATCGACATGCAGGTCACCTTTTGCATCTATCTCTAGATCTGCAAGCCCATGACGAGAAATTTGTTCAAGCATGTGATCAAAAAAGCCAATACCTGTATGAATGTTAAAATCGCCTCGCCCATCAAGGTTTATTGCTACTCGAATATCAGTTTCAGATGTTTTCCGACACACTTCAGCCAGACGTTTGGGCATGGTCAGCTGGTCGGCAATATCTTTCCATGTAAGGTCTTCACTGAGAATAAACGCACCGCAACCAAGATTTTCTGCCAATTGTCGGTCGGTCTCACGATCACCGATGACAAAGCAGTCCGCCATCTCCACCTCAGGGTTATTGATATAGTGGGTAAGCATTCCTGTTCCAGGCTTACGCATGGGCGAATTGTCTTCGGGTCGGTGCGGGTCAATGAGTTCTTCATCGAAGCAGATACCCTCACCAGCCAACGTGTCCATCACAAAATGGTGTACGGGCCAGAAGTTTTCTTCGGGATGCGTTTCTGTACCTAAACCATCCTGATTACTCACTAAAACAAGGCGGAAGTCGGTTTGCGTGCAGACGCGAGACAAGGCATTGAACACGCCCGGCTTAAAAACCAGCTTCTCAAAACTGTCAACTTGTTCGTCGGCAGGCTCTTCTATAAGCGTACCGTCGCGGTCGATGAATAATATTTTCATTGGTTTATGATTTCAATTTGTTGTCGCACGCTTTCCTCGTGTATATTTTCAAAAACCTTTGAGACAAAGTCGGGAGCCATACCGCATAATGCACCTTGCGCACCGCGCTTTTCAAGAATCTCATTATAGCGATTGGTTTGTAGGATAGTCATGTTGTGTTCCTTCTTATATTGACCAATCTCCCGACAGACTCGCATGCGCTTGGCCAGCAATTCCATGAGTTGATTGTCAAGTTCATCAATCTGACCACGCAACACCTTAATGTCTTCGGTAGTTACTTTCTCATCGCGCACGATAATCAGCGAGAGAATATAGTCGAGCACATCAGGAGTAACCTGCTGCTTCGCATCGCTCCATGCCTCGTCAGGCGAGCAATGACTTTCGACGATAAGTCCGTCGAAGCCAAGGTCCATGGCTTGCTGGCAAAGCGGTGCTATGAGTTCACGACGCCCACCGATATGGCTGGGGTCACAAATCATCGGCAACGCAGGAATACGACGACGCAGCTCGATAGGGATTTGCCACATTGGGAGGTTACGATAGATTTTCTTGTCATACGACGAGAACCCACGATGAATAGCTCCCAATCGCTTGACACCAGCCTGGTTCAACCGCTCCAATGCTCCTATCCACAACTCCAGGTCGGGATTCACAGGGTTTTTAACAAACACCGGTATATCTACTCCTTTAAGTGAGTCGGCCAGAGCCTGCATGGCAAAAGGATTGGCACTTGTACGAGCGCCTACCCACAGAATGTCAACACCATATTTCAAGGCAAGCTCCACATGTTCAGGTGTTGCCACTTCTGTGGAAACCAGCATACCGGTCTCCTCCTTCACCTGGCGCAACCAAGGCAAAGCCTTCTCGCCATGTCCTTCAAACCCACCGGGTTTTGTACGGGGCTTCCATATTCCGGCACGGAAGTTGTGACAACCTTTCTCTTTCAGTTGTCTGGCTGTTGACATGACCTGTTCTTCTGTCTCTGCCGAGCAAGGACCGGCAATGACAAACGGTCGCTCATTGTCACTCGGCAATCTCAATGGTTCTAATTCTAATTCCATATCTTTTCTATTTTATTTTTTCTACGGATTCAAGGATAAAAGGATTATTATTCTCACTCTATTTGCTTTTAAGGATTAATAGGATAAAAGGATTATCATCCTAGACATTTTTCTGAATGCGTGTCAAGGCTTTTTCGATGTTTTCTTCCTTAGCGCAGAGCGAGATGCGGATGTAGCGCTCACCATTTGAACCGAAGATAAAGCCCGGAGTGATGAAGACCCGTGCCTGTTGGAGTACACGTTCTGTCAGTTCTTCCGCATTCTCCCATTTGTCAGGAATCCGCCCCCAGAGGAACATCCCCACCTGATTCTTGTCATAGTCACATTTCAACGTATCCATGATTTGCTCTGCAAGCATTCTACGACGGCGATATACACCAATATTCGCCTCACGGTGCCAGTCATCTTCGTTGTCGTATGCCTTAGCCGCAGCCAACTGAATCCCTCTGAAAGTACCGCTGTCAACATTGCTCTTTATTTTCAACACCCACGAGATAAACTCCGCATTCGAAGCACACAAGCCCACACGCCAACCGGGCATATTATGGCTTTTCGACATCGAGTTAAATTCAATACAACACTCCTTAGCCCCGTCAACCTGAAGCAACGAAAGCGGGTGCTCGTTCAAGATAAGCGAATAGGGATTGTCGTTCACCACGACGATATGATGGTCGGTGGCAAAGCGCACCAATCGTTCGTAAGTCTTCATCTGTGCAGGAGCACCCGTCGGCATGTTCGGGTAGTTTGTCCACATCAGCTTGACATCAGACAGGTCCATCGCTTCCAGTTCGTCGAAATCGGGTTGCCAACCTTTACTTTCACAGAGATTATAATTAACAATCCTTGCTCCGAGAATCTTCGAGAGCGAGGTATAGGTGGGGTAGCCGGGATTTGGCACCAGCACGCCTTCGCCAGGATTGACAAAGGCCAGTGTCACGTGTAAGATACCTTCCTTCGATCCTATCAGAGGTAAGATTTCCTTCGTAGCATCCAGTTCCACGCCATACCATCTACGATAGAAACCGGACATAGCCTTACGGAGCTCCGGCGTTCCCATTGTGGGTTGATAGCCGTGGGCATCGTCTCTTCGTGCCACCTCGCACAACGTCTCGATGGTCTGCTTCGATGGTGGAAGGTCGGGCGAACCGATGGCCAAAGAAATCACATCCTTTCCTTCGGCGTTCATCTGAGCCACTTCACGCAGCTTTCTACTGAAATAATATTCGCTTACAAGCGACAGTCGTTCTGCTGGTTTTATATTCATATTTTTTCTTTACCATTCCTTGTATATTCCAAGTATTTTCAATTCTTTTGTCAACGGTACAATAGCATCGATAGACTGATGAAAGCGTTGCACATCGGCAAACGTCACGTCGACATAGAACAGGTATTCCCATTCGCGTCCGATAATCGGAAGCGACTGTATCTTTGTCAGGTTCATATCGTAGAACGACAATATCGTCAGCACCTTCGACAGAGCACCTTCTGAGTGGGGTAGGGCAAACACCAGACTCGACTTGTTAGCCTTCGATGCCACATCTTCCTTGTCGGACGTGTTCTTCGGGGCTTCCACGGCTAAAAAGCGCGTGAAATTATGTTTGTTGTCTTCAATCTTCTCTTCCAACACTTTCAGTCCCCATTGACGTGCTGCCGACACATGGCAAATGGCAGCCCATCCGCGCCGTCCTTCCTTAGCTATCTGCTCGGCTGAGCCTGCCGTGTCTTCTGCTTCTACGATCTTCATGCCCGGATGACGTTCCAGATAATGCCGGCATTGCATCAGCGCTACGGGGTGGCTATGCACCTCGGTCAGCGTGTCCCAGTCGTCGTCAGGCAGACAGCAGATAGAGTGCTCGATGTGGAGCTTATATTCACCTGTGACCACCGTACCCGATTCGCGCAACAGCTCATAGTTGTGCAGGAGAGAGCCGGCAATGGTGTTCTCGATAGCCACCAGCCCCTGAGCCCGTCCTTCAGCGACTTCGCGGAACACCTCTTCGAACGTTGCGCAGCACAACGCCTCAGTGTCTTTTCCGAAATAATCATGGGCGGCGATGTCGTGAAACGAACCTAAACGCCCTTGAATGGCAATTTTCATATCATTTATCTTTTATTTCTAAGGATTTAAGGAATCGAGGATTATCAATTATCGGTCTTCGTCTAAGACTAAAAACTAAAAACCAAAAACTAAATTCCTTTTATCCTATAAATCCGTAGAGCTTTTTCATCCGCAGCTATGTCTAAAAGCAACAGGCCCCTTTCACTTTCCGTGAAGCGGGGCCTGCTTTGTATGCTCTTTCATGAACTTCTACTCACACGGCTTATCCCACCTCACGTTGGCTCGTAAAGTGAAAATAAAAACCGTAAAAGTAAGACTTATTCATGTTCATTGCGTTCTGTCTTTATCTGTTTAACGATGCAAAATTAGTACATAATTTTTAATTGTGCAAGAATTTTGTAAGAAAAATAAACAAAAAAGTTACAATCTGAATAAAAATAAAAGAAAAGTCGCGG
>CACYRB010000097.1 GCA_902776685.1 uncultured Prevotellaceae bacterium
TTCCTCATCTTCTGCTATTGCTCCGTAGCCTATCTGCTCGGCTGGACCGTCATGAAACTGCTCGTACCCCACGGGAAGTGAAGTTAGTTCATAGTTCATAGTTCATAGTTCTCCATTAGCATGTAGGGACACGGCGTGCCGCGTTGAAAAACCATTAACATTTTTAAGTTAAAATGCGAAGGTTGTTTTTGCAGAAAAACAGCCTTCTTTTTGTTTCAACCCTGTTATAAAAATCAAAAATGCCGATTTTTTGCTTTTTCTGCAACCCATTGAAAATGAATCTAATAAATCACATCTTACTTATCACTTTTCACTCTTCACTTCCGAAAGGTATATCTTTCGCTCGCGAAAGCTAAGCTTTCACCCTCCAAAAGACCGTCTTTTGGCATGCAAAAGACGGTCTTTTGCAACCCGAAACATATATCTTTCGGAAGTGAAGAGTGAAAAGTGAAGAGTGAAAAGTGAACAAAACGTGTCGAAAAACAATTTTTTGAGCTGAAAACAAGCATTTTCTCATCCCGATTTTTTAACATTTTCCCAATTTTTGTGCATATATATGCATGACGGCTTTCGGCGAATAGACGTAAAGACATCATAAAAGGACATCATAACATATAAACGTAATCATAGAGCGATTGCATTATGATGTTATGATGTCCTTTAACCCATGTGCCTTTATGTCATTCTGTCGAAAGGCTCACCGGTCATGCTGTTGGGAAGTTGAAGTAGCGGCGGGCGTTGTTGTAGCTGATGTCTTCCACCATCTGTCGGATGCGGCCGATTTCTTCGACGGGCAGGAGGCCTTGCTCTACGTCGTTGCCGATGAGGTTGCAGAGGATGCGTCGGAAATATTCGTGGCGCGGATAGCTGAGGAACGAGCGCGAGTCGGTGAGCATGCCGACGAATCGCGAGAGCAGTCCCTGCTGCGAGAGGGTGTTGAGCTGTCGCTCGATGCCGTCTTTCTGGTCGAGGAACCACCAGCCCGAGCCCCATTGCATTTTTTCCGGCACACTGCCGTCTTGGAAGTTGCCTATCATCGTGGCCACCATGGTGTTGTGGGCAGGGTTAAGGTTGTAGACGATGGTCTTGGCCAGATGGCCTTCGCTGTCGAGCAGACTGAAGAAACGTGCCATCTGTCGGGCTGTGGGCAGGTCGTCCATGGAGTCGAAGCCCGTGTCGGGACCGAGCAGGTCGAACTGTCGGGCGTTGTTGTTGCGCAGCGGTCCGTAGTGGAACTGCTGCACCCATCCGCGCTCGGCATTCATCGTGGCGAGCTCGTAGAGTAGGGCCGACTTGAATTTCGAAACTTCTTCTGCCGAGGGGATGTAGCCGCTCATGGTGCGGTCGAAGATGTCGCATATCTCCACGGCCTTGTAGCTGTCGGCAAAGAATCTGTCGATGCCATGGTCGGCCAGCCGGCAGCCCTGCTCGTGGAAATAGTCGTGGCGGAGTTGCAGGGCAGTTATCAGGTCTTGATAGCTGGTGATGTCGATATTGCTGGCCTCCGACAGTCGTTCCATGTATTGCTTGTAGGCCACGGGCTGTTCGATGGCCATCGCCTTGTCGGGCCGCCATGCGGGAAGCATTGTTCCTTGCCAGCCGTCACCCGAAGAGGGATGAGAGGCGGCCATGGCTCTGTGCCATTCAAGACTGTCTGCGGGGTCGTCGGTGGTGCAGACGAGTTCGACGTTATAGTGCCGCATCAGTCCGCGGGCGGAGTATTCGGGTTGTTGGAGCTTTTCGTTACATTCGTCGAAAATCTCACGGGCGGTCAACGGATTCAACAGCTTGTCGATGCCGAAGGCCGTGCGAAGCTCCAGGTGTGTCCAGTGGTAGAGCGGATTGCGAAGGGTGTAGGGAATGGTCTCGGCCCATTTCTCAAATTTCTCCCAGTCGGAGGCGTCGCCGGTGATGTATTTCTCGTCGATGCCGTTGGCGCGCATGGCCCGCCATTTGTAGTGGTCGCCACCCAGCCACAGCTCGGTAATGCTGCGGAAACGATGGTCCTCGGCCACCTCGCGAGGATTCAGGTGACAATGGTAATCGACGATGGGCATCTTCGCCGCGTGCTCATGATAAAGCTCGCGAGCGGTGTCGGTCTCCAACAGGAAATCCTTGTCCATAAATGGTCTCATAGTGAAATAACATTAGTACCCCTGAGTTAGGGGGTGGGGGTATAAAGAGAAAGTGAATAAGCAATGCGTTGGCTTTCCCGACATTTTTCGGTAATAAAGTTCCAGTCTTGGTCGGCTATGCGGTCCTTCGGAAACAGTTTCGAGCCCATGCCGACGCAGAATGTGCCTGCCTTGAACCATGAAGAGAGGTTCTCGGCTGTGGGCTCCACGCCACCTGTGACCATCAGTCGGCTCCATGGCATTGGTGCCATAAGTCCTTTCACAAACTTCGGACCGAGCACGTCGCCGGGGAACACCTTGACGAGGTCGCAGCCGAGCTCTTGGGCACGTCCCACTTCGCTTACGGTTCCACATCCCGGCACATAGGGCACTCCCCGACGGTTGCACAGACGCGCCACCTCGTCGTTGAGCAACGGACCCACCACGAAGCAGGCGCCCATTTGGATATAGAGTGCAGCAGTCGGCGCATCGACGATGGAGCCGACACCCAAGATCATCTCGGGACATTCACGGTCGGCGAAGTCTTTTAACTGTCGGAATACTTCGTGAGCCAACACTCCGCGATTGGTAAACTCGAACGCTCGAACGCCGCCGTCGTAACAAGCCTTCAGTACGTGGCAGGCTAGCTCGGAATCCTTGTGGTAGAATACCGGAACAATAGGGCTTTCTTTTATTGTCTGAAATATCTCTATCTTATTCATAGTCAGAATGTTGTTTCTTGTTTCATAAAGCTTTGGTTATCACCGAAGGTACTCACGTTCGGAAAATTGCAAATAAATTTGCATTTTCGCTCACTTAATCGTAGCTTTGCGCGATGCCTTTTTCCAAACCGCGAAGTTCGGCCAAACCTTTCATCCGCCCCAGGCATGAATAGCCCGGATTGGTGTGCTTGGCAAGGTCGTCGAGCATTTGGTGTCCGTGGTCGGGGCGCATGGGGATGCTTTCGCCACGTTGCTGTTGTATCTCGAGAAACGCCTTCATGACCTCGTACATCGGCACGTCGCCTTCCAGATGGTTGGCCTCGTAGAAGTTTCCGTCGGCATCGCGCTTGGTGGAGCGCAGATGGACGAAAAAGATGCGGTCGGCAAAGCGGTGCATCATGTCGGGCAAATCGTTCTCAGGGCTTACGCCTAACGAACCCGTACACAAGCACAGGCCGTTGGCTTTTGACGGAACGGCATCGGCAATGGCTTGGAAATCGTCGGCTGAGCTCATGATTCTCGGCAGGCCGAGGATAGGCATGGGCGGGTCGTCGGGGTGGATGGCAAGCCTTATTCCTGCCTTTTCCGCTATAGGACAAATTTCTTTAAGGAAAAGTATAAGGTTTTCTCTTAACTGGCTGGTTCCTATTTTGTTATATCTTTTCAGTTCTTCCTTGAATTGTTCGATGGTGAAGCTCTCTTCAGCTCCCGGCAGACCGGCAATCATGTTGCGGGTGAGCACGGTTTTTTCGGCATCGCTCATCTGTTCAAATCGAGCCTTCGCCTTCTTGATTTCTTCTTCGGTGTATTCATTTTCAGCACCGGGGCGTTGCAAAATGAAAAGGTCGAAAGCCACGTATGCCGCCCGTTCGAAGCGCAAGGCCCGTGTGCCGTCGGGGAGTTCGTAGGCCAGGTCGGTGCGGGTCCAGTCGAGCACGGGCATGAAATTGTAGGTCACCATCGTGATGCCGCATGCACCAAGGTTACGAATCGACTGTTTGTAGTTTTCGATATATTGCTGGAACTGTCCGGTGCGTGTCTTAATATGCTCGTGCACAGGTACACTTTCCACGCCCGACCATCGCAGGCCGGCGGCTTCAATCTCGGTCTTGCGCTTCACGATTTCGTCGCATGTCCACACCTCGCCATTGGGAATATGATGGAGTGCGGTGATGACTCCCGTAGCCCCGGCTTGGCGAATGTCGCGCAAGGTCACCGGGTCTGAAGGACCATACCATCGGAAAGTCTGTTCGCAGAGAATCATATTGAAAACACGTTAAAGCCGCCGTCGACTACAGCCACAGTTCCTGTGACGAAGCGTGATGCGTCGGATATGAGATAATGGATGGTTCCGAAGAGGTCGTCGGGGTTGCCCATTCGGTTCATTGGAGTCTGGCGGATGATGTCGTGTCCGCGTTCGGTCCATGAACCGTCTTCGTTGGTGAGCAACGTGCGATTCTGTTCGGTCAGGAAAAAGCCCGGGGCGATGGCATTCACACGAATATCGGGCGAGAATTTCTTAGCCACTTCGGTAGCCATGTATGCCGTAAAGTTACTCACTCCGGCTTTTGCAACACCATATCCGGCCACGCGAGTCAGTGGGCGGAAGGCCGACATGGAGGAGAAATTGACCACTGCACCGTGTTTCTGCCGGGCCATCGGCTTGAGGAAAACCTGTGTGGGAATCAATGTTCCGGTGAGGTTGAGGTTCATGACCTGCTGAAAAGCATCGGCATCGAGATCGAAGATGGTCTTGTCTGGTGCAATGGTGGCGCCGGGCATGTTGCCACCGGCAGCATTGAGCAGTGCATCGACGCGTCCGAACTTCTCCATGACGGTCGCGCATGCCTGTTCGAGTTGCTCGATGTTGAGCACGTCAGCCTGAAGGAACATGGCTTGTCCGCCGTCTTTCTCTATTGTTGATATAATGTTGATTCCGCGTTCTGCATTCCGTCCGAGTAGGGCGATGCGTGCGCCTTGCTTTGCAAGGTAGCCAGCGATGGCACTGCCTAGCACGCCTGTCCCGCCAGTGATGACGACAACACGGTCTTGTATGTCGAATAATTTATACATTCTTGTAAATGTTGTAATGTTGAAATGTTGAGCACCTGAGATGTTGATCTATCGTCTTACTCCTTAACTCCTTGACTCCTTAATGGCAAGGCTGAATTTTTTCCGCATGGAAAGTCAGCGTTGCACGCGTCCTGATCCGTCTCCGGCAACGAGTGCCTCCACTTCATCGGCCGTCACTTGGTTGAAATCGCCTGCGATGGTATGCTTCAGGGCCGAGGCTGCCACGGCAAACTCGAGCGCTTCGCCTTGCGTCGGTTTCGTGAGCAGTCCGTGAATGAGTCCGGCTGCAAAGGCATCGCCGCCGCCTACACGATCGATGATGGGGGTGATGTCGTAGCGTCGGCTTTCGTAGAAGTCGCTGCCATCGTATATCAAAGCTTTCCAACCGTTGTGTGAGGCCGAGAACGACTCGCGGAGCGTGGTGGCTACGGTCTTGAAACCGAACTCGCGGGCCATCTGGCTGAAAATCTTGCGGTAGGCCGAGCTATCGGTCTTGCCTGTTGTCACGTCAACGCCCTCGGGACGAAATCCGAGCGACAGAGCCGCATCTTCTTCGTTGCCGATGCATACATCGACATAGTGCATGAGTGGCCGCATAACGCTTTGCGCCTTTTCACTGGTCCATAGCTTTTTGCGAAAGTTCAGGTCGCACGATATGGTCAGTCCATGTCGTTGTGCAGCCTCACAAGCTTTTTCGACGAGTCGTGCGGCTTTGTCGGAAATGGCGGGAGTGATGCCTGTCCAATGGAACCAGTCGGCCCCGGTCATAATCTCGTCGAAGTTGAAATCGTCGGGGTCAGCCTCGGCGATTGCTGAGTGGGCACGGTCGTACACCACTTTGCTGGGTCGCATGGCCGAGCCCGATTCAAGGAAATAGATTCCCACACGTTCACCGCCACGCACGATGTGCCGGATGTCGACACCATATTGGCGCAGGGCATTCACGGCTGCCTGTCCGATTTCGTTCTTCGGCAGTTTAGTGACAAACGCAACCTCGTGCCCATAATTGGCCAATGACACGGCAACATTAGCCTCGCCACCTCCGTAACAAACATCGAGACGATTGTTTTGCGAAAACCGACATCCGGTTTGCGTGGAAAGGCGCAGCATAATTTCGCCAAAAGTGATGATTCGTTTCATACGGGTGCAAAAGTAATAAAAAAATATCATTTTCGTTCATCATTCTTTATTTTTTTACTACTTTTGGCTGTCGCCGAAAGTACTCACGTTCGGAAAATTACAAATAAATTTGCATTTTCGCTCACTTAATCGTACCTTTGACCTGCGGTCGAAGGTACTCACGTTCGGAAAATCGCAAATAAATTTGCATTTTCGCTCACTTAATCGTACCTTTGCAATCATGAAGATTATTCACAATAGAATTCTCCCGCCTAAGCGGTTTACGGCCATCAATCTTTTCGGTGTGTTGTTTTGCCGAAAAGGTACGTCGCTGACGACCGACATCATTCAGCATGAGCGCATCCACACTGCGCAGATGTTGGAGATGCTAGTTGTGGGCTTCTATCTGTGGTATTTCATTGAATGGCTTGTCAGGATTCCCATGAAGGGCCGAGCCTATTCAAATATCTCGTTTGAGCGCGAGGCTTATCGTCATATGCACAATCCGAACTATCTGAAACACCGCCGGCCTTATGCATGGACGAAATATTTAAGACGTAAAAAGTGATAAGTGAAAAGTGATAAACGCAGCAAACTTGTTGACGCTGACAATCACTTTTCACTTATCACTCATCACTTTTCACTTCTCTTACAGATTATCTTTCTCGATATCTTTGAAGTACTTGTAGGTAGCGACCTTCAGTTCGTCGCAGGCGGCCTCGTCGGCAACGATGATGCCGTGCTGGTGCATTTGCAGAGCCGAGATGGTCCACATGTGATTGACGCTTCCCTCTACGGCGGCCTGCAGTGCGCGGCACTTGGCGTGTCCGTTGACAAGAATCATCACCTCGCGGGCGTCCATCACGGTGCCTACACCGACGGTGAGTGCGGTCTTGGG
>CACYRB010000098.1 GCA_902776685.1 uncultured Prevotellaceae bacterium
ACGGCACCACCGAGGGCGGCCAGAACGGCGCCCCCACCTTTGTGGGTCCCCGCGAGTTGGCAGAGCAGTTTCTGCCCCCCTTCAAGAAAGCCATCGATGCCGGTGCGCTGAGCGTGATGACCAGCTACAACAGTCTGGACGGTGTGCCCAGCACCTGTGACCGCCACTTCCTGACCGACCTGCTTCGTGACGAGTGGCACTTCCGCGGTTTTGTGGTGAGCGACCTGTACAGCATCGACGGCATCTACAACACCCACCATGTGGCCGCCACACGGGCGGAAGCCGGTGAGATGGCCCTGAAGGCCGGTGTAGACGCCGACCTCGGTGCCCTCGCCTTCGCCGACCTGGGCGAATCGCTCCGTGCCGGCAAGATTACGGAGGCCGAGTTGGACCGCGCCGTGGCCCGTGTGCTGCGGCTGAAGTTTGAGATGGGTCTCTTTGAGCATCCCTATGTCGACGTGAAGGCTGCCCGCACACAGGTGCGCAGTGCCGAGCACAAGGCCGTGGCGCTGGATGTGGCCCGTGCCAGTGTGACGCTGCTCAAGAACGCACAGGGCACCCTGCCGCTGCGCAAGGATCAGCGTGTGGCCGTGATAGGTCCCAATGCCGACAATGTGTACAATCTGCTGGGCGACTACACCTCGCCGCAGGAGGATGGCAATGTGAAGACCATCCTGACCGGCATACTCAGCAAGTTGCCTTCCGCGCAGGTGGAATATGTGAAAGGGTGCGCCGTGCGCGACACCACGACAAGCGACATAGCCGCCGCGGTGCGTGCCGCCCAGCGTGCCGATGTGGTGATAGTGGCCGTTGGCGGTTCCAGTGCGCGCGACTTCAAGACCAGTTACAAGGAGACTGGAGCCGCTGTGACCGACAGTAAGACCCTGAGCGACATGGACTGCGGCGAAGGTTTCGACCGCTCCACGCTCAACCTGATGGGCCATCAGCAGCAGTTGCTCGAAGCCCTCGCCAAGACCGGCAAACCCCTGGTGGTGGTGTACATCGAAGGTCGTCCGCTGCTGAAGAACTGGTGCGATGAGCATGCCGCCGCGCTGCTCACCGCCTACTATCCCGGACAGGAAGGCGGTCTGGCCATCGCCGACGTGCTCTTCGGCGACTACAACCCCGCCGGCCGGTTGCCCGTCTCCGTTCCCCGCAGCGTGGGCCAACTGCCCGTCTATTACAACAAGAAGGCCCCGTTGCCCCACGACTATGTGGACATGACCGCCAAGCCCCTCTACCCCTTCGGCTACGGACTGAGCTACACCCACTTCAGCTACAGCAACCTAAAGGCCTTCGCCACTTCAGCCACCAGCTATGATGTGACGGTAGACGTGACCAACGACGGCGCCTACGACGGCGACGAGGTGGTTCAGCTATATCTGCACGACGAGGTAGCCTCCACCTCGCAGCCGCTGAAGCAGCTCAAGCACTTTGAGCGGGTGTTCATACCCAAAGGCGAGACCCGCCGTGTGACCTTCCACCTGACGGCCGACGACTTCAGCATCGTGGGCCGCGACATGAAGCGCGTGGTGGAGCCGGGCGAATTCCACGTGATGGTGGGTGCCTCGTCGGAAGACATCCGTCAGGACTGCAAGATTGAGATAAAGGGGAGTTAAAGGGAAGTTAAAAGGAAGTTAAAGGGAAGTTAAAGGGGAGTTAAAAGGAAGTTAAAGGGAAGTTAAAAGGAAGTTAAAGGGAAGTTAAAGGGACATATGCTTTTTTTTCGTTTCTACTTATACTTCTATTTACGGAATTGGGATATTATCATAAAAAGAGGGTGAGCCTGGGCTCATCCTCTTTTTTATGATGTTATGATTCTGGCGATTGGAAACCGTCTTCTGTTCGCCTCTACGCCTGCATATAATTGAGATAGAACCACGCCAGGGCAGCAATCACCAGGATGGTGATGACCGACTTGATGAGGCAGCTGGCGATTTTCCTGATGAGGAAGATTACGACGCACAGCACGATGATGCAGAAGGCATAATAAAGAATATTCTCGTTGCTCAGCATAAGATTCAAATGATAAGGGAGATGATTTACTGGAACAATTTTCTGAACTGGGTGGGCACCGGTGTGGTAAACTCCATGGGCTCACCGGTAATGGGATGGTAGAAGCACAGCATATAAGCATGCAGACAGAGGCGGTGCAAGGGGTCGTCGCCGTTGCCATATTTGGCATCGCCGCACACAGGATGCCCCATATCGGCAGCATGCACACGAATCTGGTTTTTCCGTCCCGTTTCCAGTTTGAACTCCAAGAGCGAGTGGTCGGTGGTTCGTGCCAGGGTATGGAAATGCGTGACCGCATATTTTCCGCCGTTGTCGACGGGCGACGAATACGTGAAATACGCCTTGTTGTCCTTCAGCCAGTTGGCTATGGTTCCTCCCTCGTCGAGCACCTCGCCGGAGACGACGGCCACATAGCGGCGGTCGAAGACGATATCGTGCCAGTTGTGCTCCAGTATCTGCTCGGTCTCCATATCCTTGGCATACACCATGAGTCCGCTGGTGTCGCGGTCCAGTCGGTGCACCACATGGGCGCGGCATTTCTGCCGTGTCTGTGCGAAATACTTGTCGAGCACGGCCTTGACATTGAGCGACGCATGGCCCGCCGCCATGGAGAGTATGCCGATTTCCTTCTCCACCACCACGAGATGCCGGTCTTCATAGACAATTTTGACATAGCGGCTCTTGAACCGGTCGTTGCGCTTGGTTTTGCTCACCGCCACTTTCATGCCCGGCCTCAGCGGGAAATCGAACTGTGTGACTACCTTTCCGTCGACCTTGATGCCACGTCCCTGCAGGGTAGCCTTGATTTTGGATCTGCTCTGCCCTTCTATTGTCTCGAGGAGGTATTCCAGGAGCGGCTGCTCCTTCCTCACCTCATAATGGGTATACTCCCCCACTTTCTGACTGCTGTATTTCTTCATGGGTGCAAAGTTACGAATAAACGAGCGCAAAATGAAAGGAAAGCACTGTTTTTCTTTCATTTTGCCGAGTGTCAGTAACTTCGGCGCAGCCAAAGGTACGAATAAACGAGCGCAAAATGAAAGGAAAACTTGTTTTTTCTTTCTTTTGCCGAGTGTCAGTAACTTCGGCGCAGCCAAAGTTACGAATAAAGTTTGAGCAAAGCAAAATAAACTGTTTATTTCTATTACAGAATGAAGCGACTCAATTGATATGACGACCTCGTTCAATCGGCATTTTTCGCCCGTCATCTAACGCAGACCTTGCATTGCTCGGCCCACCTCTCTACCATTTCTTGACAGATACAGCGTGCCACCTTTCCTGTCTAGTTTGAATCTCACTTGCTTTGTTGCATCAGGTCCATATTCTCCATCGGCTGCGTTATGGTCAAAGGAAACGCATTGATAACATCCGGGCTTCAGCATACCATAGCCTGACAGACGATGTTTCGTCAGATATTCCGAATCATCGCTTATATACCACCCATCTAACGATACACTCGTAGCAGTCGGATTGTATAACTCAACCCAACCGCCGTAGTTATTCGAGTAATCAATCGTTTGGTCGATGTTTGCGACACAAACTTCAGTGAATAACAGAGAGTTTTGTGCATTCAAGCCCAAAACCAATGCGAAAACTGATGCGATGCAACACTCTCTTTTTGTAAAATTATTGTTCATATTTTTTCTTTTCATCCTTTGATTATCTTGGAGCTTGACGAAGTAAATACCATGCTGATGTAGTATAGAAGTTGCGTAGATATGGAACATTGGCAAAGAAAGTCCACTGGCGGCGAGGATTTATGTGGAACTTCTGCTTGTAGTGTGGATTGATGAGCCAAAGAGTGCGCTTGCAAATGGTATAACCGACTTCGGGAACCAGTCGTTCAAAGCTCTCGACGGTCATCCGCGAGTCTCGTATGCTCATCAGCTCGCCAATGTTACTTGCCGTGGCTCCGCTTGTCTTCAACAGGTATTTGTAGAGCGGTTTGGGCAGCAAATGGATGAAAGGAAGTTTGGAGGCAAAGCCAACGCTTATTTGCTGATGACCGCCGAAAGGGTTCTGCCAAGCAGGAAAACCGAAGAAAACAATGCCGTCCTGTTTGAGAAATGACATAATGTGAAGAAGAAAGCCTCGTTTACATTTTGGTTCGATATGCTCTATTACATCGTGAACAAGTACGAGGTCATACCGTTCATCCTCCGTCCTTGGCTCCTCAGAAAGGAGAAAATCCTGACAGATAAAAGTTCCCTTCTGGTGATATTCTGTAAAGAACATTCGTGCTTCATTGACTCGTTCCTTACAGATATCAATGCCTGTCGCTCTACAGCCTAATTCTGCGAAGGGAAGCAGATTGCCGCCCTCGCCACAGCCAATTTCCAACACGCGGATGTCTGGCGTTAGCTTGATGTATCTATTCAGGTATTCCATATAGAATATCCGGGCTGTGTTAGCCAATTCACAGAAATACTGTTTGCGGTTCAGATGTCGCTGCTGCATTGTCTTTTCTTGTTTTGTTTCTCTATAGGGATAGATACCACAAAGCAAGAAAAGACTGCACGGCTTCAGAAGGGAAACTACCATGTTATGCGGATTCCTAATGGCAGCGAGAACATAAATGGATGTTCCGTGCGATAGGTCTCGATGTCGCTTCCCGTCGGGATATAGTATTGCAGACTTGGCTCAGCAAAGAAGCCGATGTTAGGTGTTAGGTTATATTGCAAGCCAAGACCAGTACCTACCGACCACTGCAGCGGAGCATGGAGTGTAGACTTCTCTTCCAGTTCTTTCATGCCGTTCACGAAATAGCCGGTACTGAGCGGTGCATAAACAGGTATATCCACCTTTGCACCAAGACTTCCATAGAGATTCCATCGCCTAACATTATATATATGATATATACCCTTCAGCGGTATGCCGAGGTAATGTATGGTCTGCTGCTCACGGATGGCGTTCCTGTCAGTGCCTATCTCAGATTCTGACTTTAGACGGCTATAGCTCAAGCCAGTCTCCAAACCAAAGCGGTTATTCAGTTTATACTTCAATGCCAAAGAGAAAGAGATTGGCATGTAATGGTGAGTCTTACGCTCAATCTTATCCGTGCCGGGCTGAGCAGCGTTGTTTTGGGCAATCTTCAACAAGATTTGATACGTCTTGTAATCGACTTCCAGGATTCCACTCTGTAAGGCTTCGGCATAGTCGCTCCATTTGTCGAAAGAGCGTATACGCGGAACGTCTGATGTGGCGTCTGTCATCTCCTTCTCTGTGAGCGAGAACGGACTATTATCATTTTGTTCGCCCATGCTGCCAATGTATGCCATATCTACAGACCACTTTTGCCCATTGTTCTCTACTTCTATCGGCTTTTCCGGATTCAAATCAGCAATATGTGTGTCTTTGTCTGGACGCAAATAGGGCAGCGGTTTGTTGTCGTGTATGATAGTTGTTGTGTCGGTTCGCTCTGTTTCTTCGTCGGTATGATGGAGCGTGTCCGCAGGAGTAAGACTATCTACAGGAACATCTTTGACAGGAACAATGGCTATCTTCTGTGGAGTAATTATTGGAATGGTTGGAGTTCCTTGCTCTACCCCAGGAGTTCCTTCGTCATCATGCTTTGTTTCAAGCGTAGTATGTTCTTGTTTTGTTATCACCGGTCCTGGTGCTTCAATTGTCCTTCCCGTTTTATAAAGATAGATGGCCAAAGGCAATACAAGCGGTAAAAGCCATAGTAGCCAATACTGCGCAAGTGACTTCTGCAACATCTTCTTTGCCCGTGACAGCTGTGACGATGAAGAGTGGGCTGCAATTCCAAGGATTTCGGCAATCTCTTTGTGCGACATTTCTTGGATAACCGCCAATTTGAACACCTGCCCATAGCCGTTGGGCAGCGCATCTACAGCCGCCATCAGTTCTGCCATTGTCGGCAATGGCTTGTCGTCTGATGGAATAGGTTCATATGGAAGTTCTTCTTCTGAGAGTGTGGAAAGTGAAAGCATTGAAGGATTATGATGTCTCTGCATATAGCGTCGGGCAACATTCGTTGTAATACTTGTCAGCCATGCCTCAAAGCGTTGTGGGTCATGCAATTGATTGATCTTTGCAAAGGTTAGTAAAAAAGCATCATGTGCTAATTCCTCTGCTATTTGTCGATTGCCGACGATGCGTTGGCATATCCCCGTCATTTGTCGGTGATATGCCTTATATAGGCTTCCAAGTGCAGTCTCGTCGCCATGTCGCCCTCGCTCTATGAGTCCTTCTATGTCCATCGAAAACACACTGCCTCTACTGATATAGATACCACTTTTCCAAAAAGACTGCACGGAAAATATATTTTTTTAAGGTGAGTTCTATTAATTCTGTTTGATATTAAAGGCAGTATTCCATAGAATTTGTTTCGGTCGCTTTTTGTTTTTATTCGGTGCATAGCGTCAAGTCTCATCGGTTCGGTCGCTTTTTGTTTTTATTCGGTGCATAGCGTCAAGTCTCATCGGTCGTATAGCCCGCTATACTCCCTTTTCAACTTACACTCTGCACACGACTAAAAATCAAAAATCGCCTCGACATAATTAATAGAACCCACCTTAATAGAGGTCACATATCCAGAGTTATTTCTTGCAAGCAACATTTCCTGCACGAGACATGTTTTTTCTGAATTAAGAGCACAATAAATCAATTACTACAGGAATACATCGGCCAAATTCTTTTTTTTTCGTAATTTTGCAGCCAAATTCAGAGACACTACAAAAACGACGAAAAAGAGATGATTACGCTGACGAATTTAGCCATTCAGTTTGGCAAGCGAGTACTTTACAAGGATGTGAACATCAAGTTCACCTCCGGCAATATTTATGGTGTAATCGGTGCCAACGGCGCCGGAAAATCGACGCTGCTGAAAGCCATCAGCGGAGAGTTGGAGCCCAACAAAGGCTCGATAGAATTAGGTCCGGGCGAACGCCTCTCGGTATTGGACCAGGACCACTTCAAGTATGACGAGTATACGGTGCTTGACACCGTGATGATGGGCCATCAGCCCCTTTGGCAGAACATGAAAGAGCGCGAGGCCCTCTATATGAAACCCGACTTCAGTGAGGAAGACGGCAACCGCGTGGCCGAACTGGAGGAGAAATTCGCCGAGATGGACGGTTGGAACGCCGAGAGCGACGCCGCCATGCTGCTCTCCAACCTCGGTGTGAAAGAAGCCCAGCACGGCAAGCAGATGAGCGAGCTTTCGAACAACGAGAAGGTGCGCGTGATGCTGGCCAAGGCCCTCTTCGGCAATCCCGACAACCTGCTGCTCGACGAGCCCACCAACGACCTTGACCTCGACACCGTGCAGTGGTTGGAGGAATATCTGAGCAATGTGGAGCAGACCGTGCTGGTGGTGAGCCACGACCGCCACTTCCTGGACGCCGTGAGCACGCAGACCGTAGACATCGACTTCGGCAAGGTGACCGTCTTCGCCGGCAACTACTCTTTCTGGTACCAGAGTTCGCAGCTGGCCCTGCGCCAGGCCCAGAATCAGCGTCAGAAAGCTGAGGAGAAGCGCAAGGAGTTGGAAGAGTTCATCCGCCGTTTCTCCGCCAATGTAGCCAAGAGCAAGCAGACCACGAGCCGCAAGAAGATGCTGGAGAAGCTGACGGTGGAAGAGATTCGTCCCTCGTCGCGCAAATATCCCGGCATCATCTTCACCATGGAGCGTGAGCCCGGCAACCAGATATTGGAGGTGGAAGACCTGAAGGCTATAGACACCGACGGCACCGTGCTCTTCGACCATGTGAGCTTCAACATAGAGAAAGGTCAGAAGACCGTTTTCCTGAGCCACAACCCCAAGGCCATGACCGCCCTCTTCGAGATTATCAACGGCAACCGCGCCGCCGATGCCGGCACTTACAAGTGGGGCATCACCATCACGACCGCCTACCTGCCGCTCGACAACACCTAATTCTTCAAGAGCGACCTGAACCT
>CACYRB010000099.1 GCA_902776685.1 uncultured Prevotellaceae bacterium
CCGGACACCAATAAAAAGGATTTAAGGATTTTTCAATTGTCGGCCTTCGTCTAAAAACTGAAAACTAAAAACTATAAACTAAGTTCCTATTATCCTTAAAATCCGTAGAGCTTTTTCATCCGTTGCTAAATGGAGGGTGGGGGAGGATTATTTCATGTGTTCTTTAAGGATGTCGGTTACACCATCGATGACTTTTCCCAGGGCCGAGCCGGTGGTGCTGTCGGTTCGTTGTTCAACCTGTCGCTTGGCAATGTTGCCGATGGAACGAATAATCTCTTGTTCGATGTCGTTGACGATGTCATTCTTTTTCGTACCCTCGCTTGGCTGTACCGACTCTTCAACAGGTTCTTCAGGTGTAACATTATTATTGTCAACATCATTCCGAGGTTCCAAAGCGACGTGGAAATCGTCTTTCTCAACTGCATTATTCTCCGAGAAACGCCTGATGTTATCCTCGTTCACCGTAAAGATGTGCCCAAAAGCTCCGATGGAAAGCGTCTGTTGTTTTTCCATCAACTGTATGCTGGTTGTGGAGAATAGAAAGTAGTTGTGATAGTCGAGTAATGACCCGATGGCGTTCTGCGTGGTTTTCGAGCCGAAAATATCTTTCAGGATATCGATACCGCCCCTGATGAGCGCTTCGCCAAGATTGGCCGATTGTTGTTGTTTCGGTTGGAGCGTTGCCTCGATAATGTCGCCCATGCGTTCACTGATGACCTCGGTATGACGCTCCTTGCTGGGATTCGTTACCACCATAGCACCCATTATGATGATGAACAGCAAGAGGAAAACGATGCAACCCGTCCGACTTTTCTTCGGTTTTGACACCTTTACAGGAACGGCCTCGACGCTTTGCACTTGAGATGGGAGAGGCTCGTCGCCAGAGAACCCGAGGAATCGACGCAGCTCGTCAACTTCCTTTGCCCGCATCCATTCGTTAGAACCTTCTTCGCGTACGAAAGCATTAGCATCTAAGGACAAATCTTTCAAGTCGTAGATAGAGTAGGGGCCTTGCTGAGCACCCTCATTCATAATAAAATATCTCATATTGTTTAACTTTTTTAGAGTATTACGGGTGCAAATATAACAAAAATCGTCAAAATATGACATATTAGAAAAGAAAAAAGAAAAATTTATTTGGTTGAAAGACAATTTTTTAATAACTTTGCACCCGCTTAATAAAAAGGAGTTGAATGAAGAATGACAAAATGAAGAATAAGTTTCGCGTGAACGAGCAAATTCGCGCGAAGGAGGTACGTATCGTCGGTGACGATGGTTCGTCGGTTGTATCGGTGCGTCAGGCACTTGAAATGGCACATCAGCAAGGCGTCGACCTTGTGGAAATCTCGCCAAACGCCCAGCCTCCCGTTTGTCGTCTCATCGACTACTCTAAGTTCCTCTATCAGCAGAAGAAACATCAGAAAGAGATGAAACAGAAGCAAGTAAAGGTAGAGGTAAAGGAAATCAGGTTCGGCCCCCAAACCGATGAGCACGACTATCAGTTCAAGCTGAAACATGCCATTGAGTTCCTCAACTCGGGCAATAAAGTTCGGGCTTATGTGTTCTTCAAAGGTCGTTCCATTCTCTTCAAGGAACAGGGCGAAGTGCTTTTGCTGCGTTTTGCCAACGACCTGGAGGAAATTGCCAAGGTTGAACAGTTGCCGAAGTTGGAAGGAAAGAAGATGTTTCTTTTCCTTGCGCCGAAGAAGGCTGGCGTAGCCAAGAAGAGTCAGCAAAAGCGCGACAACGAGCGCCGTGAAGCCGAAGCAAAGGAGGCTGCTCGTCAGGAACAAGAGGCCGATGCCGCAGCCAATGGACTGCTTGCCAATGCCAAAGGAGCAGAAGAGCTTCTGAAGAAAATGCAAGGCGAAGACGAATAGAAAAAATGAAACGTGTGTGCGTAGCGCCCGGTATATGCGTTGCCACCACATTATTATTAATAATTAAATTTTTATCAAAACAATGCCAAAAGTAAAGACAAACTCCGGAGCAAAGAAACGTTTCCGTTTCACCGGTACAGGAAAGATTAAGCGTAAGCACGCTTATCACAGTCACATTCTGACTAAGAAGACCAAGAAGCAAAAGCGTAACTTGGTACATTCTGCCATCGTAGATCCCAGCAACATGAAACAGGTACGTGACCTGCTGTGTCTGCGTTAAATTTTAACTTTTTTAGTCAAACAAATTAAAAGAAGAAAATTATGCCAAGATCAGTAAATCATGTTGCTTCAAAAGCAAAAAGAACGCGTATTCTGAAACTTACCAGAGGTTACTTCGGCGCTCGCAAGAACGTTTGGACCGTAGCCAAGAACACGTGGGAGAAGGGTCTCACCTATGCATATCGTGACCGTCGCAACAAGAAACGCAACTTCCGCGCCTTGTGGATTCAGCGTATCAATGCTGCTGCCCGTCTCGAGGGCATGAGCTATTCCCAGTTCATGGGTGCTCTGCACAAAGCAGGTATCGAAATCAACCGTAAGGTTCTTGCCGACCTCGCCATGAACAATCCTCAGGCTTTCAAAGCCATCGTAGAAAAAGTGAAATAAATTTTCCATGACGATAATGGCGGCCACAGGTTTCTATAATCTGTGGCCGTTTTGCATATTTAATGCTTTGGTTTGACGATACGCTGGTAGTCTTTGGTAATTAGTGCTGACCACGTTGGCTACAAGGCATTTAAAACTATTGGTGTCCGGTAAAAATGTTTTACCTTTTTTGATACCCCAGTGTTTATTAGTGTTCGCCAGTATTTCCAAAACAAAGAGACTTATTTGCAGCCTGAAAGGCCAACAAGCTAATAGCCCAAGGCATCGCCTTGGGTTAGCGGAATAATAAGATTGCGCCCTGAAAGGGCAAAAGCCTGCACAATCTATGTGGAGTAAGCCCCCCAACCCCCTAATTTAGGGGGCTAACAAGCTTTTGCCCTTTCAGGGCGGGCTTTTATTCACGCCATATACCTAGGGTGTTACCCTGGGCTAATAGCTTTCTGGCCCTTCAGGCCGTTTTTACTGGACAGTAATAATTTAAAACAAAAAAGCAGACCGCAAAAGTCTGCTTTTTCTTTAAGTACACCCTTAGGGGCTCGAACCCTAGACCCACTGATTAAGAGTCAGTTGCTCTACCAACTGAGCTAAGGGTGCAACTCATATAGACCATTGCGTCTTAAGCGGGTGCAAAGTTACTCATTTTTTCCGAAACGCCAAACTTTTCCATGCTTTTTTTGTAAATTTACTACTTATTCTTTTCTACTTACATTTTTTTTACTACCTTTGCATGAAACAATCAGTTCGAACATGAAGAAATTTCTACTAATCCTCTTGGTTACGTTGACCGGCTCGTCGCTCAAAGCACAGGAAGTAGCTTTGTCGGCCGACTTCACGAAAGGCACATGCAACTTCATCGTTGCCGATGTGCGGAAGCCCGTTGCCGGTACCAGCGTATGGTCGCAGAGCAAAGACTATGGTATGGTGGCCTCGGGCTTTGTCAGTGGAAAGAACTACGACTCCGAGAGTTGGCTCATCTCGCCGACCATCGACCTGCAAGGACTTTCCCATAGCCGGATGAGCATCAACCATGCCGTAAACTTTTTTTCCAACATCGGTAAAGCCAAAGAAGAGACTGAGATTTGCGTACGCACCGTAGGCGGTGAATGGACGAAGATTACGGGCCTGTGCTATCCCGACCGCATGAGCTGGAACTTTACCGAATGCACCGACATTGACCTGTCGGCTTTCGACGGTCAGTACATTCAAATAGGATTGCACTATGTCAGCACGAGCACCAAGGCCGGTACTTGGGAAATCAAGAAGCTTGAAGTCGTTGCCGAACGCTCCATCATTGTGTTGAACACGCTGGCCGACCTTGCAACGGTAGAGGAGGGTAGTGCGGTGGCCATTGATTTCTCGGAGTCGAATGCCGGCAGGGTTGATTATTCCGGAAAGTTGATAGGGTCAAGACCCACAGCTGTCTCGGTTGGCTACACCGAAGCCTATCTGCACGATGGTCACGGCTATGTGATGCTTCACGACTTCCTTCCGCAAGACCCGGGGTGGCACACCAGCAGCGGCGCGGCGCTCATCGGCAAGATTGAAGGTCGTTACGTCACGCGTAACGGAATGCCGGGCATTGAGCCTACGTCGTTCTCGTCGGCCGATAATGTGCTATGTCTCGACGACATGTTCGACCCTCAGCCTGAAAACCTCTCCGTTGCCGATGCGCTCAACCCGGAAAACAGAGCCCGCTATGCTGTGCTCGATAATGTGAGAATCGTTGAAAACGACAACCTGCACTATGCTTCAGAGGGCGATGCGCTACTTCTGCTCGACTTACGCTACGACGACACCAGTGCCGACCCCGACATGTTTGACGATGCCCACACCTTCAAGCTGACCGGCGTCATCGGAGCCTATGAAGACGAATTTGACCGGATATCGGTACCCGTCTTCCATCTGCTCGAAACCGAGGCCGTTGCGACAGCCATCTCGTCTGTCATTGACGGCAGACTCACACCCTCTGACCACGACGGAATCTACGACCTGCAAGGCCGGAAGATTATCGTGTTGAGAGGCGAATCGTTGAAACCGGGTGTCTATATCAAGAACGGACATAAATTTGTCATTAAATAGTCAAGTGCCATGAGAAGAAGAATATCCTATATCATACTGCTCTTGTCGCTTTGCTCACTTGGAGCAACGGCGCAAAACGGGTCGGTGAAGATTACGCTTCGCTCTGGCGACGTGATTGTTTACCAAGATACCGACTACGACAGCGTGCGCATCGTGAAACACCTTCGTCTCGACGATGAGGTGTCGGTAGGCGTGAAGGTCTATCTCACGGGTAAGAAGTCGGTCGACTACATCGCGGTGAAAGCAGAAATCAATACACCAGAGCCTCCCACTCCCCCGGAGCCTGATGACAACAATATAAACCGCAACAAATACAGGGGCAAGCTGCTCGAATATCCCAAGCTGAGCACCGACTCGGTGATGAACCTGCTCATCATTAAGGAAACCTCACAATACGGCATCACCTATAGCCTTGAGTGGGATTGCAACAAGAAGGCTAACCGCTGGACGGTCTATCAGCTGCACGATGGCAACAACATGAACAATGTGTCGCGAAAAGACGATTTCAAGGAAGACCCCGACATTCCTTATCAGTATCGTACGAAATTGAGCGACTATAGCGGTAGTGGCTTCTCGCGTGGTCACCTGTGTCCGTCGAGCGACCGCCTCTGTTCGCGCGAACAGAACAGCCAGACCTTCTACTTGAGCAACATGCAACCGCAATGGCAGGCTCACAACGGAGGCTTGTGGAACAATCTCGAGGCTCTTGTCAGGAAATGGGACAACAGTAGTTTCCGCGATACGCTCTACATCGTGAAGGCGGCGACTATCGACGATGCCAACATCAAGCAATACACCAGCTCCGGACTCATCGTGCCCAAATACTTCTACATGGCCATTCTTTGCGTGAAGAACCATCAGTACAAGGCCATCGGCCTGTGGACCGAGCACAAGAATGAGAGCGACTCCAATAAAAACTATGGCGACTACGCCATCAGCATCGACGAGCTTGAAAGGCGCACGGGCATCGACTTCTTCTGCAACCTGCCCGATGATATTGAAGAAGAAGTGGAGAGTCAGACCATCACCGATCAGGTGTTGTCCACCTGGCAGATTTCAAGAACAAAATAATACGAATCGCAATGACAGCAATCAAGATAAAAGACAGCACCCTGCAACAGGCAGCAGCCAAAGGCATGGACGAGTTTCTCAAGGCCATTATCGATGCAACCTATCAAGCCATTGGCGGCGAGCTCAATGCGGAAAACATGCAACGCCTCAGTGCCAATCAGATTACCCTGTTGGCGTGGGACATCCTGCACAACGAAGTCATGGACGGAGGGTTTATACAACTCATCCACAACGGCTACGGGGCTTTCATTTTCCATAACCCTTTCGGAAAAGCCGTGAGAGGGTGGGGGCTTGACGAATTGGCTACGCTCATCAACCGTGCCCGGAAATACTATGAGAAGTATCACGACCGCATTGAGCGCGAGTGTACTGACGAGGAGTTCATGGCGATGTTCGAGCAGATGCCCGAGTTCGACGACTGCGACGACAGCTTCGTAGAGAACGAAGAACAGTGGACGGCTGCCATTGCCTACTACGTCGACGAACACCTCGACCAATTTGTAACAATTGAACAGGATTAACATGAGAAAAGACGAACTGGAACTCAGAAAGAAGAGCCCCATACAGATAAAGAACAAAAAGGCTTCGTTTGAATATTTCTTCATCGACACCTACACCGCCGGCATTGTGCTCACGGGAACCGAGATTAAGTC
>CACYRB010000100.1 GCA_902776685.1 uncultured Prevotellaceae bacterium
GAAGCAGCGGATATTGTAAAGATTGATGGCATTCAGGTCGAGGTAGGTATCTTCTTCCTCAACCACAAATCCCACACGCACAGGCTTCTGGTCGGCAAGGCTGCCGTCGAATATCTCCGTATGGTCTTTCTTCTTCACACCCACAATCATGAGGTTGTCGCCCAGCGATAGACCGCCTGTATAGGTGGCATAAGTGTTCATGTCGCCGTCGACAATGTTCTCCGAGTTTTCAATGTCGCTCAAGCTGACCAATGCGCCCGACGACTCGTAGATGCTTGTAGAAAGCTCATAGTCGGTTGTCGTCACAGGAACCTCGCATTGGTGCTCGCTGGCGCTGAGGCCATGATGCAGCGTGACGTCTTCATGACAACCGTCGAGAGCTGTTGCCCTGAAGGTATAGTCGCCAGCCATGTCCATGTTCTGAACATAGCCGTCTTCCGTCACCGTAGCAGCAGAGCCTTCGGGCTTGCTGATCAAGGTCCAAGTGACTGTCACGTCCTTGTTGCTCAGCAGCTGATAGGTCGACTGCTGGTCGCAAATGTTCACACCGTATGATGCATTGATGGGGCAGTGGTGTTTTTCCACCGATGGTTTGGGGCGGACGAAACCGTAATACACGCCGAATCCGCTCCCCACGTCGAGCACGCCGAGGGCGGTGTAGAAAGTAATTTCAGCTCCAGAAAAATCTTTCTCGGCAACGATATACGACGTTTGGTCGCCTCCCGATGCCAGTGAGAGGGCAAGTCCCTCGGCCGAGACCGTCGTCGTCTGCACGTCGTTGCCGTTGTGGTCGTAGAGTTTGATGTCGATCCATGCACCCAGCGACAGCAGGTTCACTACTTCAACCACGTTGAACTTGAAGCCCACTTGGTCGCCGGCGTGGAATAGGTCGGAAACCGATGCGTCGTTGTTTGTTACATTCACCCTGACCCTGCCTTTGAAGGCGACACTGGCCAGCTGCACGGCGCTGACAAGTGCAATGGTGTTGGTCAAATCGTCGTCAATCACCTTTTGCTCAGAGATGTCGGCCATAGGAACGGGGATACCACCGACGAGCGGTGAGGGCATGAAGGCGTCACAACTGACGCTCATCTGCGGGTGCCCTGTCTGCGTGCAATAGTCGGCAACGCCGTTTGTGGTAAGGTAGATGTCGTGGCTGTCGCCCACAAAAGCGTACTTCACCATGAGTGAACCGCCTACGTCGGCATCGAGGCCGCCACCCTGTACGAGCACGAGCTCGTCGAATTTCTTGGTCGATTTAACCGTGAGATTGACACAAGCGTCATCGTTGCCCACGGCAAAAAGCTGCAGCTTCACACCGCTGCCGGTGTTGCCCTCGCGAACGGTCAGGTCTTCAACGCGCTTACCATCGCAATAGAGCCAGATTTGCATGGTTTTGATGACGTTGAGCGACAACACCTTTGTGCCGCCGCTGGCCACGATGCAGAAGCCTGCCGTGGTGCCGGGGGCATAGTAGTTGTCGAGGTCTCTGATGCCTACGATGGGGCTGGCTGCAATGTTTGCACCTACTACGGCGGGGAAGGTTGCCGTGTTGTCGAGGTCGTCGTCAACCAAATTGGTCAGACTGCTGGTCCACGCACCGACTCCAACTGTGGTGATGACGCGGTTAATTTGGCAATTGTAGCCTACCAGTGCGCGCCGGTTGTCGAGATATGGGGTCTTCGAGGGATCGGCGGGGTTAGGGTCGGTCTCCTGCCATGTGGGTGCATTGGCTTTGGTGTGGGCCATGAGCGCACTCTCTTCATCAGAGATGTCACCGCTGTCTGTCTGTGCAAATACCGCTGTGGAGAACAGGGCTGCGAGCAGCAAGATGTAGCTACGCATTCTCGTGCAATTGACTATATGTTTCATATTCTTAATGTTCAATTATTTTTCGATGTTGTTATCGTTCCCGTTATTGTTAGCGTTGAAAAGCCAAAAAAGAAAACTCTATTCCTCCCATAGCTTGTTGATTTCTTCAATATTATCCCATTCGTCGAAGCCTTTTGCCGACTGCGGTGCACGTTCGTCTTCGTCTTCGCCTGTGGAAAGGGCAATCATCTGGCCATACTGAAATCGGGTCAGCTCTGTACGGGGACAGAGATATTGTTGTTTATTGTATTTCATATTTCTGTCTCCTCTTTATTTTATGATTATTTTTTTCTTTCCTATGATATAAATGCCCGGATTTAAGGTTGAAAGGTTGAAAGGTTGAAAGGTTGAACGATTTTGTCCCATTTGCTTGTTTAACCTTTCAACGTTCAACATTTCAACTTTCCTGCCTTGCAGGTCGTAGACGGGGGAAAGTTGAGAGTTGAAAGTTGAGAGTTGAAAGTTATCGTTCCCGTAAACAGTCTTGATGCCTGTGGTTTCATCAATCATGAGGTCGAAGGCAGAAATCTTTGCATTGGTCAAAGTCGCGACGGTTTCTGCGTCGATATATGCTCGGTTGGGCAGCAGATAGTTGCCTGCGGGGTGAAGGAGTTTCATGAGAGAGTTTTTGTTTTTTGACAGAATCCAGTAGTCACGCCATCCGTTGGCACCGAAGAGTTCTTTTTCTTCGCTCTCGGCGATGCCTTTCCACACGTTGCCGTCGAAGGCGTCTGAGGGTGTGGCGGTGTGGCCGCTACCTGCGGGATAGACATTGAGGACGATGGTGCCGGTGCCGGGGGCGCAACCCACGAACACGGCTTGTCCTGCGGGAACATCGTCGACGGGATTCATCTGCACAGAGCCACCCTGCTTACCGCTGTCGTAGAGGTAGGTGCCTGCCCATGCGCCTTGATAGATGGTGGCTTGCAGGCTGCTGGGGTTGTCGTCGCTTATCTGGACATCGAACGGATAGTAGAAGGTTGTCCAGTCGTAGAGGTGATAGTTCTTTCCTGTTTCTTCGCTGACACCGGCAAGAAGCACGGGCAGGTGGAGTGTCGGTGCGGGCATGATGATCCAAGCTGTGGCAGTGTTGCGCTGTGCCGTGGCGGCCTTGGCGAGTCCTGCATGGTAGCCGTCGGTGGTTCCGCTGATGGCGAAGGTGCCTTCGGGGCTGTCGGTGGCCGACGAGAAGTCGGTACCGCCGTATAGCCACATGAGATACTGTCCGTCGAACACCTTTTCAAGATAGAACTTGGCTGCGTCGTTCTTGTTGGTTGCGGTTTGGAAGAATTGGGTTTCGGCTTCGGTGATGACGTTGTTGCCGACGTATTTCCCAGTGTTGGCATTGCGCAGGGCGTAGATGTTGTGCTCTGGCGAGATGAGGCCGGTGGCATTCTCTCCGCCTCCGCTGCCATGTCCTATCAGTTCGAACTGCCAAAGGGCGTTGGCGTGGCTCATGTTGGGCAGGGCAGCGTAGAAATCGACGGTTCGTGCACCGTACATGCGGTCGGCCTCGGTCTGGTCGAACTGATGGGCGGTGACGGGTGTCTCCTGTTTACGGTTGGTGAAATGGGTGTGGTCGACATCTTCGAGCCAGCCGCCGCCGTAGAACTGGTCGTGCTCGGATGCTTCGACCTGGCGTGCTACGTTGGCAATGCGGAAGAAACTGCCGCTGGCGAGGTCTTCGGCTACGATGTCGTCTTCGGCGGTGATGGATTCAGCCACGGTGTAGGTCTGGCCGTCGATGGTATAGGTGTTGTCGGCTGCGACGGGGATGAGTTCCCAGTCGATGGAAGGCCGTATGTCGGTTTTTGTCTCTGTGGCGGTCTTGCCCATGCCGAAATAGCGTGGGTTGTTGTTGGTTCCGTTGGCTGTGAAGCTGATGTAGCGGTTGTTGTTGTCCGACGATGCGGCAAAGGCGGGATGCCAGACGCTGCCGTCGGCTCCGATGTTCCATGTGACGTTTGTGGTGCCTGAATCTTTCGTGTAGATTACTTTCTCGTCGCAGCCTGTGATGGTGAGCTCACCACTGTAGAGGCTGACGTTCCACACGGAGTATTGTGTGGGGGCTGTCGTGCCTGACATGGCTGTGCCGTTGGTGTTGAGGAAGGTGCCATACTGCCGACTGCGTATAAGATAGTTCCCAGAGGTAAAGTTGCTCTGGTAGTCAGATACGTAGCTGCTGGTCTGCTTGGCCTTGATGGCATCGACGAGGGTCTTGAAACTGCTTCCCTGCGAGGCATCAAGATTCTCGTAGTCGATTCCCGTCACACCATGTGCCTGTGCTTCGGCAACTAAGTCGTCGAAACTCCATAAAATCCACACTTGCTTGTTGTCGTCGGCAGTGTCTTCAAGGCCGATGGCCCAGTAGGAAGTGTGCCCTCCTGGATGGGATTTCTGCCAATACTTTCCGTTGGCATCCTTGATTTCTACTCCCACATTATTATATTGGCACTTTTCAATGTACCAAGTGGTTCCCTCAGCCTTGAAACCTGTTTCGGAGCTTAATGCGGCTGATGCACTTCCGCGCAGGGTGGAATAGTATAGTTGTGTTTCGTTCAGGTATTTTCCTGCTCCGGCGGTCTTGCTACCAATGAGATAGCCTTCGCCGGAGGCAACAAAATAGAACAGATAGTCGTCAACATCGTGTTTAGACGTGCCAGAGGTGACATTCGTCACGCCTTCTGTTGACCATAGCGCATTAGAACTGCCGTCGTTCATGTAATACTCTTTGCTGTCCCAGTTTTGAATGAGATAGTAGACGGGTGCCGACTCATCGGTCGTGGTGACGGGAGGGTCGGTTACATCGGCAGTGGCATGAAGACTGCAAAAAAATGCTGCTGGCAGACACATGGCAGAAAGCATCCTGAGCGTCTTTTGTAGCCAGACGGGAAAAAATGAACATGACGTGTTAACGGCATGATTGCCCAACTTGAGTTCTTTCATTATTAAATATAGAAGTGGTTTGAATTAATTTAATTATAATCCGTTGTATAAGAATGACTTTGTTTAATTGGGGTGCAAAGGTATAAATTTTTGATATAATGTCAATGTTTTTATCCTTTTTTTTGTCTTTTCTTAACGCTGCGCATTGTAAAAGTGTTTGATTTGTTAAAAAGCGTTATCGTTGTATGATATTCTGTATCTAGTTTTTAGTTTTTAGTTTTTCACCTTTTTAATTTTTCACCTTTTAAGTTGCTTATCTTTCGGAAAGTTATATGGCCCATATAGCATAGTTATATGGCCCATATAGCTCGGTTATACGGCCCATATAACTCGGTTATACGGCCCATATAACTTTCCAAAAAATTGTTGTCGGCGAAGACAGCCGGCATCTCAACAATAAAAATAAAAAAGCATTTTATTTTGTATTGTCTTTGTTTTGCACTATCTTTGCACACAAATTATAATGTATATGTATTACATAGAGAAGACTTTTGAAATTTCGGCGAGCCACCGGCTGGCGCTTTCCTACGAGAGCAAGTGCACTCGCGTGCATGGGCATAACTGGCGCATCACGGTCTATTGCCGGTCGAAGGAGCTGAATGCCGAGGGTATGGTTGTCGACTTCAGCCACGTGAAGCGGCTGGTGAAGGACAGGCTCGACCACCAGATGCTGAACGAGGTGCTGCCGTTTAATCCTACGGCAGAGAACATTGCGCGGTGGATTACCGACCAGATTCCGCAGTGCTACATGACGCGCGTTCAGGAGAGCGAAGGCAATGTGGCGGTCTATGAGAAGCCTACCCCCGACCCCTCCCCAAGGGAGGGAGGAAGGATGAGTGATGACGTATAGGGTCAACGAAATCTTCTATTCGCTGCAGGGCGAGGGCTATCATGCCGGCGTGCCTGCGGTGTTTGTCCGACTGAGCGGTTGCAATCTGGCGTGTTCATTCTGCGACACCGACCACAAGGCGTTCACGACGATGACTGCCGACGAGATTGCCCGTGAGGCCCGACGGGTGTCGGGGGCTGACGTGTCGCTGCTGGTGCTGACTGGCGGAGAGCCCACGCTGCAAGCCGACAACGAGCTGATTGACGCGCTGCACCGTGCAGGGTTTCGTGTGGCTATGGAGTCGAACGGCACCAAGCTGCCGCCGAAGGGGGTGGACTGGCTGACGGTGTCGCCGAAGAGCAGGCCGACCGTGGTGCGGTGCGACGAGCTGAAACTGGTGTTCACCGATGCGCAGCACGTCGATGACTACGGCATCGAGGCCACTTACCGCTTTTTGCAGCCTTGCGATGTGGGCGACGCTGAGCAGAACCGTGACATCATGAGGCGGTGTGTCGACTACATCATGCAGCATCCTCGGTGGCGGCTCTCGCTGCAGGTGCACAAACTGGCAGGGTTTAAATAAAAAAAGGTGAAAAAGTAAAAAGACTCCATTTG
>CACYRB010000101.1 GCA_902776685.1 uncultured Prevotellaceae bacterium
GGTTATTATAATATATAATATATATATTATATATTATAATAAAAATTATATTATTATAGTTTGTAATTATTTAACCCTCAAAAATAACAATTTCAAACATTGCCCATCCTCACCGCATATTGGAATATCCTTATTGTTACAATGTTACAATGTTACAATGTTACAAAATCGGGTCTTTCCGTTTTTTGAAGCAGGTTCAGTCGTCGCCATAGCCAGTTGGGAATGCATCGCCAACCGGCCGTAAGCAATCGGTAGCGCCAGTCGATGACGACAACGTGGCGGCGACGGGCGATGGCTTTGACAATATGCCGAGCCACACGGGGAGCCGACAGGAGCATGGGATAGCTTTGACCGGTGAGCAACGGCGTGTCGACGAAACCCGGCCGTATGTCGGTGAAGGAGATGTTGAGGCGTCGGCTGCGCGCGAGTTGTTCCAGTGCCTGCACATACGTACCCTGCAAGGCCTTCGTTGCGCTGTAGGCAGGAGCCGGGCCCAGTCCCTTCGTACCGGCGATGGAGGACACTACGGCAATATGTCCGCCGCCCTGCTCTTCCATCAACCGGAAAGCCTCACCCACCATGCGCATGAAGCCGGTGGCGTTGGTCTCGGCCGTAGAGAGTTCGACGGCCTCTTCCAGTCTGGGGTTCTGGCGGCCTATGCCCGACACATGCAGATAGAGGTCGACGTGCCCCATCCTTCCGAAAAGCGGCCTTAGCTTAAGCGCGGCATCTGTATGAGTGACGTCTATCTGCGCCACCTCTCCCCTATCCTCCCGGCCAACGAGCAGTTCCCGGAGGGGCTCCATGCGACGGGCACAAAGTCCGACCGTCCACCCCTCGTCCAACAATAGTCTTGCCACCTCGCAACCGATGCCCGACGAGGCGCCCATGATGATAGCTGTCTTCATATTCGACTGATTTTGCAATGATGATGCAAAAGTACAAATTTTCAGGACAACGCCAGGCATGAAATTCACTTTTTTGTCGGCACTTGCAAAAAAAAGTAGTATTATGGGGCGGCAAAATTTTGTGATTACAAAAAAAATGATTACCTTTGCAACTAATATAGTAAATTATCAAAACAATAAAAAAATAATCGTTATGAAGAGCTTTTTAAAGTATGTCTTAGCCACGGTTGTCGGCTTGTTCGTATTCGGCATCTTAATGGCCCTGTTCGCCATGATGAGCCTGGTAGGTATGGTATCGTCGAGTCAGGCCACACGCAACGTCAGCAAGAACTCGGTGCTCGTGATGAAGCTTTCGGGCGCATTCTCCGAACAGCAGGGGAACGACATCATCGGCCAGATTACCGGTAAAGAAATTAGCAACATGGGACTGAACGCCACGCTCTCTGCCATCCGCAAAGCCAAGGAGAACGACGACGTGAAAGGCATCTACATCGAAGCCGGAGCCCTTGATGCCAGCCCTGCCACGTTGCAGGAGATTCGCAATGCACTGAAAGACTTCCGCAAGAGCGGCAAGTGGATTGTCAGCTACGGCGACACCTATACGCAAGGAGCCTACTATCTGGCATCGGTGGCCGACAAGATATACATGAACCCGCAGGGCATGGTCGACTGGCACGGTCTGGCCGTACAGCCCTACTACCTCAAGAACCTCTTCGACAAAGTAGGCGTGAAGTATCAGGTGGTGAAGGTGGGAACGTTCAAGAGTGCCACCGAGATATTTACGGAGACCCAGATGAGCGACGCCAACCGCGAACAGATTGAGGCTTTCGCCAACGGAACATGGGCCAACATCTGCAAAGACGTAGCCGAGAGCCGAAAGATTACCGTCGACTCGCTGAACGCCTATGCCGACCGAATGATTACGTTCGAACCGGCCGAGAACATGAAGAAATACAAACTTGTCGACGAGCTCATCTATGCCGACCAGGTGAAAGGCAAGGTCAAGGAACTGCTCAAGATTGACGACGACAAGAGCATCAACCAGATTAGCGTGGCCGACATGCAAAACGTGAAGGAGAAGAAACACGACGGTGAGCAGATTGCCGTTTACTATGCCTTCGGCGACATCGTGCAAAGTAGCACCACAAGTGCGCTCTCACAAGACCATAGCATCGTGGCAAAAGATGTGTGTGCCGACCTGGAGAAACTGGCCAAGGACGACGACGTGAAGGCCGTAGTCATTCGCGTGAACTCTCCGGGCGGCGACGCCTACGCCTCCGAGCAAATCTGGCACCAGATTATGGAGCTGAAAGCCAAGAAGCCCGTCGTCGTCTCCATGGGCGACTATGCCGCATCGGGCGGTTACTACATGAGCTGCCCCGCATCGTGGATTGTCGCGCAACCCAACACCATCACGGGCAGCATCGGCATCTTCGGAGCCTTCCCCGACGCCAGCGAACTGGTTACACAGAAGCTCGGCGTGAAGTTCGACGAAGTGAAGACAAACAAGAACAGCGGCTTCGGCAACATCATGGCACGTCCCTTCAACGGCGACGAACTCTCTATACTTCAAGGCTACATCAACCGCGGATATGAACTCTTCCGCAAGCGCGTGGCCGACGGTCGCAAGCAAAAGACCGAAGACATAGAGAAGATTGCCCAGGGACGCGTGTGGCTCGGACAAGACGCGCTCGGCCTGAAACTCGTCGACCAACTCGGAGGCCTCGACGACGCCATCGCCAAAGCAGCCAAACTGGCAAAGCTCGACGAATACTACACACACGAATACCCCGCAACTCCCGACTTCATCGAGCAACTCACCGCATCGATGTCGGGCGGCAACTACCTCGACGAACAGATGCGACTGATGCTCGGCGACTTCTACGGACCGTTCAACATGCTCAAGACGCTCAACCAGCGGCAAGCCATTCAGGCACGCATGCCCTATGTGTTGAACATCAGATAAAAAAAGGCACTCCTCACCAGGACAATTCCAGTAAATTCCGAAAAGACAGGACGATGGCAAGAGAAAAGACTATGAGAAGCGAAGGCGACTTCATTCGCATCAACGAATGGCTCACACCAATCAGCTTTCTATACGGCATTGTCATCTGGGTGAGAAACCGACTGTTCGACCTCGGCATACTGAAAAGCCGTTCCTATGACATTCCGGTCATATCCGTCGGCAACATCACCGTCGGAGGCACCGGCAAGACACCCCACGTGGAGTATCTGGTAAACCTGCTACAAAAGAAGTCGCAAGTGGGCATTCTCAGCCGGGGATACAAACGCAAGAGCCACGGCTACGTGCTCGCCGACGACGAGACACCCATGCAGAAGATTGGCGACGAGCCCTATCAGATGAAGCAGAAATTCCCGAAAGCCTATGTCGCCGTCGACAAAAAGCGCACACGAGGCATCGACCGCCTGTGTAGCGACGAGGAAACGAGCGACGTCGACGTCATTGTGCTCGACGACGCCTTCCAGCACCGCTATGTCACCCCAGGCATCAACATCCTGCTCATCGACTACCACCGGCTCATCATCTACGACAAACTGCTGCCGGCAGGCAGGCTTCGCGAGCCGAAAGACGGAAAGAACCGTGCCGACATCGTCATCGTCACGAAATGCCCGCGCGACCTGAAGCCGATGGAGTATCGCGTCATGACAAGAGCCCTCAACCTCTACCCCTATCAAGCCCTCTACTTCACCACGCTCGACTACCAACCCCTGCGCTCCATGTTCAGGGAGACGAGAGTCACAAAGCACTTCGAAGAACTGCACGACACCAACGTTTTGCTGCTCACGGGCATCGCCTCGCCGAAACAACTGGTGTTCGACCTGAAAGCCCACGTCAACGACATCACGCCGCTGGCCTTCGCCGACCACCATCAGTTCAGCCCAAAAGACATCGAGCGCATCAACCAGACATTCAACGACATGCCCTCGCCAAAGATGATTGTCACCACGGAGAAAGACCAGACAAGACTTCAACACGCCGAGGGACTTGACGAAGAGGTCCGACAAAGCATGTTTGTACTGCCCGTAGCCGTGAAGTTCATGCTTGACAGAGAAGAAAACTTTAATGAAAAAATCATCAGCTATGTACAAAAAAATTCAAGAAACAGCGTCCTGGTTAAGACAAAGGATGACCACAAGCCCAAAGACAGCAATCATTCTGGGGACAGGCCTCGGACAATTAGCTTCAGAAATAACTGACACCTACGAACTGCCCTACGGCGACATTCCCAACTTCCCCGTATCGACCGTGGAAGGACATAGCGGCAAGCTCATCTTCGGACGCTTAGGCGGCAAGGATATCGTAGCCATGCAAGGCCGCTTCCACTTCTACGAAGGCTACTCCATGAAGGAGGTGACCTTCCCCGTTCGCGTGATGCACGAGCTCGGCATCGAGACGCTATTCGTGTCGAACGCCGCCGGAGGCATGAACCCGACATTCAGCATCGGCGACCTCATGGTCATCACCGACCACATCAACTTCTTCCCCGAACACCCGTTGCGCGGTAAAAACCTACCCACAGGCCCGCGCTTTCCCGATATGCACGAACCCTATAGCCACGAACTCATCAGCATGGCCGACGAGATAGCCAAGGAGAAAGGCATCAAGCTACAACACGGCGTCTACGTAGGCGTACAGGGACCGACATTCGAGACTCCGGCCGAATACCGCATGTATCGCATTCTCGGCGGCGACACCGTCGGCATGAGTACCGTTCCCGAAGTCATCGTGGCCTGCCATTGCGGCATTCGCGTCTTCGGCATCTCTATCGTCACCGACCTCGGAGGCTTCGACAACCCCGTAGAGGTCAGCCACGAAGAAGTGCAGGAGGCCGCCAACCGCGCACAACCCGTCATGACAGAAATCATGCGCGAAATGATCAGAAGGTCATAAATCACCGTAAAACAAGACAAAGAACAACATTTCAAACGATTCATGCAAATCAAAGAACTTGGTGAGTTCGGTTTGATTGAACGACTCACCAAAAACATCACCCCAAACAACCCATCGACCGTACACGGCGTGGGCGACGACTGCGCCGTACTTCACTACCCCGACACCGAGGTACTGGTCACTACCGACATGCTCATGGAAGGCATTCACTTCGACCTTACCTACATCGACTTGCAACACCTGGGCTACAAGGCGGCAATGGTCAACATCAGCGACATCTTCGCCATGAACGGAACGCCACGCCAACTCACCGTCAGCATAGCACTTAGCAAACGCTTCACCGTGGAAGACATGGAGGCGTTCTACAACGGCTTGCGGCTGGCATGCGAGAAATGGAACGTCGACATCGTCGGAGGCGACACAACTTCGTCCTACACCGGACTTGCCATCTCCATCACCTGCATCGGAGAAGCACGAAAGGAAGACATCGTCTATCGCAACGGTGCAAAGGAAACCGACCTGATATGCGTCTCGGGCGACCTTGGAGCGGCCTACATGGGGCTTCAGCTGCTTGAACGCGAGAAAAGCGTCTACTACCAGCAGGTGAACGAAGCACAAAAGAAAGGCGACACCAAGGCTCTTGAAGAGTTGAAAAACTTTCAACCCGACTTTGCCGGAAAGGAGTACCTACTCCAACGGCAACTACAACCCGAGGCCCGAGGCGACATCTTAAAGATACTGGCCGAGGCAAACATCCGACCGACGGCCATGATGGACATCAGCGACGGACTCTCGTCGGAGCTGCTTCACATCTGCAAACAATCGGGCACGGGGTGTCGCGTCTACGAAAAGAACATACCCATCGACTACCAGACGGCCGTCATGGCCGAAGAACTGAACCTTAACGTCGCCACATGCGCACTCAACGGAGGCGAAGACTATGAATTGCTTTTCACCGTACCCATAGGCGACCACGAAAAGGTACAACAAATTGAAGGTATCAAACTCATCGGACACATCACCAACCAATCGCTCGGCTGCCAGCTCATTGCACGCGACGGACAAGAGTTTCCACTCAAAGCACAAGGTTGGAATCCGCTTAAGAACTATTAATGTCAAACTTAAAAATATAAGTATTATGTTTGGAACACAAGAAATTATAATTATCGCCCTCATTATCTTGTTATTGTTTGGCGGTAAGAAGATTCCCGAACTGATGAAAGGCCTTGGGAAAGGTGTAAAAAGTTTCAAAGACGGAGTTAACGGTATAGAAAAAGACATTTCCATAGAAGAAGGAAATAAACCGGAAGAAAAAACTTCGGAAGAGAAA
>CACYRB010000102.1 GCA_902776685.1 uncultured Prevotellaceae bacterium
GAAACGCAATGCATATGGTTTTAGAGACGACAAGTATTTTACCCTCAGGCTCTACGCTCTACACGAATGCCGTATCACTCGAAATGTCGGATGAACCAATTTTTCAATAATATAACCGATATGGAGAAAGTAATCATCAATTCGTACGACGATTTTGCCGCTTATCTGGGCAAGGAAATCGGAAAAAGCGACTGGCTGCTGGTTGACCAGGATCGTATCAATCTTTTTGCCGACGCCACGCTCGACCATCAGTGGATTCACGTCGACACCGAACGCGCTCAGCGCGAGAGTCCCTACAAGAGCACGATTGCTCACGGCTACCTGACGCTGTCGCTGCTGCCCTACCTGTGGGACCAGATTGTCGACGTGCACAACATCAAGATGCTTGTCAACTATGGCATGGACCAGATGCGCTTCGGGCAGCCCGTCATCACCGGCAGCCGCGTGCGACTGGTGACAACCATGCACAACATTCAGAACCTGCGCGGCATCTGCAAGACCGAAATCAAGTTCAAGATTGAGATTGAAGGTCAGCGCAAACCTGCCCTCGAAGGCATCGCTACGTTCCTATACTATTTCGAGTAAGGAGGCAGCAGACCCACCCCGAATTGGGCTTGTGCTCTTTAACAACAATTAACTCCGGCGGTTGAAACAAATTGGCGGTTTCACACGTCTATTAGTGTGATATATGGATTGCTTTAAGTTAGACTTATAATATAATTTTACAGATTATGCATCGCTCACATCGCGCCCTGCGCACCTTTTTTGTGTTTTTCGTTTTGTTGTCGGCCCTCACGGCTTCGGCACAGTCTACCATTGTTCGCGGCACACTGCTCGACTCGCTGACCCGCGAGAGTGAGCCCTATGCCACGATACGAGTCTACAAACAGGCCGACAAGAAGCAGGCTGTGGCCATGTCGGTGACCGACGACGATGGGCGTTTTGCCCAGACGGTGAAGGGCAAGGGCACATTCACCGTGGTCTTCAGCTCGGTGGGCAAGGCTGCGCTCAGCCGCAACATCGTGCTGAACGGCGAACCCGAGGTTGACATGGGCACGCTGCTCATGCACGACGACACCGAGATGCTGGCCAACGTGGAGGTGGTGGCGCAGGTGCCGCTGGTGAAGATGGAGACCGACAAAATGTCGTATAACGTGAGCGACGACGTTGACGCGAAATCTTCGACCGTGCTCGACATGCTGCGCAAGGTGCCCATGGTGAGCGTCGACGGACAGGACAACATCACGGTGAACGGCTCGCGCTCGTTCAAGATTTACGTAGACGGCAAGCCCAACCCCATGCTCAGCAGCAACCCCGGCCCCATCTTCAAGGCCATGCCGGCGTCGATGATAAAGAGCATCGAGGTGGTGACCAATCCCGGGGCGAAGTATGACGCCGAAGGCACAGGCGGCGTGCTCAACATCATCACGCAGAAGATGGGCGACGGCTCGTCGCAGGCCAACATGAACGGTTACAACGGCTCGGTGCAGGCCATGGCAAGCAACCGAGGTTACGGCGGCAGCTCGATGGTGAGCGTGCAGCAGGGTAAGTTCTCGATGAGTGCCAGCCTGATGTATCAGCACGTCGTTTCCGCGAACATGGAAATCTTGCAAGACCGCACACAGCAGTCGCCCCTGGACGAGAGCCGCACCAGCACCTACATGAAGGGAAAGAACAAGAACGACTTCGGCCGCATGAGCCTGTCGTTCGGCTACGACCTCGACTCGCTCTCTAACATCGGGGGCTCGGTGAGCTTCATGCACGCACCTAACTCGAACCGCACCTTCGGCAGCAACACCATGGCAGGCGGCTTCTATGGCGACGGGCTGACCTACGACAATGCCTCGCGCACGAAAAACCGCTATCAGCAGGTCAACGCCAGCCTCGACTATCAGCGTTTCTTCAATGCCGACCACACGCGCACGCTGACGCTGAGCTATCTGTTCAACATCAATCCGCAGCGGGGCGACAACGAGAACAACTACACCATACAGGGGTATGAAGCCACGGGCATAGACCTGTCGTCGTTCCGCTCCGACAATCACGCCCACACCCAGGAGCACACCGTGCAGGTGGACTATGCCACACCGATTGCCAAGGGGCAGACGCTCGACGTGGGCGCCAAGTTCATTGCCCGCACCAACGCCTCCAACTCGAAATACTTCACTGCCGACGGCGACGAATGGATCTACCGCGAAGACGCCTCCATGCGCTACCGCCACCTGAACGACATCGCCGCAGGCTACGCCGAATATGCCGGCACGTTCGGAAAGATTGGCACGAAGGCCGGACTGCGCTACGAACACACCTGGCAACGCGTGAAATACCTGCTCGGACACGGCGACAACTTCCACACCGACTACGGCAACCTCGTGCCCTCGGCATCGCTGTCGTATAACTTCTCGCCGGTGCACAACATCGGACTCACCTACAACATGCGCATCTCCCGACCCAGCATCTCCTACCTGAACCCCTACGTCAACAAGAGTGATGCCACGTCGGTAAGCTACGGTAACACCGACCTTGAGGTGGAGAAGTCGCACAACATCGGACTCGTGTTCAACGCCTTCACGCCGATTGTCATGGTGAACCTGAACCTGCGCCAGAGCTTCTCGAACAACAGCATCGCACAATACAGCTTCTACGAGGGCAACATCCTCAACACCACCTATGGCAACATTGTGCACAACCGCACCAGCTCGGCCAATCTCTACATGGGACTCACACCCGCGAAGAACACCCGTATCATCTTCAACGGCGGTGTGAACTACACCCATCTGGAGAGCCACCAGCTCGGCGCAGGCAACTACGGCTGGAGCGCCAACGCCATGCTCAACGTGCAGCAGACACTGCCCTGGCAGCTCAAGCTCAGCGCAGCCCTCATGGCCAACACCAAGTCGTACGAGCTGCAAGGCTGGAGCAGCGGATTCAGCGGATGCTTCGGCAACCTCACCAAGTCGCTGCTCGACGACAAGCTGAGCATCTCCATCTTTGGCGTTACCGGTCTGCGCAGCGGCGGAAAGCTCATGTTCCGCAACTACAGCCACGGCGCCGACTTCACCAGTATGCAAACCATCAAAGTGCCTATTGCGCAATGTGGTCTGCAACTCACGTTCAACTTCGGAAACACCAAGCAGCGCATGCGCCAGCACCAGTCGAAGATTTCCAACGACTTCATGGAAGACAAAAACGACTCACAGCAGACCGGCGCCGGCACCACAATGATGGGAGGACAATAAGATAATGAATAATGAGTAATGAATAATTACAACCAAACTAATCGCCATGAGCGCGACGACCTGATAGCCTTCGATGCTGCCACACACACCTACACCATCGGGCGGCGCACGTTCCGCTCCGTCACCACCATCGTAGAGAGCTGCTTTGAGCAGTTCGATGCCGACTACTGGGCCCAGCGCAAAGCCCCCTCTCTGCACATGACACCCGACGAGGTGAAGGCGATGTGGGCACGCAAAGGCGAGGCCGCACGCAACCTCGGCACGCAGATGCACGAGAAGATTGAACGCTACTACCTCGGCCTGCCCAACCAGTCCGACCCCACCTACGACCTCTTCCTGCGCTTCGCCCGTCAGCACCACCTCACACCCTACCGCACCGAATGGGCCATCTTCGACGAAGACAGCGGCGTGGCAGGCACCCTCGACTTCCTCAACTATGCCGATGGCGTGTTCACCATCTACGACTGGAAACGGAGTAATAAGATTATCATCGACGGACAGACCGACAAAGTCAGCCGCTTCGGCAAGACCGCCTTTGCCCCCATCAGCCACATCCCCGACACCACCTTCTGGCACTACGCCCTGCAGGTGAGCATCTACCGCCATATCCTCGAGAAGAACTACGGCATCAGCCCCTCCGCCGGCCGCCTTGCCGTCTTCCATCCCGACTATGGCTGCCCCCACGTCGTCGAAGTGCCCTATCTCCGCGACGAAGCCATCCTCGCGATGCAAAAAGGGGAATGAAAGGGGAAGACCCACCCCCTTTCATTCCCTTTTCATTCCCTTTTCATTCCCTTTTCATTCCCTTTGTCTATTTTTTCACCCATTCGTCTCCCTCATCCTTCACCCGTCACCCACTGAAAGACAACCACTTACCACACAAAAACAATCATCGCAAAAAGTCCTTCCAAAGTACAAATTAAGACAAATCCTGCATAAAAACTACAAGCATTTTCATCCCTGCAATTTAATTTTGCACCGCATTATTGCGCATTATTTTGAATAATTACGACTAATTATTCCATTAAAATTATGTGAAATTAAATTGTAAAAAAATGAACAAAAAAAGTAAAAAAATTGGCAGACCGCTATTATTAGCCCTGATACTCTCTGTCGCATCAATCACTACAGTCCGCGCCTACACGGACAATCAAATCATCACCATCGGCCAGCACACCTATAAGGTCGTCTCAGCAGCCGACTTCACCCTGTGCTTCCTGTCAACCACCGCCACCGGCAATCTCATCATTCCGAGCACCGTCGACGACGGAACCGACACACACTTCACCGTCACCGCAGTAGGCGGCAACAGCGAATACAGAAGCCCAGGCGTCACCACCGTGACCATTCCCGAGGGCGTCACCACCATCAGCACACCAAGCTTTGCCGGAGCAAGGCTCACTAGCATCCATCTGCCAAGCACCCTGGCCACCTACGAACACGAGACAGGCTTCGAATGGCTCTCGGCACCCGTCTTCACCGTAGACCAGAACAACCCCCATTTCGCCACCGACGAGCAAGGCGCCCTTTACTCGAAAGACATGAAGTCACTATACTCCGTGCCCTCCACAGTAGCATTAGACAGCAACGGCGCCTACACCGTCAACGAAACCGTAGAGAACATCTTTCAAGACGCCTTCTTAAGGAACTATAGCCTCAAGAAAATAGTCCTGCCCCCCAATCTGCAATCAATCGAACTCGGCTTCCCCACCATAACCTACGGCAACGAGAGCCTGCAAGAGTTCGAAGTCGCCACAGGAGGCAACACACCGTTCAGGACAATCGACGGCGTACTATTCCATGCAAACACCCTCGTCGACTACCCACGAGGAAAGACAACAACCGACTACCGCGTCCCCGACGGCATCACAGCCATAGCACCCTACGGCATCAACGACTGCCAGAACCTCCAAAACATCGACCTCAACGACATCGTGAACCTGAACAACGCATCCATATCCAACTGCCCCAGACTCACGTCGATCACCCTACCCAGAAACCTCGAGGCAACAGCCTCCATGGAAGGATGCTTCGTAGGATGCTACCGCGTAGCCCAGTACATCGTTCCCGAAGGCAGTGCCAACTTCACAGAAGCCGACGGAGTAGTCTACTCCAAAGACATGAAAACCCTCTACTTCTATCCCCCCGCCCGCCAAGGTACCACCTACGACATACCCGAAAGCGTCACCAAAATCTCCACCTACGCCTTTCGCAGAGCACAAAACATCGAGACCATACAGATACCCAAAAACGTAACCGAGATAGGGCTCCACGCCTTCAGAGGCATGCCCAACCTCACAACCTTCACCTTCGCAGAGCCCTCCACCATCCGCACCTTCGGCTCAAACATCCTCATGGAGTGTCCCAAGCTCCGCGAAGTCACCCTCCCCACCTCGCTCACCTACATCGACAACGCCTTCGCCCGCTGCTACGCATTAGAAGTCATCAACATCCCCGATGGCTCACAGCTCACCACCATCCAAGGCTCAGCATTCGTCACCAACACCGCCCTCCGCCAGTTCAACTTCCTCGGTAGCAGCCAGCTACTCACCATCGGCTCAAACGCCTTTGCCAACCTCACGAAGCTCCAGACATTCGACGTACCCAAAACCGTGACCGACATATCGGCAAACGCCTTCACCGGATGCAGCAGCCTCGCCACCGTCACCTTCGATGACGATGCCGCCATCAGGAACATCCGCACCGGAGCCTTCGCCGACTGTGGCCTCACCACCGTCACCATACCCCCCAGCGTCACCACCAT
>CACYRB010000103.1 GCA_902776685.1 uncultured Prevotellaceae bacterium
GTGCGGACGATGTAGATGCCTTTTTGGGATGAAGGAAGAGAGATGAGGGATGAGGAATTGTCAGCCACTTTTCTCCCTTGCAGATCGTAAACCGCAGGGTCATTATGCATTATGGATTCTTCGTTATGCATTGTTTCGATGCCGGTGTGGGTGTCGAACGCCTTGGCAAGGGCCGTGATGCTTTCCTTGATGTTGGCGTCGGCGACTTTAGGCATACGGTCGTAGGTCATGAGTCCGTAGACTTCGGCTTCGACATCGGTCAGCTGGCGGAAGAAGGCGGCCGAGACTCCACGGTTTCTGTTGTCGGGGTTGGCAATGTTGAGGACCATGCGGTTATGACGGTTGACGGTTGCGCCAAGTGCCGTACTGCTGCTGTAGGTCGTTGTGGTGTAGAGCGGATTCCAGCGGTGGCCTTCAACGTTATAGATGAGATTGCCGTAGATGCCGAGAATGGTGGGGCGGGTCTCATCGTAGAAGGAGATTGACGGCGTGTTGGCAACATGTATGGAAAGCATGTCGCCAACACCTTCGTAGTGGTTTCCGCCGCTGGCGGGGTTGATGAGGCGTGTGGCGTCGAGAGCACGGATGTTATCGACGATCTGGGCTGTGGTGTGTTGTCCGACGGCCTCGTTGAAGATGGTCCAGGCAACGATGCTGGGGTGAGAATAGAGTTGGTTGACGATTTCGGTGAGCTCGTTGTTATACTGGTTGTTGACGGAACGTGCCAGCTCGCCTTCACTGCCAGTGTACCACTGGTTAAGCTGGAGTTTCTCGGTCTCGGCAGCAACGGAGGGAATGTCCTGCCATACAAGCATTCCGAGCTTGTCGCAGTAGTAGTACCAGCGTTGCGGCTCTACCTTTTGGAATTTTCGGATGGCGTTGAAACCGAAGTCTTTTGCTTTCTGTATGTCGGCTTTCATGGCTTCGTCGGTGGGGGCGGTGTAGATGCCGTCGGGCCAGTAGCCGTAGTCGAGCACGCCGATGTTGAACAGGTCGCGGTTGTTGAGGCGGATGCGATAGATGCCGTCTTGGTCTTGGCCGATGGAGACCTTTCGCATGGCGGCGTAGCTCTTCACGGCATCGACCTCTTCGTCGGCAGAGAGTAGGGTGGCCTCAACATCGTAGAGGGTGGGGCTGTCGGGGGTCCACAGCTTCGGCGACGGGATGGAGAGTGCGATGTCGGAACCGGAGGCTGCGGTAGCTTGTGCTACGATGTCGCCATCCAATTTCACGACAATTTTCACCATGTCGGCCGCCGTGGTTCCTGCGGTTGTGGCATTGACGATGAATTTATGACTGTCGAGGTCGGGCGTGATGCGCAGGTTGCTGATGTATTTGCTGTTGACGGGTTCGAGCCAAACGGTCTGCCAAATGCCGGAGGCGGGCGAGTGCAGCTTGGAGTTGTTGGCACCATAGACTTTTCGCTGGGCACCTACGAGCTGTTTGGTTTCGTCGGTGGGGTCTTCTACCTTGACAAGAATGGTGTTGACGCCTTCCTTGAGGTATCGGGTGATGTCACAACTGAACGAGGTAAAACCGCCGGTGTGGCGACGGATAGAACGGCCGTTGATATAGATGTAGGCAATATAGTCGGCAGCACCGAAATTGGCGATGACAGTCTTGCCGTTCCACGACTCAGGAAGGGTGAATTCGCGTTGGTACCAGATGACCTGTTTGTCGCCGATGCTGCGGCCAAAGCCCGAGAGAGTAGACTCGAGGGCATAGGGGACGAGCACCTGGCCGTCGAAGTCGGATGGAACGTCCTGCGAGTTTGTCGTCAGTTTATAGTTCCACAGTCCGTTCAAGTTGAGCCATTCGTCGCGTTGCATGAGCGGACGGGGATATTCCTCAAGCGTGTTTTCGGGTGTCACATCGTCGGCCCACTGCGTGTTGAGGGCATTGGGGAGCTTGACCCATTCTGTGCTTGGTGTGGCTTCGGGGTTGTACATGTCGTCCATAAGTATGCGCATCCAGTGGCCGCCGATGACGCTGCGGGCACGGAAGGCACACATGTCGCCGCCGTCGGTGTAGTACCAGTCGCTCAGGGGCACGCGGCTTCGTGTCTCGTTGACATAGTCGTATAGGGGATTGAGGAATCTCTCGAATGTGGCTTGGTCGTCGGCCATGGCAGCACTCCACATAATCCAGTCGCTCTTGGTGTAGAGCTTGCGGCTGTCAAGAGGCAGGCCATAGCGGTTCTGCTTGGTCAAGTAGTAGCTCATTTCGCGCTCGATGGTGCCCTGCGGGAAGATGTGAATGTTCCACAGACGGTCCCACACAAGGTTGTACTTTTGTCCCCAGGTGTTCTGGCGGTCGAAGGCGAGACGGTAGTGGTCGCCCTCGCGAGCATCCGATTCCCATTGACGGGCCATGCGCCGGGCGATGTTCATATAGTTCTGGTAGGTATCTTCCTCGCCTTTGATTTTTGCCATGAGTGCATAGCCGGCAATACCCATGATGGCTTTCACGGAGAGGTTGGCATTGTGAGCCCAGTGTCCGGCAAAGTCGTCGGTGCAAAGCTGCTCGGCAGGGTCTTGTCCGTTTTCGACAAGGTAGTTGACCCATGTGGTCATGATGTTCCAGTACTTATCTACCCACTCGGTGCTGTTTTCCTTCATACAGATGGTTGCGGCAAGGGTGAGCATGTTGCCCGACTCTTCAAGCGGCATGTCGCCACCGTAGACTTGTCCGTTGGCATGGGGGTAGGTGCCGAGGTCGTGTGCGGCAAAGGGACGATTCCATCCGTATGAATAGCTGTAGTCGAAGATAGAAATCATCATGCCTTTCTGAAGGGTGGGGTTGTACTTCAGGAAGAGGGGTGCCGACGGATAGGTGAGGTCGACGGTGTTGACACAGCCGTTGGAGTTGTTTTCCTTGGAGAAGAAGAGGATGTTTCCCTTGTCATCCTGGAAAAGCTTGTGGGCGGCAATAACCTGGCGGTAGGAGGCACAAAGCAGCTCGGCATATTTCTTTCCGCCCGACTTGAATCCGTCGTCGTAGATAACCTTGTCCTGCTGGCGGCAGCGGGCCATGATGTCATCGTAGTTGTCGGCCATTTCCTTGAAAGCCTGGAAGATGGTCTTGCCGTCGCGAGCCCAATAGCCCTTATAGTCTTTTCTGAAATAGCGTATGTCTTGTATCTCGTCGTATCCGATGAGCATGAAGTTACGGGCTGTCGTGACGTTGCCGAAGTCGTGGACGTAGGCCAGCGCAGGATATTCGGTTTCGCTGTTGCTGTAGAGATTGTTCTGTGTGGCAGGCAGCTGTCCGGTTTGAACAAAGGTTTGCTCGGTGGTGACGTAGTTTGCCGTAGCAACGCTTCCGTTGATGGCGGGCAGGTAGAGATAGCCCCAGTCGATACAAATCATGTCGCCGACACGTCCGAGAACTTTCTGCTCCGTGGTTCCGGTGCGCACATAGTTGACTCCGCTCTCGGTGAGTGAGGTCGAAATGGTGCGCTGCGTATCGCTGTTGAGTGCCAGCTCGGGTGTGGTGGCGAAATAGAACTGCACGTTGTGCTGCTGTCCGTCGTTGGCGCGAACCTGATAGCTGATGTAGTTAATCGGTGTGGAGAGCAGGTCGAGGTCGTCGATAATCATGGGTGCAGTGAAGACGACATCGAGGTCGACCGGTCCGCAACGGAACGTGTAGTAGGTGTTGGTGGCGAGCACGTCGCACGACAACTGTTCGGCCACGGTCTCGTTAAGATATTCAGTTTTCAGGTTTTCGAAGATACCGAAGTCCACATAGGCACCGCCGGAAGTGTTGTGGCAGTGGGCGGCAATCATGTTGTTGCCAGGCTTCAGGAGCGCCTTCTCGGCATCGGTGAGGTGGTGCTTCTCACCCTGTATCCATGTCTCGCCGGTCTGGATGACACGCGTACCGTTGATGAAAAGTTCGAACACGTCGTCGTGCGAAAAGACGATGTAGAGGTCTTTCTGCAGGTCGGCAGCCGTAAGGTTAGCTGTTCGCCTGACGTAAACGTCGCTGTTGGGCTCGTTCCATTCGGTGTGCACATAGCTGTATTCCTTGCCAGTGCCGATGGCACCCTCTACGACGGGCCATTCCGAGTCGTCGAAGGTTGGCGAAGCCCAGTCGTCGCCATCTATCTTGTTGAACCAGGCGGGAGCACTCCACGTCTGTTCCTTAGCCATCTTGACAATCGATTTCAGCACGGCGTCTTTCTGCTTGCCCATGAAGCGGTAGGCTTTGCCGTCGACACGCAGCACGCCGTCCATAGCTTTCGTAGCATTGGTCCAGTGCTTAGTGTTGCCGTCGGTCAGTCGGTCGTAGGGCGACCAGAAAGAGAAATAGGGGTCGTTAAGAATCAGAGGTACTGAGGGTAGTCGCAGGTCAATACTCTTGTAGGGAGTGAAAAACTCTGCCTGCTGTGCGCTTGCTGTAATCAGCATGAACAGCGCGAGGACGGATAACAGATAACGTGTCATGTTTTTGTCTTAAAAGTTTTATAAGTTTTATAAATGATTCTTTTTTAATTATATGGTTGGCACAATTCCGCGCAAAGTTACGAAAAAATCGTTTAATAATCAGGCTTTTTTGCTGTTTTTTGTTGGGGTAGGGGGATTTTCCCTGAAACTTTAGGGAAAAACCGACTCAGTTTTAGGAAAACTCCTTTGCGCCGTGCGGTCGAAAGCACTATCTTTGCAGCAGAAACAAGAGATCATAAACGTATTTATTTAACAATCGGATTAAAGTATAGGAGATGAAAACTATGAAGCGCAGAATGATAACAATGGTCATGATGATGGCGATAGCCGTCTCGGCCGCAGCAATGTCGTACAGCAAGGCTCGCTCGGAGGCCCTGTTCCTGTCAGACAAGATGGCTTACGAACTCGGTCTGTCGGCAGCACAGTACGAGGCAGTATATGAAATCAACCTTGACTACCTGATGAGTGTGAACCACAGCAGCGACATCTTCGGACGCTACTGGGCCCGTCGCAATGCAGACATGCTCTACGTGCTCAACAGCTATCAGTATGGTCGCTACGCCAGCATCGCCTACTTCTATCGTCCGCTTGACTATGTGGGCAGTGCCTGGAGGTTCAACATCTACAGCCGCTATGCCAACCGCTCGCTGTTCTACTATGCCCGTCCGACGGTCTATGTGAGCTATCGCGGAGGTCACAACACTGGTCGCAACAGCTACTATGCAGGCCGCAGCTTCGGCGGAAAGGTTATGAACGTGCACTATGGCAGCAACGGCAACGGTAAAGGCTATAAGAATAATAATGTGAACGTGAACGTGAATGTGAACACCGGCAACTGGCACTCCGCCAACTCCGTGAAGACGAGCAATTCGGGCAAAGTTGTGAAGACCGGCAACTCGGGAAGCTTCGGCAACGGTCGTTTCGGAAATGCTGTCAGCACGGCGAGGTCGGCAGGGAACGCCAAGAAAGCATCCTCGGGCGTACAGCGGTTCGGAGGTCGGAAATAGCCGGAAGGCAACGCAGGAACTCCATGATTAGTTCATATATACCTTAGCTTAGTCTAAGTCCACACTCACGGTGGAGCGGTCGCCATAAGCCGCTCCACTTTTCTTGTGTGACAAGTCTGCTCACGGTTTTTCAAAGACATGTTGCAATGTGTTCATTCACAGCGCGTTAGCGTTTAAGAATCGGAAGGCAGTTTCTCAAAATCCTTGTCCGAATTTGAGAAACGGTTTTTCACGCTTTGAGAAACCATTTCTCATGACGTGAGAAACAGTTTCTCACAATGTGAGAATCCGTTTCTCAAATAATGAGAAAAAATAGAGAGGGTTTCTCCAAAACATAATCAAATAGTTCTCGCGATAGAAAAAACTTTTGATTCCCGAGCTGCGCCATCCCGAGCTGCGCTCGCCCCCCCGTAGCCTTCCGCCTACCCGTAGCCTTTCCGTTAACTCCACAGGTCGAAGACCTGTT
>CACYRB010000104.1 GCA_902776685.1 uncultured Prevotellaceae bacterium
CTTCCATTTCTTGCGGGCATAGAAGAAGGTGAGCATGAGGAGAAGCAGCACCGAGCATGTGAGACACGCAAGATGGAGTGGGTAACTGGCAAGTGGGGGCGGAAAGAGAATGTCGCGCAACAGCACAGTGATGCCTACGCATACCGAGCACCAGTAGTTGAATTTCTGGGTGTCGAGACGGTTGAAGAAGTACATCCACATCATCACCAGGCAGGCAATGTAGAAAACATTAAGCACCAATTCAGGCCACGCCTCGCGTAGTCCGAAATGGCTGACGCCGTAGAGCATGATGCCCACCGAGAGCAAACCAGCTACTGCTGTAATCACGATGTCGATGATTTTCGCTTTCTTCTTGTACCTTGTCTTCATAATTGTATCGTTATATTGCCGTGGTCTAATACCCCAACTCCTATTTTGGGAGGCTATGAAAAAAAGCAACCTTTGCAGATTGCTCTTTGCGGAGAGAGAGGGATTCGAACCCCCGGCACCTCTCAGTGCGCCGGTTTTCAAGACCGGTGTAATCGACCACTCTACCATCTCTCCAATGTGCCACTATCGGCGCAAGGGTCGAAAGCGGGTGCAAAGATAGGTATATTTTTTTACTCAGACAAATTTTTCTTTCTTTTTTTCTTAAATTTCGTATTGTCACGGCAACAATATGGCTTTATATGGATTTTTTTTCGTAATTTCGCAGCATGATTTATCCTGATGGGTTTGAACAGAAGATTGGTTTCGACGAGATTCGCAACCTGCTGAAGGGTTTGTGTCTCTCGACCTTAGGCAAGGAACGTGTGGACGCGCTGGCCTTTTGTAAGGATGCTGCGATGGTAAATACGTTGCTTGTGCAGACGAGCGAATTTCGTCGCATGATGGCCGAACACGACGATTTCCCTTTGTCGTTTTTCTTCGACGTGCGCGAGGCTATTATGCGACTGCGTGTAGCCGGTACGCATCTTGACGAGGCCGAGCTTTTCGATGTACGACGGTCGTTGGAGACGATAGGGCGCATCGTTGCTTTCCTACAACATGGCGACGACGACAGTTATGACTATCCGGCGTTGCAGCAGCTGACTGAGGGCGTGGCAACGTTTCCTGCGTTGCTCAGACGCATCGACCAGATTCTTGATAAGTTCGGACATATAAAAGACTCGGCTTCTGCAGAGCTTGCACGGATTCGTCAGAACTTGAAGAAAGCGGAAGGCTCGGTCTCGCGGACACTCTATAACATCTTGCACTCGGCACAACGCGACGGGGTGGTGGAGAAGGATGTGACGCCAACGATCCGCGACGGACGACTTGTGATTCCGGTCGTGCCAGCTATGAAACGTCGCATTCCCGGTATTGTCTACGACGAGTCGGCCTCGGGGAAAACGGTGTTTATCGAGCCGACCGAGGTGGTGGAGGCAAACAACCGCATCCGTGAGTTGGAACGGGAGGAACGCAAAGAGGTGATAAGAATCTTGACAGAGTTTTCCGATGAGATGCGCCCGCATGTGGAGGAGATGCTTGAGTCATATTCCTTCATGGGGCTGGTCGATTTTATACGGGCTAAGGCTCTTTTTGCGGAACAGATTGGCGGGTATGAACCGATAGTAGAAAAACAGCCTGAGGTTGATTGGATTGGGGCAGTGCACCCGTTGCTGAGACGGACGTTGGAGCGACAGGGCCGGCACGTGGTGCCGCTCGACGTGAGGCTTACACGCGACCAGCGCATCCTGATTATCTCGGGACCGAACGCCGGTGGTAAGTCGGTATGCTTGAAGACGGTGGGACTGTTGCAATATATGCTGCAATGCGGATTGTCGATACCCGTCGGTGAACGCTCGCAGACGGGTGTGTTTGATGACATCATGATTGACATAGGCGATGAGCAGAGTCTTGAGAACGACTTGTCTACTTATTCAAGCCATTTGCTGAACATGAAAATCATGATGAAGCAGTCGTCGAAGCGGTCGCTGTTGCTCATAGACGAGTTCGGGACGGGCACCGAGCCAACGATTGGCGGCGCCATAGCCGAGTCGGTGCTGCGACAGTTTTGTCGGAACAAGACGTTTGCTATCATCACCACGCACTACCAAAACCTGAAGCATTTCGCCGAAGACCACGATGGGGTGGTGAACGGTGCCATGCTGTACGACCGCCACGAGATGCGACCGCTCTTTCAGTTGACTATCGGTCAGCCGGGTTCTTCGTTTGCCGTGGAGATAGCCAGGAAGATTGGACTGCCCGAAACTGTGATACAGGAGGCCAGCGAGATAGTTGGTTCGGACTATATTCAAAGCGATAAGTATCTTCAGGACATCGTGCGCGACAAACGATATTGGGAAGGTAAGCGCCAGACCGTGCATCAGCGTGAAAAGGATTTGGAGCGTATCATTGCCAAGTATGAGGCAGATGTCGCTGAACTCGGGAAAAGTCGTAAGGACATCCTGCTAAAGGCCAAGGAACAAGCGGAGGAGTTGCTGCGCGAGAGTAACCGACGGATAGAAAATGCTATCCATGAAATACGTGAACAGCAGGCTGAGCGCGAAGCAACCAAACGCATCCGTGATGAGCTTGAAACGTTCAAACAAGGGATTGACGAGGTGGATGTCGTGGTCAACGATGAGATGATTGCCAGGAAGATGGCCCAGATTCAGGCTCGTAAGGAACGTAAAGAAAAAAGGAAAAAGGAAAAGGCCGAGAAAACCGCATCAGAGAAAGTTGCGTCTGTAGAGGCGAATGCGTCGGTCCGGAAAACGATACAGGTAGGCGACCATGTTCGCATCATTGGTCTGACCAGCGTCGGGGTGGTGGAGTCGGTCAGCGGAAACATCGTCACTGTTGCTTTTGGAGATATGCATACACGGATGCGAGCTGAACGTCTTGAGCAAGTGAACGCCCAGGATAAGACAAATAACAACGAGCAGAGAATGCAGTCGCTGCAGGCAGTTTCGGTAAGTAGAATGACGCGTGAAACGATTGATGAGCGCCGGCGTAACTTTAAGCAAGACCTTGATGTGCGAGGAATGCGAGGCGACGAAGCCCTGAATGCTGTACAATATTTCATCGATGACGCCATTTTGATGGGGATGTCGCGCGTTCGCATCCTTCATGGTAAAGGTAACGGCATCTTAAGACAGCTCATCAGACAGTATCTCTCGACAGTTCCCAACGTCTTTCATTTTGCCGATGAGCATGTGCAGTTTGGAGGCGCCGGCATAACTGTGGTAGATTTGGAATGACTACGCAAACTTATAGGCCATGGTCATAGTATGGCTTTGATTAGATCGTTGTGACAATTACTCATTTATATAACCTTGTAAAATATAATGTTTCGACCCATAGCATATTTTAAATCGCCGTTCCCTTCAAAGTTTGGAATCCCCAAGCAGTCAGGATTGGTAAAGGATTTAAAAGGTGAGATAATCTTTGAGTCCGAGTTTCGTAATGTTGATGCATTGCGTGGACTCGAAGAGTTTGATTATATATGGCTGATTTGGGGCTTCTCGGCCAACCCCCATGAGAGCAATAGTCTCGTCGTACGTCCGCCGTTGCTGGGAGGCAATAAGAAAATGGGCGTGTTTGCCACACGATCGCCTTTCCGACCAAATCCCATCGGGTTGTCGTCGGTCCGCTTGGTTGGTATCGACTATGACTGTGATGACGGACCGGTACTCCGTGTGGCGGGAGGCGATTTGATGGATGGAACACCAATTTACGACATCAAGCCGTATATCGTATATGCAGACAGTCATCCGGAAGCTCGGTCTGGATTTGTTGACACAAACCAAATACAGCGTTTAAAAGTTGTGTTCCCTGACGATGTTGCAAATATGCTTACCAATGAACAAATGAAACTGTTGAGTGATGTATTGTCTTTAGACCCGCGCCCTCATTATCAGCATGATGCCGACAAGATCTATGGAATGCCGTTTGAAGGTGGTGACGTTAGGTTTCGTGTGGAAAACAGCGTTTGTTATGTTTTAAGTTTATGAGATTATAATCTAATCATATTTAGTTCGTTTTATGAAATTATTTGCGATACTGTTTTTTTTACTCCCTATATTGGGGTGTACTTACGTAGGATGGCATATTTGGCAGATACTTCCTTTCCAAAACATTTGGAAAATAGTTGTTCTTGTTGCTATGTTCGCATGTTTGAGTTTGCTCTTCGTGTGTTTCATGATTGGCCTCGACGGAATGCCACTTTCGTGTGCGCGTATTATATATAATGTGGGTACGTCATCCATCTTCATCCTTCTTTATCTGACTATGTTGTTTCTTGTTCTCGATTTCGGTCGGTTGATTCATCTTGTGCCTACGTCGTTTCTGAAGGAGAGTGTCGCAGGGTCGTTTACGGTATTGGGAATTATGATAGCTGTTTTTGCTTATGGCAACTGGCATTATTATCAAAAAAAACGTGTGCAGATAGACCTTCATTCATCAATACCTTTGGATAAACCTTTGAAATTTGTTATGATGAGTGACTTACACATCGGCTATCACAACACCCGAAAAGACTTAGCTCAGTGGGTTGACCTCGTCAACAAAGAAAATCCGGATTGTATTCTTATTGCTGGCGATATTATTGATGTCAGTGTGAAACCTGTATTGGAAGAAGACATGAGTGCTGAATTTAAAAGGCTGAACGCACCTGTTTATGCTTGCCTTGGAAATCACGACTATTATGCGGGTGAACCGAATTCCGAACAGTTCTATCGTGAGTCTGGAATTAAACTTTTGCGTGACAAGAGTGTTCTTTTCAACAATGAGGTCGTCATTATAGGACGTGATGATAGGACTAATCCTAAGCGCAAGAATGTTTCAAACCTTGTAAAGAATGCCAGCCAAGGCAAATTTACAATTTTACTCGACCATCAACCTTATCATCTTGAGCTTGCAGAAAAAGTAGGCGTAAATTTCCAGCTAAGTGGACATACTCATTATGGGCAGGTTTGGCCAATCAATTGGATAGAAGATACCTTATACGAAAAAGCGTACGGGCGTCATCAACGTGGCAATACGCACTATTATATCACCAGTGGAATCGGGATTTGGGGCGGAAAATTTCGTATTGGAACGCAGTCTGAATATGTTGTTTGCACTATTCGTTAAAAACTAACGAAAAGAGTTCTTTTACAATTCTTAACAATTGATATAGGTCAAAAATAAACTTTTTTATTATTTTTCCCTTGAAATATTTTGGTGTTTGGTAAAATTGTCGTACCTTTGCATCCGCTTTCGCGCAAAATTTGCGCGGTCGCGAAACATTGAAGTCGTTCTTTTGACATAGTTACATAAAACAGACAAGTAGTACATGAAGCGGCGGGTGCCTTGCTGCGTTCTCCCTCTCGGGGAGGTTGCAGCGTGAGAGGTCTTCCCGCCGGGTAATAGAATGTGACCCGTCGATCTGTTTTTATCAGGTTGACGAAAGGCAATAGATCATGGACAGGACGTCCTGTGACGGAATCAAAGACATTTATTTTTATACAATGGAGAGTTTGATCCTGGCTCAGGATGAACGCTAGCTACAGGCTTAACACATGCAAGTCGCGGGGCAGCATGTCGGTTGCTTGCAACCGATGATGGCGACCGGCGCACGGGTGAGTAACGCGTATCCAACCTGCCCTGCGGTAGGGAACAGCCCGGCGAAAGTCGGATTAATGCCCTATGTGCTCATTTGACGGCATCAGATTTTGAGCAAAGGATTCGTTCGCCGCAGGATGGGGATGCGTCCGATTAGCTTGCCGGCGGGGTAACGGCCCACCGGGGCATCGATCGGTAGGGGTTCTGAGAGGAAGGTCCCCCACACTGGTACTGAGACACGGACCAGACTCCTACGGGAGGCAGCAGTGAGGAATATTGGTCAATGGGCGCGAGCATAAGGACCGGCTAATTCCGTGCCAGCAGCCGCGGTAATACGGAAGGTCCGGGCGTTATCCGGATTTATTGGGTTTAAAGGGAGCGTAGGCGGCTTATCAAGCGTGCTGTGAAATGCGGTGGCTCAACCACTGGAGTGCAGCGCGAACTGGTTTGCTTGAGTGCGCGGGACGAGGGCGGAATTCGCGGTGTAGCGGTGAAATGCTTAGATATCGCGAAGAACTCCGATTGCGAAGGCAGCTCTCGGCAGCGCTACTGACGCTGATGCTCGAAGGTGCGGGTATCGAACAGGATTAGATACCCTGGTAGTCCGCACGGTAAACGATGGATGCCCGCTGTGCGCCGATATAGGTGCGTGGCCAAGCGAAAGCGTTAAGCATCCCACCTGGGGAGTACGCCGGCAACGGTGAAACTCAAAGGAATTGACGGGGGCCCGCACAAGCGGAGGAACATGTG
>CACYRB010000105.1 GCA_902776685.1 uncultured Prevotellaceae bacterium
TGTTGGTGCCGTGCATGGGTCCGAAGTGGAACACTTCGTAGCCTGTCTGCAGGTCAACAGCCCGATATTCCATCGGTCCTGGATTTCCCGAGCACGCTGCATCAACAGCCCACGCCGCAGCACACCAGGGAGTAGCCTCCCCCGGCACAGCCTCCCCCAACCCCTCCAAAGGGAGGGGGGATGCAACCGCACAGCCCGACTGTTCTCCCCTCCTTTTGGAGGGGTTGGGGGAGGCTGTGGCTTTGGGGTTTGTGGTGGTTGATGGGGTTATGATTTCCATGATGGCTTGCTTTATTTGTTTTAGAACGAAAGTTGGATTGGCAATTACCTCTTCGTTGCTGAAGCGGATAACCTTGTATCCTGCCTGCAGGAGGTCGTCAGTCCGGCTTTTGTCTTTTACAATTTGTTGTTCTTCAAGATGGTACTGTCCATCTATCTCAATAACAATTTTTTGGCGAAGACAAACAAAATCAACAATATAGTCTTTTATGATGTGCTGTCGTCGAAACTTATGTCCGATGTGTTTGGCCTTCAGTAAATCCCACACAATTCTTTCGGCATCTGTGGGGTGTTGCTTGTTGTAATCGGCATAAGCCCTCAGCAAATCATACAGCGCATTATCGGCAGTTTCGTATGTATACATAATGTCATTTCGTTTGCATCTCCCCTCCCTTTTGAGGGGTTGGGGGAGGCTTTACATGCGCTCGGGCACTTCGATGCCGAGGAGGCTCATGCCGCGCTTGATGACCTTTGCCACGCACTGTGCCAGGACGAGTCGCATCTGGCGAATCTGCTCGTCGGGTTCGCCGAGGATGCTGTAGTCGTGGTAGAACTGGTTGAACTCTTTGGTGAGTTCGTAGCAGTAGTTGGCGATGCCGCTGGGCGAGTAGTCTTTTCCGGCTTGTGCCACGGCGGCAGGAAACTCGTTGAGTTTCTGGATGAGGGCCGTCTCTTTGTCGCTTAGTGTAGAGTTTAGCGTGCAGAGTTTAGCGTTTGCTTCTGCCGTTTTGTCTGGAGCGGTGGCAAGCTCTCCACTCTTACGCAGTATGGAGCGTATGCGGGCGTGGGTGTACTGGATGAATGGTCCGGTGTTGCCGTTGAAGTCGATGGACTCTTCGGGGTTGAAGAGCATGTTCTTGCGGGCATCGACCTTAAGGATGAAGTATTTGAGTGCGCCGAGGCCTACGATGCGGGCAATCTCCTGGCGCTCGTCTTCGGTCATGTCGGCGTTCTTTCCTGCCTCATCGGCCACGCGGCGGGCGTCGGCTATCATGGTTTCAATGAGTTCGTCGGCATCGACGACGGTGCCTTCGCGGCTTTTCATCTTTCCGTTGGGCAGTTCTACCATGCCGTAGGAGAAGTGCACGAGCTCTTTGCCCCACTTGAAGCCGAGGCGGTCGAGCAGCAGCGAGAGCACCTGGAAGTGGTAGTTCTGTTCGTTGCCGACGACGTAGATCATCTTGTCGATGGGGTAGTCCTGGAAACGCATCTGTGCGGTGCCGATGTCCTGTGTCATATAGACGCTGGTGCCGTCGCTGCGCAGGAGCAGCTTCTGGTCGAGCCCTTCATTGGTGAGGTCGGCCCATACGCTGTTGTCGTCTTTGCGGAAGAAGAGTCCGCGTTCGAGACCTTCCTCGACCTTGCGCTTGCCCACGAGGTAGGTGTCGGACTCGTAGTAGATTTTGTCGAAGCCCACGCCCATGGCTTTGTAGGTCTCGTCGAATCCGGCATAGACCCAGTCGTTCATCTTTTTCCACAGTGCGCGCACCTCGGGGTCGTTTTGTTCCCATCGCACGAGCATGTCGTGGGCCTCCTTGATGAGCGGAGCCTCTTGCTTAGCCTGCTCTTCGTCCATGCCCTGTTCCATAAGTTGGCGCACCTCTTCGCGATAGTGCTTGTCGAAGGCCACGTAGTAGTCGCCGATGAGGTGGTCGCCCTTCTTGCCGCTGGTCTCGGGTGTCTCGCCGTTGCCCCACTTCTGCCAGGCGAGCATCGACTTGCAGATGTGAATGCCGCGGTCGTTCACGATGTTGGTCTTGACGACGCGGTTGCCGTTGGCCTCCATGATTTGTGCGAGCGACCAGCCCAGCAGGTTGTTGCGCACGTGTCCGAGGTGGAGGGGTTTGTTGGTGTTGGGCGATGAGTATTCTATCATCACGAGGGGGCTGTCGTCGGTGGCTTTCTTACAGCCGAAGTCGGCATCGTCGTGTATGTCGGCGAGCAGTTGCAGCCATGCCTCGGGTGCGATGACGAGGTTGAGGAAGCCCTTGACCACGTTGAACGACGCAACGGCTTCGCAGTTCTGCTGAAGGTATTGTCCTATTTCCTGTGCGACGTCTTCGGGTTTCTTGCGTGCCATCTTCACGAAGGGGAAGACGACGAGCGTGAGGTTGCCCTCGAAGCCTGTGCGGGTTTTCTGCAACTGTGCCTGTTCTGCGGGCACGTCCTGCCCGTACAAGGTCTTCACTGCGGCCAAGACGGCTGCGCTGATGGTTTTCTCTATATTCATAGTTCTTTGATTTTTTTCCTGATTTCGCCTGCAAAGGTACGATTAAGAGAGCGAAAAACCAAATTTATTGGGGTTAAATCTCCATTAGCAAGGAGGAGCCCCCTCCCAACCTCCCCCTGAAAGGGGAGGAGAAGAATTGGCAGCGGATGAACACGGAAGCACACGGAAAAGGTGAGAAGGTGAAAAGGTGAAAAGGTAAAAAGGTAAAAAATTAAAAAAGTGAAAAATTGAAAAGGTGAAAAGGTAAAAAAGACTCCATTAGCATGTAGGGGAAGGCTACGGGGGGGCGAGCGCAGCGAGGGATGCGCGGCGTGCCGCGTTAAAAAAAATATGTCATTATAAAAAAATGTCATTCTGTCATTCTGTCGAAAAAACATGTCTCTCTGTCTCTCTGTCAAATAAAAATGTCATTCTGTCATTCTGTCGAAAAAACATGTCTCTCTATCTCTCTGTCGAAGAAAAATGGTTGTTAATGAATCTTAACCGTTGTGGTGAAACGTATATCTTTCGGCTCGGGAATTGTTAAAACGGGGCAGGGCATTTAACGATTGTGAAAAACGGGTTGCGGGACCGAAAAATGGGTTTCGTGATGCGGTTTGCAGGCTTCGAATTTGCGAAAGCTAAGCTTTCACCTCCCAAAAGACCGTCTTTTGGGGTGCGAAAGACGGTCTTTCACAACCCGAAACATATATCTCTCGCGGCTGAAACATATATGTTTCGGAAGTGAAGGGTGAAAAGTGGCGAATAAAAACCCGAGTAACCGACTGAATGATAGGGAGTTATGTACGACCGCCAGTGTTGCGTTATTTTTGTTGGCGTGGGGAGATGCTACCCTCGGCGCATTTCGTGCGCTTAGGCGTGTTAAAATTCCGGGACGAAAGGGGGCTGATTTTAACAATTCGGGAAAGGAGAATGCTAAAGACCCCCAACCCCCTAATTTAGGGGGCTAATAATTAGGGGGCTAAAGAGGAGAATGGCAATGCCGTGGATTGTGACAAAACGATAGAGTCGTGTGACTTTTCTGTTGTCGGCGTGACGAATTATGATTGCCGTGGTGACAAATTCCGAGAAGGACCACCGTAAAACTGTTTGCCGCATGATTTATTTTTCCGACCTTTGCACCGACAAAGAAATGGAATAGATTGCACATTGGTTTTTAAATAAGCACTGGTTTTTTAAATGATGGATTTAATATACATATTTTTATACTTGAGTTAGTTTTAATAAAAAGTGCTGGAGGATTGCCGTCTGCGACAGATAGCAATCCTCTTTTTTTGTGTGCCTGTTCCTTGTGGTGGGGGAACGTGTTATTCCAGCGTTTCCTGTTCGTGGTCGGGGTCGTAGTAGGTGCCGGCCTGTTGCAGGAAGGCGCGTTTGAGCTTTCTCAGCAGTGCCGGCTTTCGGCTTGCGAGGTCGGTGTGCTGCGTCGGGTCGGCCTGCAGGTCGTAGAGTGCCCAGTCGGCGACCACGCCCAGCTCGTTGCCCGTCTCGTTGGTGGCGGGTCCGCTGTAGGGCGGCACCAGGGCATATCGCCCCGAGCGGTAGGCCAGTCGGCCGCTGGCTTCCACCACCATGTCGCCGCGGCTCTTCATCTTTTTGCCGAGGAAGGTGGCGAGCATCTCTTTCGAGTCGAGCCCCTCGGGCACGGTCTGCCCGATGAGGCGGGCCAGCGAGGCCAACAGGTCGTGCTGCGAAACGAGGACGGGGCTGTCGACATGGCGCGTATGACCTCGCCAGTAGACAAAGAAAGGCACACGCGTGCCGGCATCGAACAGACTGTACTTCCCGCCACGCAACGAGCCGTTGGGATCGTGCAGCGGCCGGCTGTCGCGCGACCCGTCGACGTAGCCGTCGTCGAGCACCGGACCGTTGTCTGACGAGAAGATGACGAGGGTGTTGTCGAGCAGACCTTTCGCTTCCAACTTCTTCATCAGCTGCCCCACGCACCAGTCGGCCTCAACCACCACGTCGCCACGTGGGCCGAGCGCTGTGGCTCCGACAAAACGAGGGTCGGGCGTGCGGGGCACGTGGGGCTCGTGCAGACCGTAGTATAGGAAGAAGGGCTCAGCCGCACGGGTGCCGCTCGGTGTGGTCACGCTGTCGATGAACTGGCAGGCGCGGTCGAGAAAATATTGTGCCATCTCGTCGTCCTTCCATCGTGCACGCTCGCCGCCTTTCATGTAGCCGATGCGCGGAATGCCGTTGACGACGGTGTTCTGATGGCCGTGGCTCCACTGCATCCTCACCATCTCGGGGTTGGTCAGTGCGGTCGGCTCGCCGGGGAAGGGCGTGTCGTAGTCCACGTAGATGGGGTCGGCGGGGTCGCGCCCCACCACGTCGCCGTTCTCCACATACACCGTCGGCACACGGTCGACCGTGGCAGCGATGATGCACGAATAGTCGAAGCCAATCTCGCGGGCACCGGGGGCGATGTGGCGGTTCCAGTCAATCTTGCCGATGCCCATGCCGAGATGCCACTTGCCGATGGCTGCCGTGGCGTAGCCGGCCTGCTGAAACATCTTCGGCATGGTGAACTGCGTGGGCGAGATGAGCAGGGGTGCGTCACCGGGCAGAATCTTCGCGTTCTCGTTCTTCCACGGATACATGCCCGTGAACAGGGCATAGCGCGATGGTGTCGACGTGGCCGAGGTGGCGTGGCCGTCGCTCAGGCACACTCCTTCGTGGGCCAGCCGGTCGATGTTGGGTGTGTGGATGGTTGTGTTGCCGTAGGCGCTCACGTCGCCCCAGCCCAGGTCGTCGGCCACGATGATGACCACGTTGGGCTTGTCGGTCGCGGTCGGCTGTGCCAGTGTCGGTACGACTGTTGCCAAAGCCGCCAGTGCGGTGGTGCTGTCTCGTTTCATTTCAGTCGGCGGGCTTTCACTCCTTCGAAGGTCATTTTCACAGGACGAATGGTGCCGTCTTTCTCGAAGTAGAGTCGGTCGATGCAGGTCACGCGGTGGTCGCGGCCCGTGTCGCCGAGCGGTCGGCGGTGGTAGACGATGTAGTATTCGTCGCGGCCTTTACCCTTGATGACCGAGTGGTGTCCGGCGCCGGTCGCCACGTCGGGGTCTTGCTGCAGTATCTTGCCCACACGCTTGAACGGTCCGAAGGGCGAGTCGCTGATGGCATAGGCCACGCTGTAGTTGGGGCCGCCCCAACCGCCTTCGCTCCACATGAAGTAGTATTTGCCCTTGCGCTTCAGCATGAACGGCCCTTCGACATAGTTCTCGGGCGTTACCTCCTTATACATGTCGGGCGAGGCGCACCATGTTGCAGTGGCCCCAGCCGCCGTAGTACATGTAGTATTCGCCGGTGTCCTTGTCGTGGAATACGAACTGGTCGATGGGCTGCGCCCCGTTTACAATATCCTGGATGAGCGGACGGCCCAGCGCATCGCGATAGGGTCCTTCGGGCTTGTCGCTGACGGCCACGCCGATGCCGCCTACTTCGCCCTGGTGCACATCGTTGGCCCCGAAGAAGAGATAGTACTTGCCGTTGGCGGTCAGCACGGCGGGAGCCCACATGGCCTGCCATGCCCAGCGAATCTCGTTAGACGTGAGCACGTTCTGATGCTTTGTCCAGTTCACGAGGTCGGGCGAGGAGAAAGCATCGAAGTGCAGTTGCTCGCCATAGTCGGCCGAATAGGTCGGGAACACCCAGTAGCGGCCGTCGTAGACGGTGCCCTCGGGGTCGGCATACCAGCCTTCAAACACGGGGTTTCCACTGGTTTTCTTTGTTTCCTTGCTCTGTGCCGAGGCGGTCAGCGTCACGGCGAGGAGAGCAGAAGCGATAATTGAAAAACGTTTCATCATGTCTTTATTTTTTTTATTTGTTTTCTATTCTATTATTCCCATTTCCCTCATGCTCTCAATCACGCTTTTCAGGTTCGGGGCCTGGTCGTAGTAGGTCTCCTCGCTGATGATGCTGATTTTCTCGTTTTTGTAGAGCACGCGGGAGAGGAAGCTGAGCATTTCGGCGCGTGCATCCTCGTCGTTGTAGATGAGTGCGATGGCATGGTCGACACCTTTGTAGGAGCGGAAAAGGCACGGCACTTGTAGTTCGCACAGGCCGGGGATGTAGTGGGCCGGTCCGAAGGCTCCTGTCCCTCCCGTGCGCTGGTCGGCATAGGCCACGAGCTGGTCGGCGGTGCCATGATAGGCCAGGAAGGGGCACGGACGGTTTTTCCACGCCACATCGTCCTCGCCTTCTTTCCAGATGCCGCCCGCACAAGAGATGACGGCGGCATAGTTGAAGCCTTGCGGCATCATGGCGGTGGCCAGCGGATGGTCGTTGGCCAGCAGATACTCGGCCACACACGAGTTGATGGCTCCGGCGCTGCTGCCGCAGATGACGATGCGCGAGGTGTCGGCCTGCCAGCGGTCGGCCTGACCGATGATGTAGGTTGTGGCGCTGTAGAGGTCTTCCACTCCCATGCGGATGGCATTGGCGTAGGCCTGTCCGAAGGTCTCCGGAGAGATTCGGCCGCCGCCATCCTTGAACTGCTTGATGCCCAGCCGGTAGTCGATGCCCACGGCTATATAGCCATGTCGGGCAAAGTCTTCGAGGAAGTTCCGTCCGTCTTTGCGTGTGCCGAATTCCCATGCGCCGCCGAAGGAGAAGATGACGACGGGACGCCTGAATTTGCCTTCGGAAAGGGGCAGGGCAGAGGTTTGAGAGCGCTGAGGCGCAGCCACATAGACGTCGAGCATGAGCGGTTGTCCGTCTTTCTCGGCATACTGGCAGGTCTCCACCCGCAGACTGTCGGCCGACGGTTCAACTCCGGCTGCTCCCATCGGCAGGATGAAAAGAAGTGTCAGCAAGAAAAGTTGTTTAGTCGTTTTCATTTTTGTTTATTGTATTGATGTATTGATAGAGTTTGCGGTAGAAGGGATGTCGGGTGAGCGTGTCGGGGTTGCCGAGGATGATGAGCTTCATGCGGGCACGGGTGATGGCCACGTTCATGCGGCGCAGGTCGTTGAGAAAGCCGATTTGCCCCTCTTCGTTCGATCGCACGAGCGAGACGACGATGATGTCGCGCTCCTGTCCTTGGAATCCGTCGACGGTGTTGACCGTGATGAGATGCCGGTAAGGTTTGAAGAATGCACGTTTCTTAAGTAGCTGCCTCAGATATTGCACTTGTGCGCGATAGGGCGAGATGATGCCCACGTCGATGCGCTCTTCCAAGATGCGCGTCTTGCCTATCTTGGTGAAATAGTCTTCCAGCGTCTGCAGCGTCAGCTCGGCCTCGGCTTTGTTGATGCGCCCGAAGGAAGAGCCTACGAACTGCTCGGCCTCGTCGGTGGCCGGAATCCACTGCATCGGGATATCGTAGTCGAGTATGCTGCGGTGGCGCACGAGCGGCGAGCTCTCCACCTGTCCGTCGTAGAACCAGTCGGATGAGAACCGCATGATTTCCTCGTTCATACGGTATTGTACGCGCAGCAGTGTCACCACCTCGGGCTTTTGCCTGGCGATGCGCTCCATGAGCGTTGTGGCGAGTCCGCCTTTCAGGGCCGCCATCGACTTCACGGTGGGCGGCAGCTGGCAGTGGTCGCCGGCCAGCACCACGCGCGAGCAGCGTCGCAGGGGTATCCAGCAGGCCGCTTCGAGCGCTTGGGCCGCCTCGTCGATGAAGAGCGTGTTGAACTTCATGCCTTCGAGCAGACGGTGTCCCGAGCCTACCAGCGTAGAGGCGATGACGCGTGCCTCGCCGAAGAGCTGCGCCTGGATGCGAATCTCCAGCTCGGCCGCACGCCCTTTCAGGCTTTCCAGCTTCTGGTGATAGCGCTCGTCGGCCCGACGCTTGCGCGAGCGCAACTCGCGTATGGCCTTGCGTATGGCCCACAGCTGCGGATAGTCGGGGTGCGACTCGAAGCGTCGCTCGTAGGTGAAGGAGAGCATCTTGTCGTTCACGCGTGTGGGGTTGCCGATGCGCAGCACGTTGATGCCGCGGTCAACCAGTTGCTCCGAAATCCAGTCGACGGCCATGTTGCTCTGCGCACATACCAGCACCTGGTTTTCGCGGCGGAGCGTCTCGTTGATGGCTTCGACGAGCGTGGTGGTCTTGCCCGTTCCCGGAGGACCGTGCACCACGGCCACGTCTTTTGCCCACAGCACCTTGTTGACCGCTTCCTCCTGTGTGGCGTTGAGCCACGGAAAGCGCTGAGGCTCAAACCGATACTGCCCCGCTGGTTGGTTGCTGTAGAAGAGGTCGCGCAGGTAGGCCAGCCGGTTGCCCTTTGCCGCGATGACGCGACCGAGGGCATCGAACATGGTGCGGTAGCTGGTCTCGTCGAACGAGAGCTGTACGGCCAGATTCTCCTCGGCAGCCACGTCGGCCACAGGGAAATTGTCGGGTATGACGAGCACCATGCGGTTGCCGTCGACAAACGAGACGGTTGCCTCGCCACGGTTGCCCAGCGTCACTTGTTTGCCATACTCGAAGTTGTGCTCCACGTCGAGGCCTTGCGTGCGGAAAATCTCAAGGCAGCGCTGATTGAGCGAGTTGTAGAAAGTGCGGCCCACCGTCACCGGATACCAGGCATCACCACGTTTCACCCGCCGCTGCAGTCCCATCTCCTCGGTCTGCAAGCGGAAGGCTTCCTTCTCGGCGGCATACTCCATCTGGAGTAGCAGCCGCTGTTCCTGTAACGACTGAAGGGCCGATTTCATTTTGCAAAGATACGAATAAAAATTAAGAATTAAGAATGAAGAATTAAGAATTATTCGTATCTTTGCGTCGTGAACAACATAGTACTCGACCATCTTGTCATCGGCTACGGTCGCCGCGCTGTAGGGGATGGAGGGCTTTCTTCTTCCCCCTTGTGGGGAGACGGAGAGGGCTTTTCCCTGACCATTGAGGGCGGACAGCTGACCTGTCTTGTCGGTCCCAACGGCATCGGCAAGTCGACGTTGCTGCGCACGCTCGCGGGGCTGCAGCCGGCACTGTCGGGGCGCGTGCTCGTAGGCGAGACCGACGTGGCGCAGCTGCCGAAGAACCGACTGGCGCGGTTGGTGGGCATCGTGCTGACTGCGCAGCCCGACGTGGGCAACCTCACCGTCGACGAGGTGGTGGCGCTCGGGCGCACGCCCTACACCAATTTCTGGGGCACGCTGAGCGCCGCCGACCGCCGCATCGTTGACGAGTCGCTCCAACTGACCGGCATCGCCCATCTGGCCCGTAAAGACTTCGGGCGGCTGAGCGACGGCGAGCGTCAGAAGGTGATGATAGCCAAGGCCCTGGCGCAGCAGACCGCCGTCATCCTGCTCGACGAGCCTACCGCCTTCCTCGACTATCCGTCGCGCATCGGCACGCTGCAGCTGTTGCGACGCATCGCCCACGAGCAGCAGAAGACCATCCTGCTCTCCACCCACGACATCGACCAGGCCCTGCAGCAGGCCGACCGACTGGTGCTGCTCACGCAGCAGACCGTCGTCAGTGGCTCGCCGCAGGAGGTGGCGAGCACTGCCGAGTTCCGAGCGTTCACGCAAATGCGATAGCCGACCACTATCTTTACCACGAATTACACGAATATCATTCTCGCATTGTTTTGTTGAATTACACTAATTTCAAAAAGTTGCGACGCAATTTTTCTTCGTGAAATTAGATAAAATCCTTTTAGTGATAATTAGTGATAATTAGTGAAATTAGTGAAATTCGTGGTCGGTTTCAGCGCGTGTCCTCTTCTTTTCTCGATAGTTAAAAGGTGTTAACCATTATGGTGAAACATATAGCGTTCGGCTCGGGAATTGTTAAAACGCGATTTTCGTTTTAACACTCCCCACCAGCCCCCTATCGTCCCCTCCACTCCCCTCTCACTTCCCCTTCACTCCCCTTTCATTCCCCAAACATATATGTTTCACCTTGCAAAAGACAAGCTTTTACCCTCCAAAAGACCGTCTTTTACCACCCAAAAGACGGTCTTTTGCAACCCGAAACATATACCTTTCAGAAGTGAGAAGTGAAAAGTGAGAAGTGAAAAGTGTTGAAACTCACTGATTGACAATAATTTACAAACCGCCGACCAGAATCGTTTGTTTTGATGTCTGCGGGCCATCTGCCCACCGACATGATTTCGCACGAATCTCGACGTTAAAATTTCACTCCAAAACCGGCGAATTTTAACAATTTGCCAAAAGCGTTTTTTCGTAACTTCTATGTTGCAAACCAAATAATTGGTCTGTCTTTTAGCATTGTTTAATCGTTTTATTATTGTTTTTACTTTATTTTAGGTATATATTGCCAAGAGAT
>CACYRB010000106.1 GCA_902776685.1 uncultured Prevotellaceae bacterium
TTCAGGCCGCAAACAAGCCTCTTTGTTTATAATTATTTACTAACACCTATAAACACTGGGATATCAAAGAGGATGAAGATTTTTTACCGGACACCAATATTAAAAAAACTTAACGGCGTTGGTGAAACATATATCTCTCGCCGACAGAAATGTTAAAGCGCCATTTGCGATTTAACATTTCAAATTCCCCCCCCTTTCGTCCCTTCCCCTCCCCTTTCACTCCCCTTCCACTCCCCTTTAAAGGCGAAACATATATGTTTGAGGTTGCGAAAGCTTAGCTTTTGCATCCCAAAAGACCGTCTTTCGCAACCCGAAAGCTTAGCTTTCGCCACCCGAAACATATACCTTTCAGAAGTGATAAGTGAAAAGTGATAAGCGAAAAGTATGAAAACACGTTGAAAATCAATTCTTTACAAACAACTCTCCAGAATCGTCGATTTCGCTGTCGGCGGACAACAATGCCACCCCTCGCCTTTCGCGAGCTCCTATCATGTTAAAATTTCAGTCAGCCGTCCGCAAATTTTAACAATCGCTTGCGCAATCCAAATTTTCTCTGTAACTTTGCCATCATAAATAAAAAAATAAGAAAATGACACAACTTGTAATAACCCTGAAGGACGAATCGTATCTGCCCAACATCCGCCGAATTGTAAAGTCGCTTGTCGGTGTAGAAAAAGTCAGCACGCCTCGAAAAAAACGTCTATCGCCTTATGAACAAGCACAACTTGACGTGAAAGAGGGAAGAGTGTATGAGGCAAAAGATGTGGACGACCTTTTCAAACAAATACTGGGTTAATGAAATACCACATCAAATATACAGGTCAATTCAAACGCGACATGCGTTTATGCCAGCGAAGAGGTTACAACATGGAACTTCTTCATCATGTTATTTCATTATTAGCCGAGACAGGACAGCTGCCTGAAAAATATAGGCCACATCACTTGCGCGGCAACCGCGAGGGGCAATGGGAATGCCACATACAACCCGACTGGCTGCTTATTTGGAACCAGTATGACAGTGAACTGGAACTATTAATGCTCAATACAGGCTATCACGCTGACCTATTCAAAAAATAACACTGAAATGAGAATCGATATTATAACGGTGCTGCCGGAGATGATTGAGGGCTTTGTGCACGAGAGCATTCTGGCAAGGGCACAACAGAAGGGACTGGCAGAGATTCATCTGCACAACCTGCGCGACTATACGCGCGACAAATGGCGCCGCGTGGACGACTATCCCTATGGCGGTTTTGCCGGCATGGTGATGCAGTGCGAGCCTATCGACCGCTGCATCACTGCGCTGAAGGAAGAACGCGACTACGACGAGGTAATCTTCACCTCGCCCGACGGCGAGCAGTTCACGCAACACGTGGCCAACGACCTGTCGCTGAAGCAGAACCTCATCATCCTGTGCGGCCACTACAAGGGCATAGACCATCGCATACGCGAGCACCTCATCACGCGGGAAATCAGCATCGGCGACTACGTGCTCACGGGTGGCGAGCTGGCTGCAGCCGTGATGGCCGATGCCATCGTGCGCGTGGTGCCCGGTGTCATCGGCGACGAGCAGAGCGCACTCAGCGACTGCTTTCAAGACGACCTGCTGGCTGCGCCCATCTACACCCGACCAGCCGAGTATAAAGGCTGGCGCGTGCCCGACGTACTGCTGAGCGGACACGAGGCTAAAATAAAAGCATGGGAAATGGAACAAGCCCTGGAGCGCACCCGCCGACTCAGACCAGACCTACTGAAGAAGAATTGAAAAAATTCCTCAACACCCACCACACCAGCACGATGGCAACGATGGTCCAGATGACTGCCTGACTATGGACACGGCTGTATAGGCGCGGACAGCGCGTGCGTAACATTTCGACTACTAACAAGAAAAACACTACCGGCAACGACACGACCAGCAGTGCATTATAGCGAAAGGCTGCGGCAAAATCGAGATGCAGCAGGCTGTGAACGGCCCGCTGCGAACCGCAACCGGGACATTTCAGCCCCGTCAATTTCAAGAAGACACAACCCGGAAAAAAGTTTGCCGTTGCCGGGTCGAACAGGAAATAGACCGCCAAAGCAGCTACTCCCACGAGAATCCACAAAATAGGCTTACGCCAGCGCATCATGAGTTAGCAAGGATTGCCGCTCCGAAGATGAACACGTAGACCAAAATGTAGAGAATGATTCCTACCAAACCTAACCAAAAGCCTATCTTCGTCCACTTGCCTGCATCCTGACTGGCACGAAGGGCATCGGCATAGCGACCTTCAGCATGTGCCGACGACACCCTGCTGGCATTGATGATGCCCACGATGCCGAGGGGCAGACAACAGAACAACGTGACGAGAATAGACTCTACCATCCACGTCTTCGGACACGGACCAGCCTGCTGCCCCTGCTGGGCATAGCTGCTGTTGTAGCCATAGGACGGTGCGGGACCAGCCTGCGGACCCTGCTGATAACCTCCTCCCTGATAGGGCGGCGGACTCTGGAAACCCTGCGGACGGTTGATGACTGCCTGCAACTCAGGAACCTGACTGGCTGGAACCCAGTTGGCCATGCCCTGAGTCCACACACTGGTAAACCCGTTAATGCCACGTGCCGCCAACTGCTCAAGCGTGAACGGACCCGCTTGCTGATTGTTTTCAAGAATGTAGTATGATGCCATAATTGTTAAGTTATAATTCCCTTTTTTATGTTATTATTCCATTTCAAATGACAAAAGTATATAATAAATTGCAGTCCTGCAAACTTTTTTCAACTTTTTTGAAAATTCTTATCCATACCTTTGACTGTCGTCGAAGGTGCTCTCGTTGGAAAATTGCAAATTTATTTGCATGTTCGCTCACTTATTCGTACCTTTGCATCATAAAAATAAAACAAAACAAACACCATGTTCAACAAAGAAACCTATATACGCCGACGCAACGAGCTAAAAAGACTTGTGGGCGAAGGTATCGTCCTGCTCTTCGGCAACAACGAGTCGCCTAACAACTATCCGAACAACGGATATTATCCGTTCCGACAGGACTCATCGTTCCGCTACTATTTCGGGGTGGAGCGCGACGGACTCGTAGGCGTCATCGACATCGACAACAATACCGAAATGCTTATCGGCAACGACATCGACATCGAAGATATTGTTTGGTACGGATCGGTCAATAGTGTTGCCGACCTTGGAGCACAAGTCGGTGTAACCCAGACGTTTCCTGTAAAACAGTTGCAGCACATCTGCAACGAGGCACTGAGCAAGAAACGCACAGTTCATTTCCTGCCGCCCTATCGCCACGACACCATGATTCAGATTATGGACTTGCTGGGCATTCATCCCTCGCAACAGAAGGAAGCTGCCTCGCTGAAACTGATTAAGGCGGTCGTAAAAATGCGTTCGGTGAAGGAACCGCAAGAGATTGCCGAACTGGAGAAAGCTGCCGAGATTGGCTATGAGATGCACACCACTGCCATGCGCATCACCCGACCGGGAGTGACCGAGAAATATGTCGGCGGACAGGTCGACGGCATCGCCCACTCGCTGGGCTCGCAGGTCAGCTTCCCGACCATCTTTACGCAACACGGCGAAATCATGCACGGCAACCCGTCGATGGCCGTACTCGAAGCCGGACGACTCGCCCTGTGCGATGCCGGAGCAGAGTCGATTACTGGCTACTGCTCTGACAACACTCGCACGTTTCCCGTATCGGGTAAATACACACAACGCCAGCTCGACATCTACTCCATCGTGGAGGAATGTCACGATTATGTCTTGGATGTGGCCAAGCCTGGCGTGAAATATATGGATGTTCACTTTGCCGTGTGCCGACTGATGACCGAACGGCTGAAAGCACTCGGACTGATGAAAGGCGACACCGATGAGGCTGTACGCGCTGGGGCACACGCCCTGTTCCTGCCCCACGGACTGGGCCACATGATGGGTATGGACGTGCACGACATGGAGGGACTGGGACAAATCTATGTGGGATTTGACGAAGAGACACGTCCCAACCTTGAGCAGTTCGGCACCAATGCCCTGCGCATGGGCCGACGACTGGAGGAAGGTTTCGTGGTGACCGACGAGCCGGGCATCTACTTCATCCCCGCCCTTATCGACGACTGGCGCAAGAGCGGACACTGCAAGGAGTTCCTGTGCTTCGACAAGATTGAAACCTACAAGGATTTCGGCGGCATACGCATCGAAGACGACGTGCTCATCACTGCCGACGGCTGCCGCTTCCTCGGCACCAAGCGCATACCCTACCACCCGAACGACGTGGAGGATTTCATGGCAAAGAACAGAATGTAGACACAATACAAAACATCAATAATTAAATTTACTGTTAAACAATGAAAAAGGTATTCACTCTCGCGCTGCTCGCCATGATGGCCATCGGCGCCAACGCACAGGATGAAAAGAAACAAGACAACAAGCCTGTGTTTACCGTGGTGAAAGAAAATCCCATCACAAGTATCAAAGACCAGAACCGCTCTGGCACCTGCTGGAACTTCTCTACTCTCTCCTTCTTTGAGGCTGAGATTCTCAAGGCTACCGGTAAGACCTACGACCTGTGCGAGTCGTTTGTCGAAAACAAAACCTATATGGAGCGTGCCATTCAGGTTGTCCGCTATCACGGTGACTGCCAGTTTGCACAAGGTGGCTCTGCCGAGGATGTGCTCGCCACACTGAAGACTCACGGCATCTGCCCCGAAGATGCCATGCCGCTTCCCGGCACTCTCTATGGCGATTCGCTCAACAACTTCAACGAGTTTTTCTCGCTGTTGGAGCCCTACGTGGATGCCATCGCCAAGAACAAGGCTAAGAAAATCTCTGGCCAATGGAAGGTCGGTCTGCAGGGTATTCTCGATGCCTATCTCGGCAAGTGCCCAGAAACCTTCACCTATGAAGGCAAGACCTATACCCCGAAGACATTTGCTGCCAGCCTCGGTCTGGACTTCAACGACTACGTGAGCATCACCAGCTACACTCACCATCCGTTCTACACGGGCTTTGCCGTTGAGGTACAGGACAACTGGCGCTTCCCGTTGTCGTGGAACCTGCCGATGGACGAGATGATGGAAGTCATCGACAATGCCGTGATGAACGGCTACACCGTGGCATGGGGTGGCGACGTGTCGGAGGAAGGTTTCACACGCAACGGACTTGCCCTGGCCTATGACACCAAGAAGATGGAAAGCTATGCCGGCAGCGACATGGCCCGCTGGCTGAAACTCTCGCAGACCAAGCGCACCAACATCATTGACTCGCTGGGCATCAATGCCCCCGAAATCGTCCCGACACAGGAGATGCGCCAGGAGCGTTTCGACAACTGGGAGCTGACCGACGACCATGGTATGCTCATCTACGGCATTGCCAAGGACCAGAACGGACGCGAGTATTACATGGTGAAGAACTCATGGGGCGAGACCGGCGAATATAAAGGAACCTGGTACATGTCGAAAGCCTTTATTGCCGCCAACACTATGGACTACTTGGTAAACAAGAATGCTATTCCTAAGAAAATTCGCAAGAAACTCGGCATCTGATAAGTGATAGTCACACACTTTTTTACCCCCGACAGAAGTCGAAGCACAGACTTCTCTCGGGGGTAAAATTATTCCTTTTTATTGCTGTCCGCTAAAAGTGAAATGCGCAAAAATTATCTTCCGCAATGCCTTTAAATAGGCGTTGCGGTTTTATTTTCAGAAAAGTAAGCCCCC
>CACYRB010000107.1 GCA_902776685.1 uncultured Prevotellaceae bacterium
GGCTTACTTTTCTGAAAATAAAACCGCAACGCCTATTTAAAGGCATTGCGGAAGATAATTTTTGCGCATTTCACTTTTAGCGGACAGCAATAATTTTTTATAAACCATGAAACAACTTTTTCATTCATCGTTAGTAATAAAAACTATTTTTGCAGCCAGAAAAGTTAACGAGATTACTAACCCAAATTAAAAAATGTCAAGCAAATGAAACAAAAAAGATTTGAGCCATCCCCATCAGCGGGAAACGGCTTAAGACTAAGAGTTGTCACGCTGCTGACAGCACTGCTGCTAAGCACAACCATGTTTGCACAGCAGGAAATCAGTGGTAACGTGGCCGATGCACAAGGCGAGCCTATCATCGGTGCCACAGTGATGGAAAAAGGTACCACCCATGGCGTGGTTACCGATTTCGACGGCAATTTCAAAATGAAAGTAGCCGCCGGAACCACTTTAGTGTTCTCCTACATTGGCTACCAGACACAAGAGCTGCCGGCACAAGACGGCCTGCAAGTAGTGCTCAAGGAAGATGCCAAAGAACTAACCGAGATCGTCGTAGTGGGCTACCAGACACAACGCAAGGCCGACCTCACAGGAGCCGTTGCAGTGATGGACATGAAAAGTCCCATTAGCGAGAGCGACCCCAACATGCTCAACTCCATGCAAGGAAAGCTGGCCGGAGTCGACATCGTGACCGACGCAGCCCCAGGCGGAGGCAGCTCCACCATCCGCGTACGAGGCATGAGCACCGTCAACGCCTGCGACCCGCTCTACGTCATCGACGGCGTAGCCACCACCGAGAACCTCAATTCGCTGAACGCAGCCGACATCGAGAGCATCCAGGTGTTGAAAGACGCATCGTCAGCCTCCATCTACGGATCACGCGCCGCCAACGGTGTCATCATCATCACCACCAAGCGCGGCAAAGGCGACAAGATGGCCATCAACCTCAGCTACAACGCCGCCGTGCAGACCGTAGCAAAACGCTACGACATGCTTTCGTCACAACAATGGGGCCAAGCCTACTGGCAGGCTGCACAAAACGACGGCATCTCACCTTCCGCCGCCGCAGCCCTCTACGGCACCGGCGACACACCGCAGCTCGTCGGCACACTCAACGGCTACCGCACAGCCAATACCAACTGGCAAGACGAGGTCTACAGTGCCGCATGGACTCACAACCTTTCGGCCAGCATCTCCAACTCAAGCGAAAAGGGCTCCTATCTCTTCTCGGCCAACTACATCAACCAGAAAGGATTGATGACAAACACCTTCTATAAGCGCATCTCTGCCCGCGTCAACTCAACCTACAATTTTAATAAATACATTCGCGTAGGCGAGAATCTAATGTTGGCTCGCTGGGAAAACCGAGGAGCCGACGTAAATGGAGACCGAGGCATACCCTACACCGCCATGCGACAGCATCCCGCCATACCCGTGTTTGGCGACAACGGAGCCTATGCAGACCCCGTAGCCATGCTTGGCTCGGACATCGACAACCCCGTGCAGACGCTCTACAATATGCGCGACAACTCGAATGCCTCGTGGCGCATTTTCGGTAATGCCTATCTCGAAGTGATGCCCGTGAAAGGACTGACGCTGAAGAGCAATATCGGAGTAGAACATGTGCAGTACCTCAACAAGACTCTCACACGCAACGTGCGCCCCACCGATGCCTCGAGTAACCGTGCCGTCAGCAGCGGCTATGGACAGGGCGACACCTACACCTGGACCAATACGGCCAACTACATGTTCGACCTCGGCCCGCGCCACCACTTCACCCTGCTGGCAGGTACAGAAGCCATCAAATATGTGTTTGAAGACTTGGCTGCCACACGAAAGGACTACGCCTTCGAAGATGCCGACTACATGCAGATAGGATCAGGTTCGGGTACCATGACCAACGGTGGCGGCAAGCAAGAGTGGGCGCTGTTCTCACTCTTCGGCAAGGTAGACTACAACTTCGCTGACCGCTATCTCCTCTCCGCCACCCTACGCCGCGACCAGACCTCGCGACTGGCCAGTGCCAACAACTCGGGCGTCTTCCCAGCCTTCTCCGGTGCATGGCGCATCAGCGAAGAAGCCTTCTGGCCAAGAAACAAATGGGTAGACAATGTGAAGCTGCGTCTGGCATGGGGACAGAATGGTAACTCCGCCATCTCCAACAACTATGCCGCCTATTCAACCTATGTGTTCGACCTGGGCAACGGCGCCTACGACCTCAACGGCACCGGCACCGGCGTCGTCAGCGGCATCAAGGTGGCAACCACCGGCAATCCCAACCTCAAGTGGGAAACAACCACACAGACCAACATCGGCGTCGACGCCTATCTGCTGAACAACACCCTCAGCCTCTCGCTCGACTACTATTGGAAGAATACACGCGACATGATTACCATTCCTCCGGTGCTCTCCGTGGCAGGTGAAAACGCCGCCAAGTTCATGAACACCGGAACAATGAAAAACCACGGATTCGAAATGAACCTCGGCTATCACTCACCCCAGTATGGCGACTTCTCGTGGGACGGAAACCTCAACCTCTCTATGTATCGCAACAAGCTCGTCAAGCTGAACGACGAAGTGAGCATCATCGGCGGCGACTGGCGCCTCGTCGAAGGTCAACCCATGGGTGTCTACTACGGTTACGTCTGCGACGGCATTTTCCAGAATGCCGACCAGGTATCCAACCATGCCATGCAGGAAGGCAAAGACGTTGGCCGACTGCGCTATCGCGACATCGACGGCAATGGCCTTATCAACGAAGCCGACCGCTGCATCATCGGCGACCCCAACCCCGACTTCGGTATGGGCATCACCCTGACGGCAAACTATAAGAACTGGTCGCTCTCAACCTTCTTCTCAGGTGAGTTCGGGTTTGACATTTATAATGGCACACGTAAGCAACTCGAGTTTATGACTTACGGCAACCTTTACACCAACCGCGGCACAGGCGTGCTCAACGCTTGGACGGCTGCTAATCCCAGTGCCTCCATTCCCGCGCTGACCACGGTTGACGACAACAATGAGACACGCATGTCGACCTACTTCATGGAAGACGGCTCATACTTGAAATGTAAATACCTGAAGCTTTCCTATCGTTTCGACCAGCCTTGGATGAATTCCATCGGACTTTCTGCCCTCAATCTCTATGCACAGGTGGAAAACCTGTTTACGATTACAAGATACAACGGCCTGGACCCCGAAGTTCCACTCTCTACTTACGGAGCTCGTGTCGACAATGGCCCCTATCCACGTGCCCGCACTTTCTCTGTCGGAATGAATGTGGCATTTTAAAAGTTGAAAAAAAAAATGAAGATTATGAAAAAGTATATTGCAAAACATTTGTTTCGGTTGACGTTAATGTTGACCTTTGGATTGACTATTTCCTGCTCTGATATGCTCGACACGGTTCCGCAGGGTCAGTTCACGGCCGAGCAGCTCGACGACAGCTCGGTGGAGGGCCTGCTGGCCTCGGCCTATGCGGGTCTGGAGGCTCACTTCTACGGCAACAACGAGGCTTTTGCCGGTCCGTCGACGAACTGGATTTTCGATGTTCGTTCCGACGATGCCTATAAAGGCGGTGGCGGTACGGGTATGGAAGAGAACATCCACTTGCTTGAGGTGAGCGAGGTGAACTCCGACAACGTGAGCTGCCTGAACAAATGGCAGAACAACTACTACGCCATCTCGCGTGTGCACAACGCCATGCTTGCTGTGCAGCAGGCGGGCAGCATCGGTAATGCTGCCGAGCTGATGGGTGAGCTGAAGACGTTGCGTGCATGGTACTACTTCGACCTTATTCGCATCTTCAAGCGCATTCCTTACTTCACCGAGGATGAAGACGTAAATACTAAACCGAACGACGAGTATAGCCGCGACGAGATTTTCTCGTTCATCCGCCGCGACCTGACGGAGGCTATCGACGTGCTGCCGTCACAGAAGAGCGACAAGGGCCGCATCACGAGGACTACGGCTCAGGCCATCCTCGCAAAGGTGTGTGCTCAGACTGGCGACTGGGAGGGCGTGAAACGGTATGCCGATGCGGTGATCAGCAGCGGTCTGTACAGTCTATATCCCAACTTCGGCGATCTGTCGAAGATTGACCACAACAACGGCTCGGAGAGCATCTTTGCCTTGCAGTGTTCTACGGCCAACGACAATGCCCACATCAACTGGTCGAACCTGCTGAACTGTACCTACAGCGATGGCAATCTTTACGGAACGGGCGACGACTTCTTCTATGGTTCGCAGAACCTGGTGAATGCGTTCCGTACGGATGCGAATGGTCTGCCGCTGCTCGACGGTTCGTTCAACGACGTGAATGTGGATGCTAACTACATGGGCACGGTGGACCCGCGACTGGACTTCACGGTGGGCAGAATCGGCATGCCGTGGCGCGGCCACACTTATACCGAGGGTTGGTGCCGGGCCTACGATGTGTATGGCGAGTATTCGAACAAGAAGGCTTGGCCTGCGCCAGAGGATGCTCTGGCGAGCTGGCCCTGGGGCTGCAGCTCGCTGAACTTCATGTTCATTCGTTATGCCGACATCTTGCTGCTGAAGGCTGAGGCGCTGGTGGAGACGGCTGCTGGCAGCAATGCTGCAACCGACGTGGACTTGGTGGAGGCACGCCGACTGGTGAACATGGTACGCCAGCGCGCGGTCGACACGATGAACGACGGGGCTTATCTGCCGCAAGACCTGGACCCGTTCACGGCCGACTACAACGTGGCTCTCTACCCCACCGAGGGTGACGGCAACCTGGCTTGGACGAAAGAGCGTGCCCGCATGGCGGTGCGTTTCGAGCGGCGGCTGGAGCTGGCTCTGGAGGGTCAGCGTTGGTTCGATCTGGTTCGCTGGGGCGACGACTATCTGGTCTCAACGATGAACAGGTATATGACTGAGGAGGCGGCTATCCGCCCTTACTATCAGGGTCGCAGCGTCAGTGCAAACGAGATTTTCCTTCCTGTTCCCTTGGACGAGATTGACAACTCGAACGGACTGTACAAACAGTATTAAAAAGGTGAAAAGTTGAAAAGTTAAAAAATGAAGATTATGAAAAAGTATATTGCAAAACATTTGTTTCGGTTAACGTTGATGTTGACCTTTGGGTTGACCATTTCGTGCTCCGACGTTGAATACGAGGCGGCCACCTATTGCGAACCTGTTCACGACCTCAGGGCCGACTATTCGAACTCTAGCCGTAAGGTGACGCTCTCGTGGCAAAATCCCGCTGCTGCTGACTTGCTCGGCATCCAGATTATTCGCGACAACCAAGACGTGACGAACATCGACGAGGTGGTGAGCAGCTACTTCATTCGCAAGGCTCCGGCTAATCAGGATGTGGCCTATACGGTGAAGGCGCGCTACAACGACGGGAGGGTTTCGGAAGGCCAGACGGTGCGCTTCCGTATTGACTACTCGCTGACACGCGGCTCGAAGGTGGCGATGCTACTGCCCGACGACTATCTCACGGCGAGTGCCGACGAGCGGGATGCTGCAGAGTGGTTCAGGCAGGAGTATGGCGATCAGGGCGTGGTTGTCACGCCGTCGACGATTGATCTGCTCGACATTGAGGAGCAGGGTGTCTGCTGGGTGATGTGCGACCGGTCCGGTATTGGCCGGGGATGGACGCAGCTGCCGGGCGGACTGG
>CACYRB010000108.1 GCA_902776685.1 uncultured Prevotellaceae bacterium
GTCAATGGTTTAACGCGGCACGCCGCGTCCCTACATGCTAATGGAGATTTCCTTAATTTGTGAAACGTATATGTTTCGGGTTGCGAAAGCTAAGCTTTCGGGTGGTGAAAGCTAAGCTTTCGGGGTGCAAGAGACGGTCTTTTGGAAGGTGAAACATATATGTTTCAGAAGTGAAGAGTGAAAAGTGAAGAGTGAAAAGTGGTTTTTTGAGACAATAAAGACCCCCAACCCCCTAATTTAGGGGCTAAGAGAAAATGTTAAATCGGGAATGGCGCGTTAACATTTCCTGAGCCGAAACATATATCTTTCACTTCGTCTGTTAATTATTTTTAACTATCGCCGTCCGACAAGTTTTCTATACGAAGAGCGTGTTATTGCGAAAATTATTGTATATTTGCACTCTCTTGTTGAATCGCACTCAAGTAATGATACATTATTATTAATAATAACAACGGCCATGAAAGAGAAGAGATAAAACCCTTTCAACGGGTGAGCTGCCCTGCGGAGCGGCAAGCAGATGGTTGCCGACATCGGGCTGCCCTGACACGTAAACATCAATCAAATCATCATAAATCCTTAAACCAAATTGTTTTCATGAGAAAGACAGCTATTACCGCACTGCTTCTGGCACTGACGACCCTGACCTGGGCAGGTGCAGGCAGCACTCCGGACGACGGAAACACGTCGACCCTTGCCAAATTGTTCATTCAACCGCCGATGGAATACCGCCCCTATGTGTGGTGGCACTGGATGGGTTCCAACTTTTCGAAAGAGGGCATCAGAAAAGACCTTGAGGCGATGAAGGAGAATGGCATTGCAGGTGCCACCATCTTCAATCTGACATCGGCCGTGCAGGAAAGTCATTTCCCCGTCGGCAACAATCCCTGGCCCAATCAGACCTTCCGCAGCGACGAATATTGGGAGGCCATGCGCTATGCCGCAGAAGAGGCCGAGCGTCTTGGACTGAAATTAGGACTTCACAACACGCCCGGCTACAGCTCTACCGGCGGACCGTGGATTGACGAGCCGCGAGCCATGCAGATTGTGGTGAAGACGAAGACACCCGTCAGCGGCGGACAGACCGTGCGCGTATCGCTCCCCAAGCCCGACGAGCCCGTCTATCGCGACTATAGCGGGCGTGAGCGTCAGGCCACCTACTACGAGGACATCGCCGTCGTGGCTGTGCCTGCAGGTCAGGAAGGGCTCACGGCTGCCGACGCGAAGGACCTCACCGCGCTGATGAGTGCCGATGGACAGCTGACGTGGGAGGCTCCCGCCGGCAACTGGCTGGTCTATCGCATCGGACACGCCCCGTTCATGTCGACGCCGCATCCGCTGCCCGACGAGCTCATCGGTCATGCTCTCGAAGCCGACAAGATGAGCGTTGAGGTATCGAACTACCATTGGGATTGTGTGCTCAACCCGCTCAAGCAACACCTCGGGCAGTACTTCGGGAAGTCGTTCACCCATATCCTCGTCGACAGCTACGAGGCTGGCTCGCACAACTGGACCAACGGCTACCGCGAACAGTTTGAGCAGATAAACGGCTACGACCCTGTGCCGATGATGGCCATCAGCGATGCCGAACCGGAAAACCCGCTCAGCAAGCAGTTCGCAAAAGACACGAAGGCCGCCATCAGCCGACTGTTCATCGAAAACGGCTGGAAGGTTGCACGCGACCGCATCAAGGCCGAGGGGCTGCTGATGGCATGGGAGCCCTATGGCTTCGGCAATGTGTTCGACACCTATGAGAGCATCGGCATTCCCGACATCCTGATGAACGAATATTGGACACATGGCAGCGGTAGAATCAATGCCAAATTCATCGACAAAGCCAAGGAAGTCGGAAAGAACATTATCGCGGCAGAAGCCTTCACAGGACACCCGCAGTACAGCCGCTACACTGAAGACCCTGCCTACCTGAAACACACCGCCGACGGTACGTTTGTCTCGGGCGTGAACATGCTCTTCCTGCACCACTGGGTGCATCAGCCGTTCGACGACCGCTATCAGCCCGGCATGGGCATGGGCTGGTGGGGCACACACTTCGGGCGCAACCAGACTTGGTTCCGGCAGGGCAAAGCTTTCATGACCTATCTCTCGCGTTGTCAGATGATGCTGCGGCAGGGTACTCTCGAGGAACATACAGGGAACCAACTCCACCGCAGACTGGAAAATGCCGACATCTACTTCATCGTCAATCAAGGCAAAGAAGCCTCTACGGAAGAGATTACCTGCACAAGGTCGGCAACCGAACCCGAATTGTGGGACCCCTATACCGGCAGCATCACGCTGGCCCGACAGCATAACGGTGTGACCACCGACGGACTGACTCGCGTCGCCGTCACGCTGCAGCCTGGCCAGTCGACCTTTGTCGTCTTCAACCATCAGCCCGTGCGCTATAAGAAACAACCGGCCTATCGGACCACCAGCCAGTCGGCGCGCCCTGTCGGCGACGTGTGGAGTGTTGACTTCGAACCGAAAGTCGACACGCCATTCCGCATCGGTGATTTCCAGCTCTCCGACTTCAGCAAGAGCGACGACGTCCGACTCAAATACTTCTCGGGAACCGCCACCTACACCCGTAACGTGACCATCGACAAGCAAGACCTGGCAAAGGACAAACGCATCGCCATCAGTCTGGGCGAGCTCAACGACATCGCCGAGCTGTGGGTGAACGGGAAAGCTGTGGGCACACTGTGGTATCCGCCCTATGAGGCCGACATCACGCCGTTCCTGCATAAGGGCACAAACACCATTACCGTGGCTGTCACCAACAACTGGGCAAACCGCATGATTGGCGACGAGCAGTATGAGCCCGACTTCGAGTGGGGGTACGACCGCGGCGAAGAGCGCGGACACGGCCTGAAGGACATCCCCGACTGGGTGGTGAAGAATGAGCCGCGCCCGTCGAAAGACCGCAAGACCTTCTTCATCTGGACCTATTTCCGAAAAGACTCTCCGCTTCAGCCGGCAGGCCTCGTCGGACCTGTGGAGCTGAAGGTGCAGACTGTTGCTCCGCAGCGGTAAGTATCTTATATTCCTTTAACGCGACCACGTTATTTCTCGTCCACGAAGGAAACAAATATAGCGAAAGAATGTCTTTCGTGTTCTTTGTGTCCTTCGTGGACGAGAATTGTTCTTCTGTTAATGTGTCAGAAGAAAAAATGTCTCTGTGTCTCTTTGTCGAAAATAATATGTTCTTCTGTTAATGTGTCGGAAGAAAAAAGTCTCTATGTCTCTTTGTCGAAAATGATGTGTTCTTTTGTTAATGTGTCAGAAGAAAAAATGTCTTTGTGTCTCTTTGTCGAAAATGATGTGTTCTTTTGTTAATGTGTCAGATATAATATGTTCTTGTGTCTGATATAATAAAAAAATTTGAGGGCTGCCAATTGACAGCCCTCAACCAACACAAAAACTAAACTAGACTTAACTAAACAAATCAAGATTTTCACAAACCCCTTATTGTCGATGCAAAGATACGTATTTTTTTTATATGTGCAAGCAAAAATCCATATTTTTTTTGTTTTTGCATATAAAATTCACATTTTTATAGCTTTATTTACTAAAAATTGGTCGAGAATGACCATGGCAGCCATGGCTTCGACAATGGGAACGGCCCTGGGTACGACGCACGGATCATGGCGGCCGCGGGTGGTGAAGGTGGTGTTGTTTCCTTCGGTGTCGACGGTGTTTTGCTGGTGCAGGAGCGTGGCCACAGGTTTGAACCCTACGCGGAAGTAGATGTCTTGTCCGTTGCTGATGCCGCCCTGTATGCCTCCGCTGTGGTTGGTCAGGGTGGTGATGTGTGGCTTCGACTCGGCTTCGTCGCCGGCTTGCGGGATGTTGCAGAAGATGTCGTTCTGCTGACTGCCACGCTGTGTGCATGCGTCGAACCCGTCGCCATACTCGAAGGCTTTAGCTGCATTGATGCTCATCATGGCCTGGGCGAGCAGGGCGTGCAGCTTGCCGAATTCCGGTTCGCCGATGCCGGCAGGACAACCTTTGACGACGCAGGCCACCACGCCGCCAATGGTGTCGCCCTCGGCCTTCACGTCTTCAATGAGCTGCTGCATCTGTCGTGCGCGTTCGTCGTCGGGACAGCGCACGGCGTTCTGCTCGGCCTGGTCGATGTTGTATCGGCTGTAGTCGCGGTCGATTCTGATGTGCCCCACCTGCTCGGTGTAGGCTTGGACGCTGATGCCCATCTGCCGTAGTGCAAGCTTGGCCAGGGCACCAGCCACGACACGGCTGATGGTGATGCGTGCCGACGAACGGCCTCCGCCACGATGGTCACGCAGTCCGTATTTCTGCTGATAGGTGTAATCGGCATGCGACGGACGAAACAGGCACCGCAGACTTTCGTAGTCCTGCGAGTGGTGGTCTTGGTTTCTGACGATGAAGCCGATGGGTGCACCGGTGGTCTTGCCTTCGAAGACGCCACTGAGCAGTTCCACTTGGTCGGCTTCGTTGCGTTGTGTGGTGATGTGGCTCTGCCCAGGTCGGCGGCGGTCGAGCTCGTGCTGGATGAAGCCGAGGTCGACGATGATGCCGGCAGGCATACCGTCAACTACGCCGCCGATGGCTGGTCCGTGACTCTCGCCGAACGTGGTCAGCCTGAATAGATGTCCGAAAGAATTTTTCATTGCTTTCAGTTTTTTTTGTTTTCAGTTTTTAGTTTTTAGTTTTCAGTTTTTAGACTTTCAACCTTCAACTTTTCAACTTTTCAACTTTTCAACTGTTTAACGCGGCAGTCCGCATCCCTACATGCTTATGGAGAACTATTCTCTCCTCTTATCAATGGCAGTGGCCGCATCCGCAACCGTCGTGATGGTCGTGTCCGCATGAGTCGCCGCAGTCGTCGCATCCGCATCCACAGCCGCAGGGGTCGCCGCTGAGTTGCTTGATGAGCATCTGCACCTCTTCCTCCATGGCTTGGCGGTTCAGCACCACTTTACCTTTGAAGCGCAGGCCTACTCCGGCGAGCGGGTGGTTGAGGTCCATCTTTACTTTTTCCGCGTTCACGTCGAGCACGCGACCCATGAGGGGCATTCCTTCTTCGTTCTGCAAGGGCACGACGGCATTCTTGAAGATGTGTTCGTGGTCGAAATGCCCGTTGATGGAGAAGATTTCGCGGTCGAGGTCGAGCACGCGCTCCTCCTCGTAGTCGCCGTAGGCCTGTTCCTTGGTGAGCTTCACGTCGAACGGACTGTCTTGCTCCAGTCCGACAACGGCTTCCTCAAGGGTTTCCAGTGTAAGCCCGAAGCCGCTGATGAAGCGATAGGGCTTGTCTTCGGTTGCGCGTTCTACAAGGTGTTCTCCGTCTTCGCCTACGGTGTAGAGGTCGTAGGCAATTTCAATCACTCTGTTGTTTGATGTGTCCATTTTCTATTGTCTTGTTTATTGTTTACTTTGGCAAAGTTACGAAAAAAACTGTATATCTCTCTCATTTTTCATCTTTTTTTATTACTTTTGCCGAAAAGTAGAGCATCGATGAGAAAGATTATATCGCTTATATTTATAATAGTAGGTGTGACGTCGGCCATGGCTCAACGGGCCGACTACGGCAAGATGTCGACGATGGTGAGGCAGATAGCCC
>CACYRB010000109.1 GCA_902776685.1 uncultured Prevotellaceae bacterium
CCCGCAACGGCATCCTCGGCATCACCATGCCCGGCATGGGCACCTCCGGTCGCACACACAGCAATGCCGTCAGCCTCATGACCCAACTCGGCATCTCCATGCGCGAGATTCCCATCGCCAAGGCCGTAGCACAACACTTCGACGACATCGGCCATAACCCCGAAGTTCACGATGCCACCTACGAAAACTCACAAGCACGCGAACGAACACAAATACTCATGGACGTAGCCAATCAGACCGGCGCACTCGTCGTCGGCACAGGCGACCTCTCAGAGCTCGCCCTCGGCTGGTGCACCTACAACGGCGACCACATGTCCATGTATGCCGTCAACGCCGGCATACCCAAGACCCTTGTCCGCCACCTCGTAAGCCATGCGGCAACCTTAGAGAGTTTCAGCCAGGTAAAAGACATCCTTATCGACATTGTCGACACCCCCATATCGCCCGAGCTCACCCCGACCAAGAGCGACGGCACCATCGAGCAGAAAACCGAAGACCTCGTCGGCCCCTACCAGCTGCACGACTTCTTCCTGTATTACCTGCTGCGATTCGGCTTCAGTCCGAAGAAAATCTATTATCTCGCACGAAACGCCTTCGACGCAACCCAGTACAGCGACGCAACCATCAAGCATTGGCTCGTCGTCTTCCTCAAACGCTTCTTCAGCCAGCAGTTCAAACGCTCCTGCATGCCCGACGGCCCGAAAGTCGGCTCCGTAAGCCTCTCCCCGCGCGGCGACTGGCGCATGCCCAGCGACGCAACGGCCGACCTATGGATTGAACAAGCACAGGAGTTGTAAAGCAAGGTTTAATTGTTAAATTGTAAAAGGTTGAACATTCGTCAATATGTTCAACCTTTTATAATTTAGTTTAGGGGCTGAATCAGAGTTTCATTGTTGCGATGTAGTAGTCTTTGTCGTTGTTGGGGCATAGCGACTTGATGTCGTCGGGTGGCGTTTCGCGGAATATTCCGTACAGGGCGCTTCCTGAGCCCGTCATGGAGGCGTAGGCGGCTCCGAGACGATAAAGGTTGTTCTTTAGTTCTTCGAGTTCGGGGTGTTTCTTGAAGATGGGCCTCTCAAAGTCGTTGACGAGCTGGTCGCGCCAGGTGTCTATGGGTTGGCGCACGATGTCGCGGCAGCTTTTCTCTGGTTGTCGTGGGGCGATTTCGGAATAGGCAGCTGCTGTGGAAACGGCTATGGGTGGCTTTACGATGACGAGCCAATAGCCTCTGAGGTTGTGTCTGGGGGTGTCTACGGGTGCGAGCTGCTCGCCGATGCCGGTGGCAAAAGAGGGCTCGGCGGTGATGAAGAAAGGGCAGTCGGCTCCGAGCCGGGCAGCGTAGCGTTCCATCTCGGCTATTCCGAGGTTAAGGCGGAAGCGCTCGTCGAGCAGCCGTATCATGAAGGCGGCATCTGACGAGCCACCTCCGAGTCCGGCCTGCGAGGGTATGCGCTTGCAGAGGTGGGCATGGACGCGTGGCAGGTGGTAGTCGTCGGCCAGCAGGTTGTAGGCACGTACGACGAGGTTGTCGTGCTCGTTGCAATCAACGGCATTGCCTGTTATCTTGAGGTCGATGGGGTAGGGGCTCGGGAAATCGTCGTGCATGAGTTTCACCTCAAGGGCATCGGTGAGGGGAATGGGGTAGAAGACGGTTTCGATGTTGTGATAGCCGTCTTTTCGTCGGCTGATGATGTTGAGGCCGAGGTTTATCTTTGCGCAAGGAAATATGATCATAATTTTTATGATTTTTCTGTTTTCAGTTTTAGTTTTTAGTTTTCAACGCGGCACGCCGCGTCCCTACATACTAATAGGGGCTAAAAACTAAAAACTCAAAACTTTTCAATTTTTCACTTATCACTTATCACTTCTTTTACTTTTTCGACGTAGGCGTCGATGACGGCGACGGCGGTGATGTTGACCACGTCGCGCACGCTGGCTCCAAAGTCGGTGAAGTGGATGGGTTTGTTGAGTCCCATCTGTATGGGGCCGATGATTTCGACGTCGGTATTGAGCGACTGTAGCATTTTGTAGGACGAGCGTGCGGAGGTGAGGTTGGGGAAGATGAGGGTGTTGACGTCCTTGCCTTTGAGGCGTGTGAAGGGGAAGAGACTGTCGCGTAGTTCGCGGTCGAGGGCAAAGCCTATCTGCATCTCGCCGTCGATGGCAAGTTGCGGGTACTGTTCTTGCATGTGGCGCACGGTGCGTTTCACTTTCTTTGCGCCTTCGGTGGTGTCGCTTCCGAAGTTGGAGTGGGATATCATGGCGACGACGGGTTCTTCGTTGAAGAATCTGACGGACTGCACGGCGAGCTTGGCGATGTCGGTGAGTTGTTCTTCGGTGGGGTTCTGGTTGACAAGTGTGTCGGCAATGTAGAGTGTTCCCTTGGGCGAGTTGATGATGTGCATCGTGCCGAAATGGGTGTACTCGGGGCGTATGCCAATGACTTCGTTGACAACCTTCACGGTGTTGGAGTATTTGGTATAGAGTCCGGTTATGAACGCGTCAGCCTCGCCTGTTTCGACCATCATCATGCCGAAATAGTTGCGTTCGAACATTTTGTCGTTGGCTTCTTGGAAGGTGTAGCCGTCGCGTTGATGCTGTTGGGTGAGGATACGTGCAAAGCGTTCGCGTCGTTCGGCCTCGTCGGGGTGACGCAGGTTGACGATATCGATGCCTTCAAGACTTAGGTCAAGTTTGTCGGCCAGTTTGGTGATGGCTTCATCGTTGCCAAGCAGAATGGGCTGGCAGATGCCCTCAGCCTTGGCCGTGACGGCGGCCTTGAGCATGGTGGGGTGAATGCCTTCGGCAAAGACCACTCGCTGCGGATGACGTCGGGCGGTGTCGTAAAGCTTTTGTGTGAGCTTTGTCTCTTGTCCGAGCAATACGGAGAGGGAATCTTTGTAGGCTTCCCAGTCGGTGATGTTGCGACGTGCCACGCCGCTGTCGATGGCAGCCTTGGCAACGGCTGCGGAGACTTCGGTGATGAGTCGTGGGTCGACGGGCTTTGGTATGAAGTAGTCGGGGCCGAAAGTGAGGTTGTTTACCTTATAGACGTCGTTTACCACGTCGGGCACGGCTTGTTTGGCGAGGTCGGCGATGGCGTGGACGGCTGCCATCTTCATCTCTTCGTTGATGGCTTTTGCGTGAACGTCGAGTGCTCCGCGGAAGATGTAGGGAAATCCGATGACGTTATTAATCTGGTTGGGGTAGTCGCTTCGTCCGGTCGACATCAGCACGTCGGGGCGGCTGTCCATGGCGTCTTCGTATGAAATCTCTGGAACGGGGTTGGCCAAGGCAAAGACAATGGGGTGGTCGGCCATGCTCCTGACCATGTCTTTCGAAAGTATATTGCCTTTCGACAGTCCGACAAAGACGTCGGCTCCTCGCATGGCTTCCTCGAGCGTATGTACGTCGGTTCGGGTTGTGGCGAAAAGCTTCTTCTGTTCTGTGAGGTTCGGACGGTCGGCCGTGATGACGCCCTTGGAATCAAGCATGACGATGTTCTTTACTTGTGCGCCCAGGGCGACATAGAGCTTCGTACAAGAGATGGCTGCTGCACCGGCACCATTGACCACAATCTTCACGTCCTTAATGTCTTTACCAGCCACCTCAAGAGCGTTTTTCAGTCCTGCTGCTGAGATGATGGCTGTTCCGTGTTGGTCGTCGTGCATGACCGGAATGTCGAGCGTGCGTTTCAGGCGTTCTTCAATATAGAAGCACTCAGGGGCTTTAATGTCTTCCAGGTTTATGCCTCCGAAAGTGGGTGCAATGCGTTCTATGGCTTCACAAAACTTTTCGGGATCTTTCTCGTCAACTTCAATGTCGAACACGTCGATGCCTCCGTAAATTTTGAAAAGCAGTCCTTTTCCTTCCATTACGGGCTTTCCGCTCAGGGCTCCGATGTCGCCAAGTCCCAATACGGCAGTTCCGTTTGAAATCACGGCGACAAGATTTCCCTTGTCAGTGTATTTATAGGCATTGTCCGAGTCTTCTTGTATCTCGAGGCACGGGAAGGCAACGCCAGGCGAGTAGGCCAGTGAGAGGTCGGTTTGGGTACGGTATGGCTTGGTGGGTTTAACTTCAATTTTTCCGGGACGACCGCTCTTGTGGTATTCCAGTGCTGATTCTTTTGTGATTTTAACCATATTTGAGATTTTTATTGATTTTATTGTTTCGTTAAAAAATTACTCATTACTCATTTAAATTTTATGCAAAGATATAAAATAATTGATAATTAACAATTGATAATTCGTAATTATTTTTTAATTTTGCCCAAAATATACTATGAGTTATGGAAAAGTCGGTCGACGCGTGTGTTTATAGGGAATCTTTGCGCATAAAGATTCTTCGGGCTGCTATGAATGCATTTACCAGTCAGGGTGTGCGTAACGTGAAAATGGATGATATCGCCCATAAACTTGGTATTTCCAAACGAACTCTCTACGAAATCTACGGCAACAAGACCGAGTTGCTGTTGGAGAGTATCAAGTTACGCGAGGAGCAGAATATAGCCTACATGAGAGAGTTCAGCCTTGACAAGAAGCATTCGGAGATGGACATACTGATGGAGTATTATCGTCGGCAGATAGAAAGTCTGTCTTCTCTTAATCCATTGTTCATCAGCGAGATTCGTCGTTACCCCAACGTAAAGGCTCATCTTGACCAGATGAAGCAAGAACGCGACGAGCGCACTCAGACATTCTTCGTTAGGGGAGTGGAGCAAGGCTTCTTTCGCGCCGATGTCGACTATCGCATCGTTTCCCACATTGCCATGTCGGCCGTTCAACACATCATCGACACGAAGATGTATCTGGAATACGATTTACCCTACATCTTCCGAAACGTCTTTTTCGTTCTGATACGTGGTTTCTGCACGCCAAAGGGGTTAAATGCGCTCAACCTGCTTGACGCCTCTCACCGTGCTTAGCTTCTTGACGAGTGCTGCCAGACGCGATGTGTCTTCAAGCATCACTTCGATATTTCCCGAGAAAAGTCCGTCGTGCGAATCAATATTGATTGATCGCATGACTATTTTTTCTTCTTTCGAAATAATACTTGTAATGTTATTCACGATTCCAATGTCGTCATTTCCCACCACGCGAAGAGTAATGCTATACTGCGATGAGCCCTTACCGCTCCATTGCGCCTTGACAATCCTGTAGTCGAAACGCCGCTTCAGTTCGGGGGCATTCGGGCAATCTACCCGATGAATCTTTATGCCTCCGCCTGACGTGACGAAGCCGAAGACCTGGTCGCCGTAGATGGGGTGGCAACATTTGGCCAACGAGTAGTCGATTCCTTTTACATTCCGGTCAATGACCAACACATCGTCGGTTGACGAGTCGTGCTGGACGTTAGTGCCATCGTAGACAAAGTCTTGTGCACTGCGTTGAGTACCACCTTGATGAATGCCCTGCTCGCGGTCGCGTATCTCCTGATATTTCTCAATGACTGCGTTTACGTCGATGTGCTCCTCAGCCAGTTGTTTGTAGAAATCGGAAGCAACCTTAAACCCCAGTTTCTTAATGGTCTGTGCTAGCAAACTCTCTTT
>CACYRB010000110.1 GCA_902776685.1 uncultured Prevotellaceae bacterium
GTGAACGGCAACAAGCTGGCCCGTCTGGGCGAGGAAGTGAGCCAGCTGCAGCTGCAGCTCACCGAAGACGAGGTAGAGAAGAACGCCGCCCAATACTTCTGGCAGATAGTGTCGCTGCAGGAGAAGATGCGCACCCTGCAATCGGTAGAAGCCCTGCTGGCCGACATCCACAAAGACGTGAGCGTGGCCTTGAAGGCCGGTGTCATCCTGCGCAACGACCTGCTGCAGGTGGAGCTGCGGCAGAACGACATAGCCAGTCAGAAGCTGAAGCTGCAGAACGGTCTGTCGCTGGTACGCATGCTGCTGGCCCAGTATTGCGGTCTGCGCGACACCGCCTTCACCCTGACCTACGACCCCGCCCTCACTACCCCCGCCCTGGTGCGGCAAGACCATGAGCAGGCCCTGAGGGGCACCGCCACCTACCAGCTGCTCAACAAGCAGGTAGAAGCCGCCGACCTGCAGCGCAAGCTGGCCATCGGCGAACAGATGCCCAGCGTGGCGGTAGGCGCCGGCTACAACTTCCACAACATGCTGGAGCGCGACCACAGTTTCGCCATGGTGTTCGCCACCGTTAGCGTGCCCCTTTCGGGCTGGTGGGGCGGCAGCCATGCTATCAAGCGGAAGAAGATAGCGCAGCAGCAAGCCGTGGAGCAACTCACCGACAACTCCGAACTGCTGAAGATAGGCATGCAGAAAGCCTGGAACGATGTGCAGGAAGCCTACCAGCAGACCGAGCTGGCCCGCAAGGGTGTGGTGCAAGCCGAGGAGAACCTGCGGCTGAACCGCGACTACTACCGTGCCGGCACCGCCACCATGAGCACCCTGCTCGAAGCACAGCTGCTCTACCAGCAGACCCTCGACAAGCAGACCGACGCCTACTGCGACTACCAGAACAAAGTGCTGGCCTACCGCCAGGCTGTGGGGATGTAGGAAGGGTCGATTCCCTTGCTATGCCCCTGAAGATTTCTGCTTGATGATGCGGGTTTCGAGAAACGCCTGAAAAGTCTGTTGATAGCCGTCGGGGATATGGATGATTTCCTTACCAATGTAAACGCAGTCGTTTCGGTCTACCTTCTGAATTTTATCAACAGCGATGATGTAAGACCGGTGTATACGTAAGAAACGGTCTTTGGGCAACATATCCTCAACGGCTTTCATTGTAAGATGGGTGACAAGAGGCTTGGCCATATTGTCGAGATAGAACAGCACATAATCCTTCATGCCGCTGACATAGACAATCTGCTCTATCGCCACGTTTCTCCACTCGCTGTCTACCCGGATGAAGACGGTGCTGGGCTGTTGAGGCGGCGTGGGCGGCGACGGCATAACCACGTTTCGTGCCTTTTCGACAGCGGCGAGGAACTTGTTGTACCGTATAGGTTTCAAGAGGAAGTCGAGAGCATTCACCTCATAACTCTCGAAAGCATACTCCTTGAAGGCAGTGGTAAAGACGACGCGTGTCTTTTCGGGCAGGCAATGCGCCAGTTCCATCCCGTCGATGTTGGGCATCTGGATGTCAAGGAACAACAGGTCAGGCTTGAGCGCTTTGATGGCGTTGACAGCCTTGATAGAGTCAGTAAACGAAGCCAGCAGTTCCAATTCAGGTGTTTTCTTTACGTAAGACTCCAAGAGCCTAACGGCCAGAGGCTCGTCATCGATGATGATACAGGAGAGAAGCATATTGTTTTTAGAGTTATGGTATACAGAATCCTTTATATCCCGACGGGCAGAGATCAGTCTGTTTGGAGGGTGATGCTGACGTGGTAGATGTTGTTCTCCAGCGTCTGCTCCCATCGGTAGTGTCCGTGATAGAGCAGTTCCAGACGCCTACGGGTATTCTCCAGACCGATGCCGGAACAGCTACGGTCTTTGGTGGGTTTGGGATTGTTGGTGTTGTCGCAGGTGAAAATGAGCTTGCCTTCTGTCTGGACCAATTTAATGTATATTTGGGCGGGGGCATTGCTGTCCATGCCATGTTTGAAGGCATTCTCAATAAGAGAGATAAAGAGCAGCGGTGCTATTTCTTCCTTGGGAGAGAGTACATTGAATTCCATTCCAACCACTGTCATTTCGTTGCAGCGAAGTTTCATCAGTTCAATGTAGTTGCGCATGAACTCCACCTCATCCTCCAGAGGCACTTTCGGTTTGTTGGTCTCATACATTGCATAGCGCAGCAAGTCGCTCAACTGCATGATGGCCTCCTGTGTCTCATCGCCGTCTATCTGTGCAAGACTGGAGATATTGTTGAGGGTATTGAAGAGGAAATGAGGATTGATTTGGTTTTTCAGCCATGCGAGTTCCGCCTCCACCTCTCTCTGTCTTTTTTCTCCCTGCCGCATCATATAACGGATGCTCAAGGCGATGCCTACAGCCATTAGATTGACGAGCACGGCAATAATGACAAATGAGGAAAAGCCGGCACGATAGATGTCGGGAAGAGCATTGATGTTTACGTAAAATAAGATGTGGAAGTTGCAAGCCCCGATGAGGAAGGCGTTGACAAGGGCGAACAGCCAAAAACGGTGTCGGAACCATAACAACGGCACACAAAGATAGAAGTTTAATAGGTACATAACAAGAGCAGGTGCGAGCCAATAGGCGGATATCTTAAGCGAATCCCATACCACACCTGCGTTGTTGCTCGTAATGAAACTTATCAATCCCGGCGACAACAGCACGAGCGACAACAATAATAATTGTGCCAAGAACAGCCAGATGTCTTTTTTCTGAATTATCCTCATCGCCCTCAAAGTTAAGCTAAAATTATGAAACGACAAAATCTCTTCCGCATAATCTCCATGCGGAAGAGATAATCCGTACTTCATTTACAAAAATACTTCTCTTTATTTGCTGGCAGAAAGTTGCTCTTTGATGCGGTCGGCCGTATTCTTCACCGTCAAGTCGAGCATCTTCACATACTTGTCGTACTGCTTCACATCGAGAATCTTTTTTATCGTTGCCTTATGGCGAGCTTGTATTTTCTCCCATGCCTCACCACCTTTCGAGACATCGTCCAACTGATAGTAAGCCTCCATTGAACTATTGAATTGTTCCATAGCAGTCTTCATAGGTTCAACCTGGTCTATTCTCAACTCCAGGAAGTTGCTTATCCGGTCGAACGACGCCGAAGTCATATTGTCACTCTGAGCATTCACACTCATTGTCATCATCACCATTGCTATAAGCGCAATCATCATCTTTTTCATATTCTTTGTGTATTTATTTGTTTATGATTTGATTTTTATTAGACATTGTAAAGATAGGGGGTGCGGAATCTTTAATGGGCTGTTTCTTGGAAGAGAGCCACATGCTTGTCCGTTGCCACGGTCAGCATATCCACATATACAGCATATTGTTTTTTTGTCAGAAAGGTTTTCATATTTTCCAAATGCTGTGCATTGACTCTTTCGACGGTCTCCTTCTTCCTCTCATCAGCCTTCAGCCGATTTGCATAGTCTATCGATACGCAGTACTTTGAAAAAGCTTTTTCAGCGAGTCTTTTTTGGCGTGCAGAGAGGTTAAGTGTTTCGCACATTTTCTCGAATGTGATGGGATAGTTAATATCGAGGTGAATGGTTTGTGCAGACAAAGAAGTTGTCAACAACAGTGTGAAAATGGCTAAAAGTAATTTTTTCATATTGTCTTGAATTTTAATTGTTTGACTTTTGTTTCTGAATTACGATGCAAAAGTAATGACCCGGTCTACCTTTTTCCAAATCACCTTCGACGTTTGCCCCAATGCTTTTCGACAAATAACCTTCTCACACAAGAAAATGGAGCCATGAGGGTGTGCGCAACTGTCACAACGGCAGAATCATGTCAAGCAGAAACCATACCATTGCAAAGACAGTTTTTTTTTGATAAATAAGGGTAAAATGGAAAAAAACATGTAACTTTGCAAGTTAACGCTAACCCTAAGGCAGAAAAGCATAAACAAACAAAACATAAGACCTATGAAACACCTCCACTACCTACTGGCGCTTGCAACAGCCCTCCTGCTGCACACAGCCGTCCAAGCTAAGAGCGACCTTGTGCCCATACCCGACCAAGTGACCTGGCAAGACGGCACCTATGTGCTGCCCTCCACTCCAAGCATCAGCTATGCGAAAGCCGACCTGAAAGAGGCCGCCCAATACTTGAGCAGCAGTCTGGCCAGGCTGCAAGGCAAGCAAGCCACCACCCTGCCGGGCAAGGGCGGCGACATACGCCTCTCGCTGGGCTATAAGGGAGCCCCGGGCAGCTACCGGCTCACCATCGACGGCAGCGGTGTACAGATAGACGGCCGCGACTATGCCGGTGTGGTGAACGGCATCGCCACGCTGCGGCAGATGGCCGCCGAGGCCCAGCTGCAATATGTACGGATTACCGACAGTCCGCGGTTCAGCTGGCGCGGTTTCCACCTCGACTGCTCCCGCCATTTCTTCACCAAGGCCGAAGTGAAAGAGGTCATCGACCTGATGGCCATGTACAAGCTGAACCGTTTCCACTGGCACCTGACCGACGACCAAGGCTGGCGCATAGAAATAAAGAAATATCCGCTGCTGACCGAGAAAGGCGCCTGGCGCCACTACAACGACCAAGACTCCGTGTGCATGCGTCTGGCCGTGACCGAGGACAACCCCATGCGCCTGCTGCCCGCCAAGAACCTGCGGGTGAACGGCACCGACACCGTCTACGGCGGTTACTACACCCAGGACGACGTGCGCGAGATTGTGGCCTACGCCCGCCAGCGCGGTGTGGAGACCGTGCCCGAGATAGACATGCCCGGCCACTTCCTGAGCGCCGTGGCCAACTATCCCGGTCTGTCGTGTTTCGACGAGGTGGGCTGGGGCGCCGTATTCTCCTCCCCCCTCTGCCCCGGCAAGGACAAGGCCCTCCAGTTCTGCCGCGACATCTGGGACGAGGTGATTGCCCTTTTCCCCTTCAATTATGTACACATCGGCGGTGACGAAGTGGAGAAAATAAACTGGAAGAAATGTCCCGACTGCCAACGCCGCATCCAGGAGAAGAAGTTGAAAGACGAGGAGCAACTCCAGTCGTGGTTCATCCACGAGATGGAAGCCTACATCAACAAGAAAGGCCGCAAGATGCTGGGCTGGGACGAGATTATAGAGGGAGGTCTCTCGAAGACCGCCACGCTGACCTGGTGGCGCACCTGGGCTCCCAACGCCATCGGCGATGCCACCGCCCAGGGCAACGACGTGATTTACTGTCCCATCTCGCCCTTCTACTTCTCGGCCGGCGAAGAGAAGACCAGTCTGCAGAGCGTGTACGAATATGAGCTGATGCCCTCCACGCTCAGCGCCGCCCAGAAGAAGCACATTCTCGG
>CACYRB010000111.1 GCA_902776685.1 uncultured Prevotellaceae bacterium
GGAAGCGGTTGATGGTACTGAATGAAGGGGGCTGTCTGCCGCTGAGCCACATGTAGTGGACGTGGTACTTCAGGGCATCCTCTATCTTGCGGCAGGAATAGATGTTGTTCATGTAGGCATAGAAAACCACCTTCAGTAGCATGCGGGGATGATACGCAGGACAGCCGAAGGACTTGTAAGTATCCAACAAATCGGAAATGTCAAGAGCGTCAACTATGCCGCTCAGAAGGCGCACATGGTGCGTCTGAGGGATTTTCTCACCCAAAAACGAAGGAAACAGATCCCCTTGTGCTTGATTGTAGAATTTAAATTGTAACTTTGCCATATGTATGAAACTATGTCCAAAGATACGAAAAATCCGGGACATGACAAAGCCCTGGCTTGGGAAAGTCGGGGCTTCGTTTCAAAAAAAACTAAAAGAGGTCGTGTCTGTTACTTTTGACACGACCTCTTTTATGGTTTGTTTTATATCTCCCTCTAACTCTTCTTTTGCAAGGGGGAGACACTTTATCAGAATTTTGCCATTTTGATAGCTACAACTGCGCACTCGTCACCTTTGTTGCCATAGGCTCCGCCGCTACGGGCCTTTGCTTGTTCCAGGGTGTCGGTGGTCAGCAGGCCGAATACGACAGGTATCTCGCTGATGGTGTTCAGTCGGGCAATGCCGTAGGATACACCTTGGCAGATGTAATCGAAATGTGGGGTTTCGCCTCGGATGACACTGCCGATGATGATGATGGCGTCGTATCCGCCGCGAAGAACCATTTGATGGGCTCCATAGACGAGTTCAAAACTGCCGGGAACGGTTTTCACGTGAATGTTTTCGCTCAAGGCTCCATGGCGCTCAAGTGTGTTAACGGCGCCCTCGAGCATTGCACCGGTTATTTCCGGATTCCATTCTGACACGACAATACCGAAACACATGTTGCTGGCATCGGGAACCTTTGTAAGGTCGTAGTCGGAAAGGTGGTGTAATGCCGTTGCCATTTATTGAGAAACGCGTTCGATGTATTTGTCGATTTCTGAATTTACCACGACTGCGGCGTTCACATATTTCGACTTGATGTCTTTATAGATTGTGAGGGCTTCTTCTTTCTTTCCTTGGTTTTCGAGCAGACCAGCTGCCTGAAGAAGGAAAATGGGAGAGATGCTGTTGTTCACGCCTTCGGCAGCCTCGCTGTCGGCCATGTTAGCAGCCTTCTTTAATGTGCTGACGGCTTTGTCGAAGTCTTTGTTGTGTGCATATGCATTGCCAAGGGCAGCCATAGCTGCAGGGCTCACGAGTGCATCGTCGCCGGATTTGTATTCATCGAGGTATTTTTGTGCTTCAACCCATTTGTTGAGATTTGCATAGCAGAGTCCGGCATAGAGGTTGGCCAGATTGCCTGCTTTTGTGCCACTGTAGTCGGCTGCAATCTTTACAAAACCGGCATAGTTGGTGCTGTCTCCGTTGAGAGCCTTGTCGAATTGCTCCATATTGAAGAGTTCCTGCCCTTTACCCAGTTCGGTAGAGGCTTTATTTTCACGTGGAGTGGAAACGAATGATTTGTAGAGGAAGAAACCTGCGATGATTACAAAGAGTGCAACCACAGCAATGATGATGGCCTTCTTGTTCTGAATGAAGAAGGCTTCTGATTTTGACAGTGCATCGACGGTCTCGATGCTTTCCATTTGATTCTTATTTGCCATTATTTCTATTATTTTGATTTTTTTATTCTTTACATTTTTTGAACAAAAGCGGTGCAAAATTACGGAAAATCTATCATATATTGAAATTTATTTCGTTATTTTTTTGTTTCGAGCGTGTAAAAAGTGTAACTTTGCAGAAAAAATAAGCTGTATGCAGCAAAATAGTTAAGGTTAACGTTAATGTCAACTTTTCAACATTAAAATAATGATTCTTCAGAAATTATCTATACTCAACTATCGTAATTTGCGCGAAGTGACGCTACACCTCTCGCCCAAACTAAATTGTTTGATTGGCAGCAATGGAATGGGAAAGACGAATCTGCTTGATGCAGTCTACTATCTTTCGTTTTGCCGTAGCGCCTTCAATCCGATAGATTCGCAAGTGCTTATGCACGGACAGGATTTTTTCGTGATAGAGGGTCAATATCTTTCTGATGACGAAGTTGAAACGGAACATATCTATTGTGGAATGAAACGCGGACAGCGAAAACTTTTCAAGCGCAACCAAAAAGCATACCAGCGACTCGCACAGCACATAGGTCTCATCCCGTTGGTCTTCGTCTCACCTGCTGATCAGCAACTTATCAGTGGCGGGAGCGATGAGCGTCGACGTTTTTTGGATCTTGTTATCTCGCAGTTTGATCACTCTTATCTTGAACATCTCATGGCATACAACAAGGTTCTTCAGCAACGTAATGCGCTCTTGAAGCAGGAGGGAGAGCCTGATGCCGCACTTATGGACATTTTGGAAACAGAGATGGCTCAGCATGGAGAGCAGATTTTTGACCGACGTGAAAGATTCGTAGCAGAACTCACTCCGATATTTCAGAAGATTTATCAGCATATTGCTGCCGGTGGCGAGCAGGTTTCATTGGGCTATGTCTCACATTGTCAGCGAGGTCCATTACTCGACATTATCAGGCGCGATCGTTTTAAGGACCGTGTTGTGGGCTATTCGCTTCATGGAATTCATCGTGACGACTTGGATATGCTTCTTGGAGGCTATTCTATGCGTAGAGAGGGTAGTCAGGGCCAGACAAAAACTTATGCACTTGCACTTCGGTTGGCACAATATGAGTTTCTGTGCAGGAGCAATCGGACAACGAAGCCGTTGTTGTTGCTTGACGACATATTCGACAAACTTGATGCTCGGCGCGTGGAGCAAATTGTTAAACTCGTGGCAGGCGACCATTTCGGGCAGATATTCATCACCGACACCAATCGCGACCACCTCGATAGCATTCTTGCAGAGAGTGGTTCTGATTATCGGCTCTTCTTTGTACAAGATGGGAAAATTGAAAGTTAAGGCCTCTTGGATATCATGAATTATAGATTATGTTTCGACGAAAAGTTCAACAAATAGATGATATTTTAAATCAGATTCTTCGTGAACAAGGACTTGAGACACCTCTCATGCAAAAGCGTCTTATTGATGCCTGGGATGTTGTAATGGGGCCAACCATCAGTCGATACACTGGCGAAAAGTTCATTAAGAATCAGACATTGCAGGTGAAAATCACCAATCCGGCCTTGCGCCAGGATCTTTCAATGATGCGGACGCAAATAGTCAAACGTCTCAACGACTATGTGGGGGCATTTGTCATTGCTGATATTAGAATCTATTAAGAATAGATAGTTAGGTTAACGTTAACCTTAACCTTAACTTTAACTTTAACGTCAACAAGAACGGCTTTGGAAAACATAGCTTTTTATTTCTCTTTTGTTTGCTTCTTCTTGATAAAATAACGTATTGTGAAATAAACAATGACAATGGCAAGGATAGCAAGAATACCCCATTTGATGTAGTGACCATAGAGATGGAGCTGGTTGTCGAGTTGGTCTTCTGGAACGAAACTGTGCATCCACCAACCAAGGGCTGCCAGCACGGAGTGCCATAGCCCTGCACCAATGGTGGTAAAAAGGATGAACCGAAGGTAGTTCATGCGTGCGAGTCCGGCGGGAAGGCTGATAAGGTGGCGTATGACGGGAACAAAACGGCCGGTGAGAGTGGCCGTAGCTCCGTGACGGTCGAAATAGCGTTCGCTTTTTTCTAATTTCTCCTGATTGAGCAGACAGAGATGACCGAGACGGCTGTTGGCAAAACGATAGATGACGGGACGTCCAAGGTATCGGGCTACGACATAGTTGATGGTGGCTCCACAATCGGCTCCGAGTGTGGAAAAGAGGATGATGAGCCATATGTTGAGGTTTCCACCTGCAGCATGATAAGCCGCGGGCGAGACTACAAGCTCAGAAGGCACCGGTACGACGGTGCTTTCGAGTAGCATGAGGAAGAATATGGCGGGGTAGTTGAGGTTGCTAAGTAGGGAGGTCATGTGCTTTGCTTATGAATATTGAATTGTGAATAATGAAATCTGAGTTAAAGATGGTCTATTTTATAACTATGGTCTGTCCGTTGCTGATTATGAATTGTGCAGGGCATAGTCATAGTATTGTTCCGGGGGGAGATCAGGGGGGAATACATCGAGGAAAACAACGCGGGCCTCGTAAGGATTGACGTCGCATGCTTTTTTCAAATATTGCAGATATTCGCTTTGGTTACCCATTTCTTTATGGCAGGCGGCAAGATAGGCATAACCATCGTTTCCTTGATCTTGATTGACGCTGTGCACAAGTGTATCGAACATGTCGCGGGCAAGTTCGAGGTGCCCACAGTCGTAGAGCGAAATGGCAATGTGATAGAGGGTGTTGTCAGTGGACCCTGGCATATTAGAGGCTATCCTAAATTGGTGAAACGCTTCATCGGTATAGTCATGTTCTAGCAGGATGTTACCTCTCATGACATGGAGTAGGCTTCGGTCTATTTTCTCTAATTTCTCGGCTTTGTCGAGATAGGACAATGCTTCATCCATTCTGTTGAGGCGGGATAGCGTGAAGGCAATTTCGTTGTAGACATCGAGGAGAGCCTCAGCGTCTTGAGGTAATTTCCCTTCTGCCAGAATAAATTGCTCGAGAGCCTGTTCTGGTTGGTTCAGGCTGAGTAACGTAATGCCCTGCAGCAGGTAACCCGTGTGTTCATCAGGGCACAGTTGGGTAAATCTCTTGTAATAGTGCAGAGCTTCCTCGTAGTTTGTAAGAGCATAAAGACCATTGGCTTTGTTGAGGATGGCCTCTTCGTCGTTGGGGTTGATAGCTATAGAATATTCGCTTGAAGTGATGGAGTCGCTGATATGGTTGCGACGGAACTGCGAAGAGGCGAGATGGTTCCAATAAGGGGTGGAGTAGGGGTTTTCGTCAAGCAGTTTGTTGAAAATATCTTCGCTTTTCTTATATAGTCCCTGACTGATGGCAATGCGTCCTTCAATTTCTTTATAGTCGGCAAGGTCTGTCTCGGTTGATTTGTTGAGCCATTGACGTGCAAGGTCGGTCATGTCGTAATCGGCATACATCGTAGCTACGTCAAGAACGAAGTCGGCAAGGTCGTCTTCGTCGGTGAGGGCATTGTAAG
>CACYRB010000112.1 GCA_902776685.1 uncultured Prevotellaceae bacterium
CGTCACGGTGCCGGTGCTCTTGGCGAATCCCACGTTGGTCACTTCGCTGTTGATAATAGAGCCGTCGTCGCACTTGTCCTCCACGATGATTCGGTAGTCGTAGTAAACGCCGGGCAGCGCCGTCTGGTCGGTATAGAACAAATAGTCCTCACTGCTCGACAGGCGTGTCAACACCTCCCATGCCTCGTTCTGTTGCTCGGCACGGCGTCGCTCCACGATGTAGGTCTTGGCATAGTAAGAGCCTTGCTGGTTTACATGCCAGGCCAACTTCACCGACCCCTCATAGACTCCCTTCGAGGCATCGAGCGAGTAGAACTTTGTAGCTTCACCGATGGCCTTCGGGTTGACGGTAATGGTGTTGAGCACAGCGCTGCCAATGACGCCTTCTATGCGGTAGGGTTTGGGAGCGCATGCGTTCAGCGGCTCCTCGGTATAAGGCACGCCCGTCTCGGGGTCGACCTTGTTCTGACGGTTGTTGTGTTTGTCGGTGGTGCGGTGCTCCCACTGCAGCGTGTCCTGCATGTTGGCAGGCGTGAGCGTGTAGATGGGGTCCTCCTCACCGTCGACATAGATGCGGAACTTGTGGCCGAATCCCTCAGGATATGCGTCGGAATACCATGTAAACACGATGCGGTCGAGCTGCTGGTCGACATTCAGGTTGCGTATGGGCACATTGCGTGTAGTGCTTACAGTGACCGTTGCCTTCGTGTCGTCGCGCTGCGTCGTTATGTCCCAGAAGTTGGAGACGTAGTACACATCGTAGGTCGTAGCAGTCTCGTTGGCGTAGCCGTCATCGGTATAGGTGTGAACGCTGGGAGCGAGTTCGGCTATCTTCGTGCCGACTCGATAGACCACCCACTTGAAATCGGAATAGTTGCCGGGAATAGAAGGTATGTCCCACGATAGGTTCACCCGTTTGTCTCGTTGGTTGAAGATGCCGTACAGGTTGGCGGCCTTGACGATGGGTGGGTTGATGGTGACGGTCTTCGTGACGACGTCGCTGTTGTCGGCGAAGACGATGCCGCTGGCCGAGATGCCTTCAAGGTGTGCCTCCACCTTGTAGTTGCCCACATTGGTGGCTCCGGGCACGGCACACGACCACGTCCCATTGTCGACACGGTATTTCAGCGTGCCGTAGTTGTTCTTCCACGTGTCCTTGGCGATGAGGTTCTGTGTCTGCCCATTGTAGGTAAGGTCCGAGGCGAAGGTGGGCTTTTCAGTCCACTTCACTGTCTGGGTGGTGAAGTGCTGCTGTATGTAGATGAAATCACCTCCGGCTCCTCTGTTCATGTCGCAGATGCCTTCGAATTTCGAGTTACGCCAGGACATAGCGGCAGTCCAGGAGTCGCCGTCCTCGGTTTCGTTTGTTACTGACAACTTTGTTATTACGCGTTTGTCGGCCCCGTAAGAACCGAGCCTTCCTCTGTCGCGGGTGTAATAGACGACGATGTCTTCTCCGCCGGCCCCTCGGTTCAGGTCTCCGTTGAATCCGCTGTTGCTCTGAGCCTTGTAGTAGGTTCTACCTTCGAAGGTAAAGGAGTCAACCCACTTGTTGCTTGTACAGATGTCGGTGATGTAGCCGGTCTCGGGGTTGGCAGTGCTGCTGGTCTTGTAGGCGATATAGACATCCCATCCACCTGCATTCCTGTTCAGGTCGTTGTTGACGACGGTCCAACCTTTGTTTTCATACTCGCGCCTTACATCAGCACCCTTGCCTTGCTTTGCGCCAAGGGTCATCACTTCGGTAATGTATTCCTGGGCCAGCACATCGGTGGCCGCTCCGATGAGCATTAGCGTCATCATGAGCAGTCGGTAGAAATGTTCTGCCTTTATCATATTCTTTCAGTATTATGTTATTGTCTGGTTAATTTCAGGGTAACGGGATAGTATCTGCCGGCTTTCAGCGAGGCCTTGGCCATGCCAGTGTAGGTACCCGAGCTGCCTGTTACGGTAAAGTGCATATAGCCTGTGGGACTATAGGGGAAGAGGGCGACATAGACACCATTGGAAGTTTCTTTGTCGAGATTGACGGAAAGAACCGTTTTCACCCAAGTGTCTTGTCCTGGATATTCGAGAGCAAGTGAACTGACATAAGCCTTTGGTGTGAGCATAGCTGTCAGGGTATAGCCCATCAGTGAAGCAAAGTCTTTATCATAAAAATTGATGGTCAGTTTCTTTACAGGAATGAGCTCCGAACCATCCGTAAACGAGAATTTACTTACCGCCAACAGCGACTGCATGTTGTCTATTGTAGCCGTGGCCGTTTGTTCCGTCACGGAAGTGACCTCAGCCACGCCATAAACATAGTGGAAGTTGTCTGCAATATCTTCGAGCGTGCCCTTCTGTCCGTTGAGACTGATGGTGAATTTGCCACGGTCTGGTCCCGAAAGAACCGGATCCTTGGCGGGGTAAAGCAAAGCCACTTTATCGCCCGTTATACAGTTGACCGCACCTTGAAACATCGATGTGGCAGTAGAGGAAGCCGCAGTCAGTTTCCCATAATCAACGGTAACTGAACTGAATGAGCTCACATTGAAGTAAGTAGCCCTATCCTCCTTCGTCCATAAGGCATCCAGCGACGATGAATTGTCGGTGAGCTGAACCCTCTTGGATGCGGGTGTGTCTTTGGTGACAGGCACTTCGGCAATCGTCAGTTGTCGTAGTTTTCTGTCGTTGCTGTTTTCCACCAGTTCATCATCGTCGGAAGAACAGGCTGTCCATACCATGCCTGACAATAAAAGTAAAAGCCAACCAGCACGCTTCATAATTCGTTGTCTTTTAAGGTATTAGTAATTAAACAAATCTTGTGAGAAGCCATCCTCTTCGTCACCACTGCCATTGTCGCCGTTATCATTATCCGACGACTGATAGCCAGAAATGGTAGCGTTGATACCTTTTTTGTCGCTCCCGGCGAGCAGGGGGCTGTCCATTTTCAAGGGCACAGCCTCTATTGTAGGTTTTGTGTAAATTCTTTTCATCTTGTTATATGATTCTCTGTTTGATAAATTCAAAAAAATAAGACACAAGTCAGACGACAGACGTTGTGGAACAAAGTCTATTCTTGAAAGTTACAAAGTTACGAAAAAAATCAGTAATGCAATCGTTTATTATATTATTTTGTATTTTACTCAACTATCCGTATACATCTCACTATCAGAATTCCAATGGCCGATGTCCTGACGGAAGCGACGGGAGCCATGCGTAATCTTTCGGAAAACAGAGAAAAACAAGAAGTCTGCCCATTTCAGGCAGACTTCTTGTTGAGCAGGATGCGGCATGCGGTGTGCAAGTCCGCCTGCTACTTGAAGATTTTCTGTGCGAACTGCGACAGGTAGATGCGCCAGTTGCGCCAGATGTGGCCACCGTCGGTCTCCACATACTCATAGGGATAGCCCTTCTCGTCGAGGTAACGCCGGTAGTCGGCATTCTGCTGGTAGAGGAAGTCGGTCTTTCCGATGGCAATCCAATAGAGTTTCGGTTTGGCGGAGAAGAGTTTTTTGAGCTGTTGCTGCACCTCTGTGTTCTCACCGAGCAACTGGTAGAACGACTTGTTGCGGTCGCCACTGATGTGCAGGCCTGCAGAGAAGAGTCCCACATAGTCGAACATGTCAGGATAGCGCTTTGAGGTGGCGAAAGAGTGTCCGCCGCCCATGGAGAGTCCGCAGATGGCCCTGTTTTTCTTGCCCTTGGCCACCTTGTAGTGGCTCTCCACGAACTTCACGATATCCGGGAAGCTCTCATCCATCGACGCCACCGGTTTTTTATCGGGTGTGATGCTGGCCATGAACGACGGCTGGTACATGCCGCGCGACCACGCCCCCGGTGCCGCCTGGCAGTCGGTATTGCCATTCGGCATCACCACAATCATCGGTTTCACCTTGCCGGCCGCGATGAGATTGTCCATAATCTGCGCCGTGCGTCCCAGTGTGGTCCATGCGTCCTCATCGCCTCCGGCGCCATGAAGCAGATACATCACCGGGTAGTTGCGTCCGCGGTCGTAGCCCGCCGGTGTGTAGACGGTCATGCGGCGTTTCATCTTGAGCGTGGGGCTGTCGTACCACACCTTGGCCACGTCGCCGTGAGGCACCTCGTTTACACGGTAGATATCGCCCTTGTCGCCACTTTTCTCCGAGACGATGAAGATGCTGGTGAGCGACGCCACATCACGGTTCACGTAGACATTGGCCGGGTCGAGGATTTTCATACCGTTCACGATGAAGGAATACGAATAGAGTTCCGGCGCGAGCGGCTGTGAGGTGAAGGTCCACACGCCGTTTTTGCCTTCGGTCAGTTCGGCAGTGCCCGGCTGTTCCACTTTGCCCATGGGCGAGTCGAACGATACTGGCGGGAGGAAGTCGCCGGTGACCTCCACCTTGACGGCTTTGGGTGCGAAGAGACTGAACGTGACGGTACGGTCGGGATTGACCACAGGCGACTGCACCTGTGTGCCGCTCCAAAGCGCCTCTTGGGCGTTTGCCGCCAATGTCATGCAGCAAGCGGCGATGCAGATAAGTAAGGATTTGCGCATAGTAAAGATTGGTATTAGGGATTAATTTTTTATATAACGAGGAGAGTGGCAAATTATTATACAAAAGGAATGTGCTTTGCACAGAAATTTTACAGGACAAAGGGAAGGGCGCTGCGCGCTGGAAGGTCTAACAGAAATTATCGTAATTCACGTAATTGGTCATGGAAGGGGTTGGAAAGAAATTATCGTAATGCGCGGAAATATGCTCATGATGGAATAGGATATAATAAGATCAAAAAACGCTACGCTTAAGAAAAAAGAAAAAAAGGATTAAAAAATGGTAATTGAAAGACGAAAGGGGGATGATATGGCCGAAAGCAAGAAAAAACCGCAAGCGGTTCAAAAAAAGGAAGAAAAAAGGTGAGGAATCAACAGAAAATTATCGTAATTCACGTAATTGGTCATGGAAGGGGTTGGAAAGAAATTATCGTAATGCGCGGAAATATGCTCATGATG
>CACYRB010000113.1 GCA_902776685.1 uncultured Prevotellaceae bacterium
GAAGGCGAGGCCCGCACCATCGTAATGCTGCTGCTGGAAGAGCGGTTCGGCCTGACACAGGCCGACCTCTACTGCGGCGGACTCGACATGCTGCCACAGGAGAAGCAAAAGCAACTGGAACTGCTGCTGCGGCGCCTGGAACAGGCAGAACCCGTGCAATACGTGTTGGGAGAGGCCTGGTTCGCCGGCAGGAAATACCATGTGGGACCCGGAGTGCTGATACCAAGGCCCGAGACCGAGGAACTGTGCCGCATGGTGGCACAGGAGGCGCCGGAGCATCCCGATGTGCTCGACATAGGCACCGGCAGCGGCTGTATCGCCATCACGCTGGCCCTGGATATCAGAGGTGCCCATGTCAATGCTTGGGATATCTCGCCAAAAGCCTTACAGACCGCCCGGGAGAATGCCGAATGCCTCGGCGCAGAAGTCGCTTTCAGTTTGACGGATGCCCTGCGGCCGCCCCACGACAGCGACCGGTGGGACATCATCGTATCGAACCCGCCTTATGTGTGCCGCTCCGAGGCTGCACGCATGGCTCAGCATGTGCTGCGGCATGAACCCCATGAGGCCCTCTTCGTGGACGATGACGACCCGCTGCTCTTCTATGCGTCCATCGCCCGCTATGCCACCCGGGCTTTGCGGCCCGGCGGTAGGCTGTACTTCGAGATCAACACCGCCAAGGGCCGTGAGACGGCAGCGCTGCTCGCACAGGAAGGCTTTGCCGATGTGGCCATCCGCCGCGACCCGTTCGGACTGCCCCGCTACGCCGTGGCCACCCGGCCCACCAATTCCCCAACCCCGACACAATCATGACCCAACAAGAAATACTGAGCAAGCTAACGGCCCTTTGCGCCCGCGCCGAATACTGCTCGCACGAGATGCGCCAGAAGATGCGCAAGTGGGGAGCCGATGCCGCTACCGAAGAGGCCGTGCTGGCCTATCTGGTGAAAGAGAAATACATCGACGACAGCCGCTATGCCCGCCTCTTCGTGAAAGACCGCATACAGAGCAACAAATGGGGCCGCCGCAAGGTGGAACAGGCCCTCTACCTGAAACAGATTCCCAAGGGCATCATCCGCGAGGCCCTCGACGAGGTGCCCGACGAGGTGTACCTCGCCATCCTCCGCCCCCTACTCAAGAGCAAGCGCCGCACCATCAAGGCGGCCAGCGACTATGAGGCCAACGGCAAGCTGATACGCTTTGCCATGGGCCGCGGTTTTACCGTCGACCTCATCAGGCAGTGCCTCGACGGTGCCGACGACTACGACACGACCGACGATGGAGACGAGGATTAGTTTCTGGCACCGTGTGCTGAATCTCATCTCGCCGCAGGCCTGCGTGATATGCGGCTGCCGGCTCGGCATCAGCGAGGAGGTGCTCTGCACGGCCTGCAACTTGGCCCTGCCGCGCACAGGATTTGCCCAGCACCCCTACGACAACGAGATGGCACGCCGCTTCTACGCCCGCCTGCCCATAGAGCGGGCCGCCGCCCTCTTCTTCTATGAGGCCGGCTCGGAGGCCAGCCGCATCATCCACGCCCTGAAATACTTCCATCACCCCGAGATAGGACAGGTGATGGGCCGCATGGCGGCCGAGGAGATGATGCCCTGCCGCTTCTTCGACGGCATCGACGTCCACTAAAAATACTGCTCGTGCAGGCGATCGAGCGTGCCGTCGGCCTTCATCTGACCGATGATGGCGTTAACCAGTTGCAGCAGGTCGTCCTGCCCTTGGCGCATCAGCACGCCAATCTCACCGTGGGTGAACGGCTCACTCAATAGCGGCGCAGCCAGTCGCGCGTCGTGCTGAACGTAATAGGGAGCCTCCGTAATCTCGGTAATCATCACGTCGGCATGCCCCTCTGCCACAAGGGTCGGTATCTCCTCGTTTTTCTCGTGCACCACAATCTCGGCATGAGTCAGGTTTTCGCGGGCAAACTTCTCGTTCAGTCCGCCGGGGTTTACCATCACACGCACATCGGGTTGGTCGATATCGGCCAGACTCTTAAACCGCCCGGCCTCCGATGCACGGCAAAGAATGGTCTTGCCGTTGGCCAGATAGCCATCGCTCATCAGCATCGTCTCGCGTCGGGCATCGGTGATGGTGATGCCCCCGATGGCCAGGTCGAACATCTGCGGGTCGGCAAGCACATCAGCCGTCAACGTCGGCCACGAGGTTTTGACAAACGCTATGCCTACTCCCATTCTGGCAGCAATCTCCTTCGCAACCTCGATGCCAAAGCCCCAGTAGGTCCCGTCGGCTTCACAAAACGACAGCGGCCGATAGTCGCCCGTCGTGCCAAAGCGTATGATGCCACGTTCTTCAATCTCTGCAACCTTCCCGTCGAGAGGAACATCGGTATAAAACGACAGGATAAAAACTGAATGTTGCCCGTTCTCTTTGCCAAACGCGATAGCTGTGCCAAGCGAACTTTCCGGGAACAGACGCGTGCTGTCGAAGTAATACAATCCGTCTTCGCCGTTATACCATCCACCTACATATCCGTCGTGCTGAAGGGCATGACCGACCACACGGTCGAGCTGGTTGCGCGAGTGGCTGTTTTGTGTTGCCGCATAGCTGACAGCGATGCCTTCGGTCGGCTCGGTCATCGTGCGTATGTCGAGCGTGAAACCGTCGGGGTGTCCCTGACTGAAAGCCCACACCTTGTCGGCTATGGCTTTTACACTGTCGCTTTCAGCCGTATAGTCATGGGCTGAACAAGCCGTCAAAACAACCTGGCTGCATACCATCAACAGCAGCGACGCCATCCAAGACTTGATTCTTTTTCTATCCATAATATAGTTTTTAGTTTTTCAACATTTCAACTTTTTAATTTACGATTTGACGATTTACAATTTACGATTTATTTTTCAATTTTTCAACTTTTCAACCTTTCAACATTTCAACCTTTCAACTTTTCCTGCTGCAAAGATACGATTAAGTAAATGAAAATGCAAATTCATTTGCATTTTTGCTCACTAAATCGTATCTTTGCAGCCATAAAATGCTGAAGAATATAACACGATGAAAAAAATTCTATTCTCCCTGTTGGCCGCATTCCTGTTCGTTGCGGCCAACGCACAGACCAACGCCCCGCGGAAGGTCTACGACGAGAACATCAACCCCCTTGAGCAAATCGACCAGGCCGTAGCCAAGGCCGAGGCCGAGGGCAAGTACGTCATCTGTCAGGTTGGCGGCAACTGGTGTCCGTGGTGTCTGCGCTTTGCCGAGTTCATCACCACCGATGCCGACATCAGCACGTTCGTTGACGAGAATTTCGTCTATGCCCACGTCAACTACAATCCCCGCAAGTCGGGTGGAGAAGAGAAGGCCCGACAGGCTGCTGCCCTGATGAAACGGCTCGACAACTGCGGCCGCTTCGGCTACCCTGTGTTTGTCGTGCTCGATGAAGAGGGGCGAGTCATTCACATCCAGGATTCCAGTTTCTTGGAAGAGGGCCAAGGCTACAACAAGGAAAAAGTGCTGCGCTTCTTCAAAAGCTGGACGCCGCAGGCCGTGAAGCAATAAGTCCCCCGATGCGATTCACTTTGCACATCATCGCGACGAAACGACATGACCGAATTTAGAGAAATGAGACGCAAGCGCCAACTGCTCCCCGACGAAGAGAGCATTGGCATATTACAGGAATCCACCTCCGGCACGCTTGCGTTGTTGGGCGATGGCGGCTATCCCTATGCCGTGCCCATCAGCCACGTGTATGTCGAAGGCCGTCTCTATTTCCACAGCGCACTGAGCGGCCACAAGATTGATGCCATCAGAAACTGCGATAAGGCATCGTTCTGTGTCATCGACCAGGACCATGTTCAGCCCGAAACCTACACCACCCATTTCCGCAGTGTGATTGCCTTTGGCCGTATCAGCATCGTAGAAGACGAAGCTGAAAAGCTGGCGGCAGCCCGTCGGCTGGGCGACAAATACAATCCCGGTCACGACGAAGCCCTGCAGAAAGAAATCGAGAGCGGCCTCGCCCGCATGCTGGTCATCCGTCTCGACATTGAGCACCTGACTGGCAAAGAAGCCATCGAACTGGTGAGGAAAAGGAACAATTCATAATTCATAATTCATAATGCATAATGCATAATGCATAATTAGGCTCGCGCATTGAAAAGTTGAAAATCTAAAAACTAAAAACTGAGACCTGAAAACTAAAAACTAAAAACTGAAAACTAAAACCATCGAAGAATCACGAGGTCGCAAATGTTAAATCGGGAAAAATATTTGCGTCGATTGCGAGTTTTATATAATTTTGCACCCGAATTAATCATTCTATCACCAAAAAACAAATTGTAGCAAGACAAAATGAACAAAACAACGACAAGCATCATCAGCCTGCGAGCGGCACAAGGACAAACGCTATAGTGTTGTCTGCAAACCGACCGTTGTGCCACGCTTTGCTTTCGGCTTGCGCGTTCTTTGACATATTGCTACATTGTTTGTTTACATCAACGTTAAATCACTGAGAACACTCCATGTGAAGACCTACGGGCCGGCGCATCCCCCGATGTGCCTGCCTGATTCTTTCGCGCTCTGACTGTTCAGAGCTTCATCTACTGTTTTCTTGTTTATTCAAGTTTCGCAAGCTTCGCTTGCGGGAGTTAACGGGAGTTAGTCGACTGCGTTGACGGAAGTTAGCAGGAGTTAGCAGACGATAGTTCTCGCGATAGGAAAAACTATTGTCCGTTAACTCCA
>CACYRB010000114.1 GCA_902776685.1 uncultured Prevotellaceae bacterium
CTCAAGCATTTCCTTGGCCAGTTGCGCATCTTTTGCTTGGGTTTCTTTCAACGCCAGGCGAAGCTTTGACCTGGCTCGCGAGGTCTTTACAATGTTTATCCAGTCGAGCTTGGGCTTTTGGTTGTTTTGCGTGATGATTTCAACCGTGTCGCCTGAGTGAAGTTCCTCACGTATGGGCACAATCCGCCCATTAATTCGTGCACCGATACAGGTATTCCCGACGTTTGAGTGTATGTGGTAGGCAAAGTCGAGTACAGTTGCTCCCTTGGCCAGCTTGAAGAGATCACCGTGTGGAGTGAAGGCATAAATCTCCTTGTCGTAGAGGTCCATCTTGAAGTCGTCCATGGCTTCTGCACCAGTAGCGTTTTCCAGCATCTGTCGTATTCCGGTAAGCCACTCGTCGAGTCCACCCTCTGCCTTCACACCTTTGTAGCGCCAATGCGCTGCCACACCACGCTCGGCCACCTCGTCCATCCGCTCACTGCGAATCTGCACCTCTACCCATTTGCCTTCAGGTCCGCGAACGGTTGTATGAAGGCTCTCGTAGCCATTACTTTTTGGTACAGAGAGCCAGTCGCGCACTCGTTTAGGGTTCGAGGTGTACATCTCGGTTACATAGGCGAAGACGCGCCAGCAGAACTCTTTCTCGCGTTCTTCAGGGCAATTGATGATGATGCGAATGGCAAACAGGTCGAACACACCCTCAAAGCCGCATTGTTGTTTTTTCATCTTCTGCCAAATCGAATGAATCGATTTGGTGCGGCCCTTCATGTGAAAAACAATGTTCTCTTGGCGTAGGCGTGTCTCAATAGGCTTGATGAAGCGGGAAATGTAGGCGTCGCGCGATTTTTTAGTGGCGCTCAGTTTCTCTCTGATCATGTAGTAGGCGTCGTGCTCCAGATACTTTAGTGAGAGGTCCTCCAGTTCACTCTTCAACTTATACAGGCCGAGCTTGTGAGCGAGTGGGGCATAGAGATGAGCTGCCTCTTCTGAAACCTGCTTCCGAGCCTCGGTGTTGGACGTGTCGCGAAGGTTTCGCATCAAGTTTACGCGGTCGGCAATCATAATCAAAATTACGCGCATATCCTCGGCAAACGATAGCAGCAGATTGCGGAAGTTCTCGGTTTCAATCACGGGATTCTTCTCGTAGAGACTTCGAATGCGCAACAACCCATGTAGGATGCGAACGACACTCGCGTCGACAACAGAGCCAATCGACTCGATTTCCGACACGTTGTTTTGCAAACAGGCATCAAGCAGGATGGCCATCACCCCGTCGCGTCCTAGATTTTCTTCTTGTACGGCTAGCAGGGCCGTTTGTATGGCCAATGTAACGGGGTTCAGTCCGAATGCGTCGCGTCGGAGAGCCTGTTGCTTAATGGCTTTGTTAAGATGGGCTTTCAATAGTTGTTCGTCTTCGTCGCTAATGGCTTCGACCAATGAACGCAGTTGGTTCCACGACTGTTGTGCTATTTCTTTTTCTTTTGTGTTGAAAATAAATGTGTCTGATTTCATCCTGTAAACATCTTGTTGTTGTCTAAAAATCATATTTCCAAAACCTTTGTTACTTCGGCCGGATTGAGGGCCCATTCGTAGGTGTAAACCTCGTCGGCGACGTCGGAATTATCGACAAGACGCAGGCCTTGAGCTTTGGCTTTGATGCCCAGTAGTTCGCCGATGGTGGGCTTGGCGGCCAACCGGCGTAGCAGGGCCTCTACCGAGGCACTATCGGCTCCTCGTAGGTTTTGTGCGGTAAATGGCATTTCCAACCAAACGATTTCGCGCTTAGGTACGTCGAGCACTCCGAAGATAAGGCCCTTTGAGAGGTTTCCCTCGCTGATACGCACCATATGACTTACGCACGACGGGTCATAGGCTACACCAGTGGTCTCTGAGATGGTCATCGGGTGAGCCGAGTCCATCCATCCCACCATGAGATTGGGCGAGAGCGCACCGGTGGTGTAGGCGTTGCAGGTGAAAATAACATATTGGGCATGAGCAGCTTCGAGTTCAGATAATGACAACTCTATATATTCGGCCGTGCCTACCTGCTCGGGGATGGATTGGATGTCACCGGAGTGTTTCGCTCCAACGCAAGTCAGATTGTAATAAGCACATTCTGCAATTTTGTTGTCTGGTAAGGTGATGCGGCAGCTTAAGTCCATATCGAGGTGTTGGGCAGGCAGACCTTTGCCCCATTGGAGGAATAACCGTATAGCATTGCCTTCGACAGGAAATCGAGTTCCCATCAATGCACACGATGCATCTTGTATGGTGGCCGAACGGTCGCCCACGCTAACGGGGATGGTCTGAAGCGCGGGGGCGATATAGATGGTCTTGGCTATGGTGCGAAGCGCCGCGAAACGCCGACTCATCGACGATTTGTAGAGGTTCGCAACAGCCTGAGCCATCTTTTGTCGTGAGGGTTCGTCGTAAAGTGTCAGCAAAGGGTGAGGCTCAAGCCTATGGGTAACACCCGTGATAGGGTGGGCCAGTCGCGGGGTCAATATATCGAACCAGCTTTCGGCAGCACTTCCGAGCGACAACAATAATCGGGCGGGAACCTTCTCACTTACCTCTTCGAATGCCGACAACACTCTGCCGCTTCCGAAACGGAGCATGGTGGAAAACAAACATCGAGCAAAGAGTCCTGGACGTTGTTTCAGCATGTTCAGCGTCGTGTCGACTTCGTTCTGCTTTCGAGCTTTGTCGAGATGCCCGTGCCATGTGACGTAATCCTGTTTGTAAAAAGTATCGAGAATTTCAGCAAGATGGCCAAACCCCTTTTTACGTGAGTATTCACCTAATCGGAGTGCACGAATCATGCGCACCCACATGCCGCGCTTGGGATTCATGTTCTCGGCTGCCTGGTGAGCAGTCATAGGAATGGCATTCAACCATCGTGCCACGCGCATGCAGGCTTTTCTGTCGTATCTGAGTTTTAATCGCTCTTTCATGCATCGGGCGGCATCGGCACTCTGGTCAAGCGGCTCCCACATGTGGCGGTAGAGTTTGTCGGCATGGACAACAAGGGTCTTCGGCTCGATAATCTGCACGTGGCCGGTCTTCTCATACCAGAGGTATCGCAATACATCGGTAGGGGTCTTCAGTAACTGTGTCGCCTCATCAGCCTTGTCTTGCTCAGTCAACAGTTTGACCACCAGCATAGCCGTCTCTTTCATAGTAATGTTTGTCAAGTCTGGCAGGGGAAATACACGCATCAGAAGTGTCAGTGTGTCCTTTTGTGTTCCATCAAGGGGTGTTGATGACGACAGAAGTGATTCAAACACGCGTTTCATGTCAGCGACGGTAAACAATCGTAGTTCTTTCAGCTTGCTGGCTTGGCCTTTGTAGACAAAGCTGTCTGTTTCGAATGGTGTTCCGCAGAATGGACAGCCGTTGTAGCGCTCAAGGGGGAATGTGCCGTTGGGGATAAGGTGGCCGCAGGGTAGAGTGGTGCCCTTTAGGCCGACTTTCTCTCCGAAGATATTGGCAATGAGCGTGATGAAATGGTCGTCTCGCGTCTCGCCCGTAGGTGTGTTCCACCCCTTGACGAGCGGCGCCCAGTTCAGCTTGACACCCATCACTTCATCAATGCATGAAGTAATCTCGTTCAAGTGCTCCAAAGACACCATGTTCAGTGCGTGCAACAATTCTTCGCTAATGCAATAGCCGTATTCCGCCATACGGGCAACAAAAGCCACAACTGGCGGAGTTATATCTGACCGCAAGTTGATGTCCTCATGACTGATGTCAAGAAACAATGCCTGATAGCGCAAAGCTACTTTAGTTAAAACGAGGTTGTTCATTACGAATAGAAGATAAAGAGGTAATTGAGAAACTGAATAATTCCAGGACTTTCGTCCTGATCGCAATAGGAGTAAGTCTCTCTTGGACCTCATTGTTATTTTGAGCAATGACGATGCCGGGAACGATAACCGACAAGCGTCAACAGATAAACCTTGCCCATATTCACGATGCAAATATACATATTCGAAAAAAAATATGCAAATTTTCCGCGCAGAAACTCTACTTTCCCACGCAATATCTATACAGTGTTGATAATCTGTACTTTATGAGTTAAACCGTACAAATGAACTTTGGGAAATGGAATTTCGCGATTCCCA
>CACYRB010000115.1 GCA_902776685.1 uncultured Prevotellaceae bacterium
GCATAAGCACGGGCAGCCTTTGCGAGATTGATGCTTGCACGTGGCGAACCTCCGAACGAGATGAGCTCCTTCAACTCGGCCAAGCCATAACGGTCGGGATAGCGCGAAGCGAAGACAAGGTCAGCAATATACTGGGCTATCTTCTCGTCAAGATAGACATCGCCAACCACTTCGCGTGCCTTAACAATTTCTTCTGCCGACGTAACGGGCGACACTTTGGGCAGACCGCCTTTACCGATATTCTCTCGAATGATGGCCTTTTCCTCCTCAAGTGTGGGATACCCCACGACAACCTTCAGCATGAAACGGTCCATTTGTGCCTCAGGCAATTCGTAGGTACCCTCTTGCTCAATCGGGTTCTGCGTGGCCATCACCATAAAAGGACGAGGCAATGCGAACGATTCCTCGCCTATCGTAACTTGATGTTCTTCCATTGCTTCGAGCAACGCGCTCTGCACTTTGGCTGGAGCACGGTTTATCTCGTCTGCCAGCACGAAGTTGGCGAACACCGGACCGCGCTTTACCGAGAAACGTTCGTCTTTCTGAGAATAGACCAGCGTGCCTACCACATCGGCCGGTAGCAAATCGGGAGTAAACTGTATGCGCGAGAAATCACCGTCAATCAACTCGGAAAGTGTCTTGATGGCCAAGGTTTTTGCCAATCCAGGGACACCTTCAAGCAGAATATGTCCGTCGCTCAACAACCCAATCAGCAGGGAATCCACTAAATGGCGCTGTCCTACAATCACACGATTCATACCCGTCACCAAGTCGGTCACGAAGCCACTTTGTTGTTCTATCCGGGCATTTAACTCACGGATGTCAATGTTTTCAGTCATGTTTATTATAGTTTATAATTCAATGCCTTTTCGCTAAGGCACTGCAAAATTACAACAATTAAGTTGGTTCACGTACATTATTGCAAATAAAAAACATTAAAAAAGTTTCCATAATGCTAAAATGCTCAAAACACCCGCAAAAAACCACTAATTCAAAAGCAAAACATAAACCATACGTTTTCATCGCGTAAACGATAGGTTTGCGTAACATAAACGATAGGTTTACATAGAATAAACAATACGTTTTGGCACCAAATAAACCAAGAGCGCATTTGGTGCCAATTGTAATGATATTACTTTTTCTTTAGCAATGTGCAAATGGAAGTGTTTTTAGTTCCTCATAAATGCGTTGAACAGGAAGTCCCATGACATTGAAATAAGAGCCTTCAAGACGTGTGACTCCAATATAGCCAATCCACTCTTGGATGCCATAGGCACCAGCCTTGTCAAACGGACGATAATGCTCAACATAATAGGAAATTTCATCTTCTGTGAGTGTCTTAAACGTCACTTCCGACGTTACGGCAAACACTCGGGAAGCATTTCGGCTTTTGAGTGCCACGCCTGTAATTACTTGATGTGAACGTCCGCTAAGCAACCGCAACATACGACATGCGTCGGCTTCATCATCAGGCTTACCTAATATCACATCATCACAGACAACTATGGTATCTGCAGTAAGAATGACCTCGTCGTCGTTTTCCGGTTCATAAGCTTCAGCCTTACCTTTGGCAATGCTTTTTGCCGTTTCCACAGGAGTAAGACCGACAGGACGAGGCTCCTCTATTCCCTTTTTTATTCTTACTTCAAATGGAATGTCCAATCCCGCCAACAACTCTTTCCGTCGTGGCGAGTTGCTACACAATATCAATTTCATTCGCTTTTCTCTAAATTCTTACCATCCAAATGCTTCCGCATCGTTCATCCACGTGCCTTGTACGCGCATCACCTGTTCAATAACGTCGCGAACACACCCATGACCTCCATTGCGTTGACTGACATACACACTTGCTGCTTTTGCCTCAACACAAGCATCGGCAGGACAACACGGACATCCCACTCGTCTCAGCATGGGTAAATCGGGAATGTCGTCGCCCATATATAAGACTTCCTCGTCGGCAATGTCATACTTTTGACAAAACAGTTCATAAGTTTCCACCTTCACCGCACAACGCAGATAAATGTCCTCCACACCGAGATACTCATAGCGTCGACGAATATTTTCGCCCAGTCCGCCCGAAAGGATAACCACCCGGAGACCTTTCTTTTGTGCAAGCTGAATAGCGTAGCCATCCTTGATGTTTACCGTGCGCATGGGATTGCCGTCAGCATCCATTCCCACCGTTTCAGATGAAAGTACGCCGTCGACATCTAAAATGATGGCTCGAATCTTTTTCAAATCATAATTTATCATCACTCATTCCTCTTTATTATTATCATTTAACCTTGACCATGTATTGACTGCGACATCATTTTGTAAATGTCGGCATAGAGAGGATGGTCAGCAAGCAAAGCCAAATGTTTCTGAATTACATTTTCATCCCATCTGACGGCAGGACCTGTCTGAGCCTCTTGAGGCGACAGAATGTGGACCTTACGAGTTGTCTCATCAATTAGGGGCAACATGACATCAAAAGGGATTCCCTGTTCCTTCAGCAACTCACCGGCAATCGTATAACAATGATTTACAAAATTACAGGCAAAGACTGCTGACAAATGAAGATGCCGGCGAGCTGCGGTCGACAATCGAAAGACTCGCTCCGACAACTGCTTGGCAAAGGTTTCTAACTGTTGGGCAGTATCTTCATCACATGCTTCTACAAACATCGGTATCTCTCTGAAATCCAACGGTTTCTCTTTCGAAAATGTTTGCATTGGGTAAATAACACCATAGTGCTCACAACATCCATCAAACACGCTCATAGGCATACTACCTGCGGTGTGAACAAACGTGGCCTTTTCGCGGCCACGACATACTTCACGAACAACCGTTTCGAGGGCATCGTCTTTCACAGAGACTATATAAAGATCTGCCTCGTTGGAAAGATCGTCGAAACTACTGACACCCTCACAACAAAGCTGACAGGCAAGTCTATTGGCAGAGGCTGACGTTCTGCTATACACTTGCAAAACGTGATGACCGGCACCGACAATCGCCTTGCCCAAATGCGTAGCCACATTTCCTGCGCCAATTAGAACAACCTTCATAGGTCTAAACTTAAAGTTCATTTATGATTCAACATGAATTTATGGCGGGAAATTCACGAATTACTCGCTACTCACAATCCGAACGTTCTCCCATTTCAATCGGTCTTCATTCTGCGGCTTACGCTCATCGGCGGGATGACCGAGAGCAATCACGCAAAGAACACTTATGTTTTCAGGCAGGCCGAGGATTCCCTGTATAACCGTTTGGGCACTCGTCCCATCGGTCAGTCCGCGCCCACGCATTTGAATCCAACACGAACCCAGACCGAGTTCCTCTGCCTGATACTGCATCGAAATGGCCGCAATGGAACAGTCCTCTATCCAACAATCATTTATCGAACCGTCGCCAGCCACGACTATCGCCAGCGGTGCCCCTTTCAGAAACTGACTTCCCATACTCTTCGCATCGGCAAGTCGCTCAAGAACCGACCTGTCGTCGACAACAAAAAACTGCCACGTGCGTCCACTCTTTGACGTGGGCGCCATCAGCGCAGCCCTCATAATGAGCCGCACATGCTCTGCATCAACAGGCTCGTCTGTAAATTTTCGATGACTGCGCCGTAGTTGCACTAAATCTTTAAAGCTCTTCATAACGACTGCAAAGATACGATTAAGTGAGTAGAAAACCAAAATTAATTTCGATTTTCTCGAACCGAAGATTCAACTCCAAAATGCAACTACGTCTGCAAAGGTATGAAAAAAGTCTGAACCGGAGCCTTGAATCCGAGTTTTTTTCTTGGCCTTGCATTG
>CACYRB010000116.1 GCA_902776685.1 uncultured Prevotellaceae bacterium
GCTACAGGATTTCCGTAGATGTCGTACTTGTAGGTCGTGCCGTCGCTCTTAAAGGTAATCTCGTACTCGAGGCTCAGCATCACGTCGTCTCCGATGTCCTGTGGCAACAGCAGTTGCGGCTCGTAGGTCTTTAAGTCGTAGTCTTGCTTCGTGGTCTGTCCACTCCAGTTGAAACTGGTGATGCCTGTCTCCTTGTTGTACGAAGGGGTCAGTCTGCCACTCTTGTACAAGTTGCTGACGCTCAGCGTCGTCAGTTGGAAGTTGACGATGTCTTTGCGAATCTTTGCGTCAGCCACGATGCGGAATTCCACCTTCGCCGTCATGTGCTTGAAGAGGAACTGCACGCGGTCTGTTATCGTCAGGTCGTTGAACGGTAGCCCTGGGTCGTCGTCCGTATCGCGACTCTTTGGCATGTTGGGCAGCACATCCGACACGAGGAAGTCCACCTGGTCGTCAATGGCATTCTTCACCGTGAAGTCGAAAGTAGGCAGGCCTGTTCCGCTATTGGTCAATCGAGGTGTGATGCCTGTCGAGGCGATGTCTTCGTCGGTGCCGTCGTCGTCTGCTCCGTTGCAATAGGGGAAGTAGGCGATGAACGACAGCTTGTTGGTCTCGTCGTTAGGCCAGTATTTCAGGGGCTCGTAGGTAAACGGCTCCGTATCTTCCTGTCTGGTGGCCTTCTGGTTCCACATGAAGTTAGGTGCCCAGTTTGGAGTATCTTCTGTAGTTGCCATAGTTGAATGACCTGTAGCACCATAATCAGAAGCGCCTGTGTTATAAGCGAACACACCGAAACCTGTAGTTTGGAGAGTTGTGGAACTAATATCACCTGCATAACCAGCACGTGTTCCATTGCCATTATAAGCAGAGAAAGCGATAGGAGAATCCTGAGCTACATTGTTAACGAAATCGTTACTCTCTGAGCAACTAGCTAGCATCAATAATGAAGATGCAGCAAAAATAAATAGTTTCTTCATAAATAATCTATCTTAAATTAGTAATAGTGTTTAGAAAATGCGAATCTGATCTTTAATATCACAAAAAAGTAATAAGAATGTTTTCTTATGTTAGCCTCATTCTATCTGTTGCAAAAATAAGGGCTATTTTTTTATGTGTCAATATTTTATAGTGACTTTTTTTTCATAATTTGTGATATATTGTTTTTTCTTTTTCTTTGTAGTTATTTTCACCTTAATATATAGAAAGAGTGTAAATGAAGAGCTAAAGTGAAGAAAAAATACGTGCCAACGGGCATTTTTCTGTTAAATCATTACCACTTTAGCGAAAAAAATTGTATATTTGCATCGTTAATTTAATTTCGCATGTGGGGTGGGTTTGTCGTGATGACACGCTCACCTGTTTTTTATTGTTACTTTTGATATATCACAAAAATATGATAAAACACTTGCATAATCCAATAATAGTTGCTAATTTTGCAAAAGATTATAAAAACCAAGACAGTTAAAGGCATTCTGAGAACATATTTTTCTCGTCGTCGTGATGACGACATATTCTCAAGTTATCTATATATATATTATTAATTTGATGGACTTCTCGGCAATGCGTTGGGAAGCCCATTTTTTAGCCTTTATTGTTAATTTCTGAGATATAGATCGTATTTCCCGCTTTTTTATTATCTTTGCAATACGAATTATAAAAATTAAATATTATGTCAACTCCACACAATGCAGCTAATTCCGGTGATATAGCTGAAACCGTTATTATGTCCGGCGACCCTTTGCGCGCCAAGTTCATGGCAGAGCATTTCCTCGAGAACCCTGTACAGTTTAATGGTGTACGAAACATGTTTGGCTATACCGGTACTTATCAAGGTAAACGCGTCAGCGTGATGGGCCATGGCATGGGTATGCCGTCGGTAGGAATCTATAGTTATGAATTGTTCCATTTCTATAATGTGAAACAGATCATCCGTGTGGGCACGGCGGGATGTATCCAGAAGGGTATGGATTTGGGCGACGTTGTCATCGCCCAGGGCTCTTGTACCGATTCCAACTATCTTCATCAGTATCGCTTGCCGGGTACTTATGCGCCTATCGCAGACTATGACTTGCTCTCTTCAGCCGTGGAAGGTTGTAAGGAGATGGGCATCCGCTACTGGGTAGGTAATGTGCTGAGTAGCGATGTCTTCTATGATGATAACCAGGAATGGAAGAATTGGGCCAAGATGGGTGTCCTTGCCGTTGAGATGGAAAGTGCGGCGCTCTATGCCAATGCGGCGGCAGCCGGTAAGAAGGCGCTTACAATCCTTACCATCAGCGATAGCTTGGTAGAGGACAAGGCTACATCGGCTGAAGAACGCCAGAATGCTTTCACCAATATGATGAAGGTAGCTTTTAGCTTGATTTGATATTAGACTTAAAGTTCTTAGAAAAAAGACGGCACGATACTCATTGGTATCGTGCCTTTATCGTCCATCACGGACTTCTAATCTTTTGTGTTAACCACTGTCTTTAGTTAAATTGTAAATTGCGATTTTTTTAGAAAGATGAAAGATCTATTTTTTCTTCGATGATGCAAATATATATAAAACGAGCAAACTATGCAAATAATTTATACCCCAAAATGGCCCAACATTCGAAAAAATAGCCCCACAAAACCCCACATTTTTTTGTATTTTGTAGGGTAAAAAGTTTTTGGATTCAAAATAATGTACTATCTTTGCATCTGAAACCATAATCAACCGATATATCATGACGACACAGCCTTTAAAGATTCTGTTACAAGATTTTATAGAACAGCATGGGGGAAATAGTGAGGAAAGACTCCGTTTCACGGTGTTCCTGTTCAATTTCATCATTTCTTTCATCGTCCTCTCTACCAATTTGATCAGTATCATAGGCCATGCCCCTGCCACCTATCTTATCATTACGATAGGACTTCTCTTGGTAAATATATCATCGATGGCATTGTTCTTGGCACATAAGATGAGTCTGGTAAGAGCTTTCGCCTATTATGGAATCGGCTCGCAACTCTTCGAGTCTATGCGTATCATCTTTCTCACCGTGTTGCCTCCGGAGAATGTTGACGTACTTATCGTGGTCAACCAGATAGCGTCTTATTCCATACTCCTGTATCTCGTGATGGGATTCGTGCCTCGTGCCCCGTTTATCGTTGCCCTGATGTCCATCGTCACGATCCTCTTTGCCGGTTTTTATCATGGTGGCGTCATCAGCATGGCTATGGCTTCCGCAATGGATGTGAGCCCCGTTCTGACCGGCGGCGCGGTGCTTTCCGGCTGCTATTTCGGCGACCGCATGTCGTCGGTGCTCGATATCACGTATCGTGAGCCGGAAGCATTTGAGGGCGCCCTTGCTGCCAGTCTGCAAGGCGGGAGCCTGATGCTGGGCCATAGCACGAAGCACTACTCACAGATGCACGGCCTGCGCTATAAGCGCAACTCCTCGCTGATGGGTTCGCTCGAAAGCAAGGGAGAGTATGATCCACAATACTTTGATTACCAGACGAGCCTCGTCTTCAAGCCAATCGAGCGGTTGCGCATTGCCCTGCTGGGTAACGTGAGCATTAACGACTACCGCTTCACACCCGTCAATCGTGAGACGAGTTTCGGCACCAGCGAGGATGT
>CACYRB010000117.1 GCA_902776685.1 uncultured Prevotellaceae bacterium
CACAAAGTAATATATATTATTTTACTCGGTAATATATATTATATTACTTGGTAATATATATACTTTTACTCGGTAATATATATTATATTACTTTGTGAAAGCTTTGCGGTTGTATCAAGAAAAACAGTCTTTCGGTTTCGGAAAGACTGTTGACGTGGGATGCGCAAGGGAAACGCTGTGGTGTTATTTGGACAAAAATCGGTCTTCTACATACTTCACGAGCTGGTCGCGATAGCTCTCGCCGATGGGCAGGAAGGTGTCGGCATCGAGGATGACGCGGTTCTTGTTCAGTTCCTGCACCTTGTCGAGGTTGACGATGTAGCTGCGATGGATGCGCATGAAGTTTGCGGGCAGGCGCTCTTCGAGCCGTTTCATGGCGAGCAGCACGGTCATAGGCTTGTCGTTGTCGAGATAAATTTTCACATATTCGCTCATGCCTTCCACATAGCGAATATCGGACAGGCTGACCTTCACCATGCGGTGCTCGGTCTTGAAGAAAAAAGTGTCGTCGTGACCTGCCGCGACAACCGGCTCGGACATGGACTGCGCCGGCTGTCGGGTTGCAGCACTGGCAGCCAACCGGCTCCTGACCTTCTCGGCAGAACGGCGAAACTCGTCGAAACCGAACGGTTTGAGCAGATAGTCAACGGCATCGACCTTATAGCCCTCGACGGCATACTCGGAATAGGCAGTGGTGAAGACGATGAGCGGCGGAGCAGCCAGCGAGCGCACCAGCTGCATACCGGTCATGTCGGGCATATTGATGTCGATAAACAAGACGTCAATCATCTCTTTCTCCAACTGTTCGCGGGTCTCAATGGCACTCTGGCACTCGGCCACAAGCTCCAGCCAGGGCACGCGACGGATGTAGGCGGCAAGCTGTTGCAGCGCCAACGGCTCGTCGTCGACGGCAAGGCAGCGTATGGTTTCAGGATTTGTCATCGGCTGTTTCGGTTTTTAAGGGTAAGACAAGTGTCACGCCGTATTCCTCGCCGGTTTCGGCAATGTCGAGCCGGTAGTCGTCGCCATAGAGCAGGTCGAGCCGGCGACGCACATTCTCGAGTCCCACCCCACCCTGCTCGTTGGCATGGTCGGGGTGCTTGCTGTTGCGACAGGTGAAAGTCAGGTCGTCTGCCGTACAGTGCAGCGTCACACGGATGAACGACCGACTGCTGTAGCTGACACCATGCTTGAAGGCGTTTTCCACGAAGGAGATAAAGAGCAACGGGGGAATGTTGCGGTCGGGCAACGACTCGGGCAGGCTGACGTCGATGCTCACCTTGTCGGTATAGCGCAGGCGCATCAGCGTGATATAGTTTTGCACAAAGTCGACTTCGCGCGATAGGGGCACCACGTCTTTCGCTCCTTCGTAGAGCACGTAGCGCATGAGCTTCGACAACTCCACAATAGTGGTCTTCGAACGCTCGGGGTCGATGTCGACAAGGGCATGGATGTTGTTCAGCGTGTTCATCAGGAAGTGGGGGTTAATCTGGTAGCGCAGATACTCCAGCTGATGCTCCAGACTGTGGTGCTTCAACTCGGCAAACTCCCTACGGTCTTCCTCCGACTTGAAATAGAGCTTCACGCCGAGATTCATGCCCAGCAGCAACACGATAAACAGTCCGCTCATCACGTCTTCCTGTCCGAATATCACAGGCGGACGTTTCCGGTGCGGGTCATCCGACCGTCGCGGGCCGTGCTGTTTGCGGAAACGCTCTTCCGACCGAAAATCGGACGAGCCCGCATCGGGTGCCTGCCGCATCTGCTCGGTCCTCGGCGGCCGGTTGTCGTGATGACGGGGCATGGGCGGCCGCGTCACGCAACGCCACATGATGAACAAAAAGACGAGGCAGGCCGTTGCCGAGAAGTATAGCCACGAACGGCGACGATACACCAGCAACGGCGCAAGGATGAAATTGTGGAAAAGGAAGATGGCAAGAAAGACCACGTTCACTTTCCAGACAGCGAAAATCTCTGCCCAGTCGAATATGGCCATGCCTTCCTGCCGGTTGTGTATGACCATGCTGAAGACAGGCATGACAAAAAGCACTATCCACAACAGCAGATAGACGAGGTTTTCTTTCTTTCCGCCAATTCGTTTCATTTTTCGCATGATGCAAAGATATGCATCCTTCGGGAAAAACGGATAAAACTTTCAACCAACAGGCTGATTTTCTCAGCCAACGACTACTTCACGTCGCCCACGCTGATCAGGTATTCGGCAATCTGCACGGCATTCAGCGCTGCACCCTTGCGAATCTGGTCGCCCGAGAGCCACAGCGTCAGTCCGTTGGGGTCGGTAAGGTCTTTGCGGATGCGGCCCACGAAGATGTCGTCCTTGCCTGCTGTGTCGAGGGGCATGGGATAGACCAGGTTGGCCGGATCGTCTTGCAACGTGCAACCGGGAGCCTGGGCGATGGCCTCGCGGGCTGCCTCAACGGTGATGGGTGTCTCGGTCTCAATCCAGACACTCTCGGAGTGGCTGCGCAGCGACGACACACGCACACAGGTGGCCGAACAACAGGCGTCGGTGTGCATGATTTTGCGGGTTTCGTTAAACATCTTCATCTCTTCTTTCGTATAACCGTTCTCGGTGAAGACGTCGATCTGGGGGATCACATTGTAGGCTAACTGATGCGGGAATTTCTTCACGGTGGGTTGCTCGCCGCTCACCAACTGGCGATACTGCTCTTCAAGCTCAGCCATGGCGGCAGCACCTGCTCCGCTCGCACTCTGATACGACGAGACACGGATGCGCTTGATATGGCTCAGCTGCTCCAACGGCTGCAACACGACAACCATCATGATGGTGGTGCAGTTGGGGTTGGCAATGATGCCGCGCGGACGCTCCAGCGCGTCGGGGGCGTTGCACTCGGGAACAACCAGGGGCACATCGTCGTCCATGCGGAATGCCGACGAGTTGTCAATCATCACGCAACCATACTTCGTTATCGTCTCGGCGAACTCCTTCGACGTACCGGCACCTGCCGACGTGAAGGCGATATCAATGTCGCGGAAATCATCGTTGTGCTGAAGCAGTTTCACTTCGAGCTCCTTACCCTGAAAATTGTATTTGCGGCCAGCCGACCGCTCGGAACCAAACAAGACCAATTCGTCCATTGGGAAATTGCGCTCAGCCAGAATGCGCAGGAACTCCTGTCCCACTGCACCGCTTGCGCCTACAATTGCAACTTTCATTTTTTCTTCTCTCTTTTGGTTTGATTTTCCGCGGCAAAGGTAATAAAAAAAAATTACATATTGTTTTTTAGCCCATAAAAAAACCACTCTCAGTCTTGCCGAGAGTGGTTTTGTTGATTTTGCTCAATGCAAATTCTTATTGCACATCCTCAAAATCCTCGTTGAACTGCTGTTGGGGCTGCTGAGGATAAGGCTGCTGATATTGCTGCGGCTGTTGAGGCTGCTGATACTGAGGCTGCTGAGGCTGCTGGTATTGCGGCTGTTGAGGTTGCTGGTATTGCGGCTGTTGAGGTTGCTGGTATTGCGGCTGTTGAGGT
>CACYRB010000118.1 GCA_902776685.1 uncultured Prevotellaceae bacterium
AGGCGCTGTAGAAACCAAGACCGAAGTGGCCGATGATGGCGTTGGCGTTGTCCTTGTATTTGTCCAGAAAGTCGGTCACACCCGAGAAGGCTATCTGGTTGATGTATTTGTCTATCTCTTCCTCCGTCATACCCACACCGCGGTCGCTGAAGGTCAGCGTGCCTTTCTCAGGGTCTATCTTCACGTGAATGGTCAGGTCGCCCAACTCGCCCTTGAAGTCGCCCTTGGCGGTCAGCGTCTTCAGCTTCTGCGTGGCGTCCACGGCGTTGGATATCATCTCGCGGAGAAAAATCTCATGGTCGGAGTACAAAAACTTCTTGATTACAGGGAATATGTTCTCTGTCGTTACACCTATGTTTCCTTTTTGCATAACTTGTTGGTTTTATATTGTTGTTCGTTTGTCCTCATGTGGATGGGGCTGTCCGGCGTGCTGCAAGCAATCGTTTTTTGCCACAACGATTGAGGCGTCAGACTGCCGCTTGAATATTTGCAAATAGTGTGCCAAACGACATCCTGTCACACCTTTTGCCAGTATTAACCTGAATATCCACACTCCCTTAATATCTATTAATGTCCCTTTAACTTCCCTTCCTAAAAACTGCAAATGTCCCTTTAACTTCCCTTTAACTTCCCTTTAACTTCCCTTCTAATTATCCACAAAAATGCATTTTTTGCTACGATTTATCGAATTTTTGCACTTTTCTGCATAAAAATGGTCAAAAAACTTTCATCTTTCATGATAAATACGTATATTTGCAACGTATAATAATAGTGTTTTTTAAACCTCAATCCTGTTATAGGCTCAGGATGAGGATTCAATAGGTTTTTTAAGGTGAATCCCGGCATAAGTAGTGATACTAGTGCCGGGGTTTTCTGGTTTTAAGCGCCCTCCTTTCGAAAGAAAAATGTAACGCCCTTTTAATCTTTAATCTTTAATTTTTAATATAACAATTCCGCTCCACGGATCATCATCATAGAGGCCGTGGAGCGGATTATTCAGTGCGAAGGCAGACTTATTCCTTCACAGGGGCTTCCTGAAGAATGGCAAGCAGATGGTCCCACACCATCTTAACAGTGGGGATATGCAGGCACTCGTCGGGAGTATGGACACCGCGAAGCGTGGGACCGAACGATACCATGTCCATGTTGGGATAACGCTCCGAGAACAGACCGCACTCCAGACCGGCGTGTATACCCAGCACCTTCGGAGCTTTGCCGAACAGGCGCTTGTAGGTCTCTACCACCACCTTGGTGAGCTTGCTGTCCGGGTTCATCTTCCAGGCGGGATAGCCGTCGCCCTGAATCACCTCGGCACCGGCCAACTGGAACAGGGCCTTCACTGTGTTGGCCATGTTGCGCAGATTGCTCATCACGTTGCTGCGCTGGCTGGCCACTACCTTTATCTCATTCTCGGTCGACTGAACACTGGCCACATTGCTCGAGGTCTCCACCAGCCACGACAGCTCCTCGTCCTGGCACATGGCAAACACACCGTTGTCAACAGCCTGCATGGCAAGCACAAAGCGGCACGACACATCGGCGGGAAGCACCTTCTCGGCATCGGCGCTCTCAAAGGCAAACTCCATGGCGGTGTCGGTCACGTGGAACTCTTCCTTCACATCGGTGGTGAACACGTTCCAGTCGGCTATGGCGTTCTCCTTCTTGTCGGCAGGCAGACAGAACACCAAAACACCGTCGCGGGGAATGGCGTTGTGCATCTTGCCCGAGCGGAACTGGGCCACACGGGCACCGTAGCGCTCCTGCATCATATACATGAAACGCGACAGAAGCTTGATGCCGTTGGCGCGCTTCTTATTGATGTCGTCGCCGGAGTGACCGCCGGTCAGACCTTTCAGCGAGGCTTTCAGGAAGAAACTGCCGGCAGGGGCGTCCTCACGCTCAAAATGGAAGTGGGCCTCGGTGGTGATGCCGCCGGCACACGATACGAATATCTGGCCTTCGTCCTCTGAGTCGAGGTTGATGAGCATCTTGCCGGTCATGAAACCGGGCTTCATGCCCATGGCGCCGGTCAGACCGGTCTCCTCGTCATGGGTGAACACACACTCTATCGGACCATGGCATACATCGGCGCTGTCAAGAAGGGCCAACTCGATGGCGCAGCCGATACCGTCGTCGGCGCCAAGTGTGGTGCCTTTCGCACGAAGCCACTCTCCGTCTACATAGGTCTGGATGGGGTCGTTGTCGAAGTCAATCTCCACATCCACCAGCTTGTCGCACACCATGTCCATGTGGCTCTGCAGCACCACAGTCTCGCGGTCTTCGTAACCAGGGGTGGCTCCCTTGCGTATCAGCACGTTGCCGGTCTCGTCTACCAGCGTCTCCAAGCCGCGCTCGCGGCCGAAACGGGTCAGATAGTCTATCATCTTTTCCTCGCGCTTCGAGGGACGGGGAATGGAGTTGATACGGGCAAACTGCTCGAATACACACTTGGGGGTCAATTCTGCATTTTTCATTGTCGCTATTTTTGGGTTATTGGTTGATGATTCTATGCTGTCTCTCACAAAAAATGAAATTACAGCTGCTTTTTCTTCGCTTAATCGATTTTTTGCTGTATCTTTGTTGCCGATTTGTGAGTGGGGACCCATGGGCCGCCATTTTGCAACCGCAAAGATAAGAAAAATGTGGCAAACTTTACTCCTTAGCGTGTTAATTATTGCTATCGCCGTGGCTTTATTGGCTGTGAGGGTGATAATAAAGAGGGGCGGAAGGTTCTCTTCTTTCCACATCCACGACAGCAAGGCCATGAAAGACAGGGGCATACACTGCGTCATCGACCAGGACCGCGAAGCGCGAAGCCGAAAGAGGGGAGTGAGTGAGCGAACCGACAGCGCCGGGCTGAAGTAGTGTTCGTGTGGTTTTTTAATCCACACGCTCGGAACAGGCGGATTAATCCGCCAATGACGTTGACGACAGCGAAACTATCTGAGCGGAATGTTTTTAGAAGTCATAAACAAAATAGTATAATATAATAATGAAGAAAAACAGTTTGATGTGCTCCATGGCCGTCGTGGCCGTGGCTGCTATGGGGATGACGGCTTGCCAGAACTCTCCCCAAATGGATGAGAAACCGGCTGCCGGCAGTGCCAGCTCGGAGGTGAAAATCGCTTATGTGGAGGTCGACTCCATCATGACGCAGTACAATTTCTGCAAGGATTATCAGAAAATCCTCGAAAAACGTGGCACGAACATCCAGAATGCACTCGCCGCGCAGGAGCAGAACCTCCAGGCTGCTGCACAGAACTTCCAGAACAAAGTCAACAACAATGGTTTCTCCAGCCGTCAGGAGGCTGAGAGCCAGCAGGCTGCCATTCAGCGCCAGCAGGAGCAGTATCTTGCTTCGCGCGACCGCCTCGCCAATGAGCTCCAGAGCGAGACGGCTAAGTTCAATGAGGCACTCCACGACAGCCTCGAGCACTTCATCGCCAAGTATATCAAGGACAAGAA
>CACYRB010000119.1 GCA_902776685.1 uncultured Prevotellaceae bacterium
TACTGCACCAATGATCGGCTCATTGTCTTCCTGGGAAAGAACTGTTCCCGCGACCTTTGTCTGAGCCATGGCCACGCCCAAAGACAGGAACATGAAGGCCAAGATCATCGTTAGTCTTTTCTTCATAAGATTCTTTTTATTATGTTATTCTGTTTTTAATCTTCTGGTTTTTCCAGTATAGATTACGAGCATTTATGATACTATGCGGTGCAAAATTAGCACTTTTTTACGAGAATGTATTTCTATTTAACACTTTCTTGGTCAAAAATAAACAATATTTAACGATTAAGCGATGAAAATGCACAAAATGTCATTTGAAGTATCTGCGAAAAGGTAGCTATTCACGCGCGTATTTATATAATAATGAGTCGGCTTTCGACTTCAGATAGTCCTTCAACCCATCGTCGGACAGCACTTCGATATCGTCGGACAGCCCGATGACAAAGCGCCCTATGCCGACATAGCTCACGACGTCGGTCTCGAAAATCCAGCGATCATCGCCATCGGGCGTGATGCTTCGAGCCGAAAGGGGATATTCTTCCAAGAGCAAGTCGTGAGAGAGCCGACCAAGACGCAGCTTCACGCGGTGTTTCTCTTCGCCACTGAAAAGGAATATGTCGGTGTAGACTTGGCAATGCTTATCCTCATTACTCCAGACAGCGTCTTCTACAACACGAACCTCGCCGATTCTCGATAGTTTGAAGGTCTTGTTTTTACCGGAGGAAAGTTCGAAGCAGCGCACGTCGCACTTGTCGTTCATGAAAAGAAACGGCTCAACGACTCGGTCGCTCACGGTCTTACTGTGTGGCGACGAGTAATTCTTCAGTACGACAACACGCTTGCGGTCGATGGCATCGTAAAGGTTGTTGATCATCTGTGCCCTCGTTTTCGAGGCCTTTCCACCACACAGATAGTCGATGTCGTAGAACCTGACGAGTTTGTTCTTCACCAACTCGCCATAACGGCCGCTATCTTCGACATTGTCGACAAGTTTGAAGAGGAAAGCCGCTTCATCTTCACTAAAACTAATGTTGGCCGACACTTGCTGGAAGAAGGGTGACTTGGGGTTCAGGCGATAGACCTTTCCCTGCTTGATGACGATAAACCCGTGTTGGCGCAGGCAAGTCAGCATATAATAGCACAGACGTTTGCTTACGCCAAACGTCTCGGACAATTCTTCTACTGTGTGCCCGTCTCCGGACAACATGAGAACGAGGTCGAGAATCCTGTCTATACGTTCTTGGGTCATCTTTTTTGTTGATGCGATTAGGAGGATGATGGTATCAAGGTTCTACATCGAAAGGCAACGACAGTTCTTCGCCACCAAGCAGATTGTATGACTTGCGGTGATAGGGGCTGATTCCGTATTGCCGAATGGCTTCACGATGTTTTTTGGTTGGATATCCTTTGTTCGAAAGCCAGTCGTACATGGGATAAGCCTCAGCTAGCTGGTTCATATAGTCATCGCGATAGGTCTTGGCAAGGATGGAGGCGGCTGCAATGGCGAGGTACTTTCCATCGCCCTTCACGATGCAGGTGTGGGGAAGTGGCTCCGCCATCGAAGCTGACTGATAGGGCTTGAACCGATTGCCGTCAACGATGACAGCCTCAGGGCGCACCTTCAATTGGTCGAGAGCCCTGTGCATAGCCAGAATAGACGCATTGAGAATGTTTATTTTGTCTATCTCCTCGGGCGTAACGATGCCCACGGCCCACGCCACGGCATCACGTTCTATCTGCTTTCGAAGGGCATAGCGGCGCTTCTCGCTGAGTTGCTTCGAGTCGTTCAGGTCGGCATTCTCGTAATCGGGCGGCAATATGACTGCGGCAGCATAGACACTGCCAGCCAAACAGCCACGTCCAGCTTCGTCGCACCCGGCCTCTACCAGTCCTTCGTAATAATGATTTTTCAACATAATAACAGCTTGCTGTCTTCTATTTACAGTTTCCTATTTGATGGTTGGCCATGCAAAAGTAACGAAAATTATGTAAATGGCCATCAAACTCACTGCTTTTTAACACTTAAACCAGTGGTTTCCACCCCCTAAAGAGGGTAGAAAAGGGGCTAACTGCATGCTTTTTAGTTAAATAATGTTACAAAAATAAGATTTTAACACTCACTTTTCATTTTTGAACGTATATTTCACTATTTCATGTTAATTTTGCACCCAGAAACAAGAAAATCATTCAAAAACAATATCAATACCGAAAGAATATGGAAAAGAACATGATTTTGGAGGCTAACATGGCCCATTACAATCTCGGTAAGGAGACTGTGAAAACAATCAGTAAGAAAGTTGAACTGATGAAGAAGCCCATGAAGATGTTGCAAGGCTACTACTCCATGGTTTTGGAACGTGAAGTATCTATGCGGCAAACTCTCTTGTTGGTGAATGCGCAAGCCGCATTTGCCTGCACCGTCCTGCCGTTCGAATGTCCCATGCTGCTACGCGCAGCATGCTGTGGCTGGTTTCTTCACGCTGTCTTGAAGTGTCGCGACAACTTTTAAGGATGACTGCGTATAGCTTGTAGGGACACGTACGCCGCGTCCCTACTCTTCTAACCATCGCAGTCAGACACACAAAAAACGACTTCGAAGATGTCGCACCTATCTATAAATTCATTTCGTGCGATAACTTCGAAGTCGTCCTGCCACGAGGGCCAATAGTTATAATCCCTATTGCCTTAAGGGAACAAATGCTAACCCAGCATACGGACAACGCGCTGCAGGCCTGCCACGAGGGCATCGACTTCAGCCCTCGTATTGTAGAGAGCAAACGAAGCGCGGACGGTGCCTAGCACACCAAGCCGGTCCATCAACGGTTGGGCACAATGGTGACCTGTGCGGACGGCAATGCCCAATCTATCGAGCAATGTGCCGATGTCGAGGTGATGATGATTACCGACATTGAACGACAATGCCCCCCCCCAGTCCATCGGTGCACCAGTCTCTTCTTGGTCAGGAAGGCAGGTGGGTGCATAAATATGGATGCCGTCAATCTGTTGCAATTGCTCTCGGGCATAAGTGCCAAGGTCTTTTTCATGAGCTTCGATAGCATCGAGGCCAATAGAGCACAGGTAGTCAATAGCTGTGGCAAGTCCATGCGTGGCCACATAGTCGGGGGTACCAGCCTCAAACTTAAACGGCAGGCGCTCGAAGGTGGTACGTTCCCAAGTCACTTTGTCAATCATCTCTCCCCCACCCTGATACGGAGGCAGCTTCTCCAGCCACGATTCCTTTCCATAAAGCACGCCAATACCAGTAGGACCATACATCTTGTGACCGCTCAGGGCCAGGAAGT
>CACYRB010000120.1 GCA_902776685.1 uncultured Prevotellaceae bacterium
AGGTAGGGGCAACTCGCAAAGAGCGATGAAATATTCTATCTCCACCCGCACACGATAGCGTATGAGTGCATACTCTGAGAAATAAGCTGCCAATGATTGCGTTTTACCACGATACCGGCCGTCAATAGGAGACACTGCCGTCAATAAGTCCAGACACATAAGCTAATACTTCTGATTCGATGCGCAAAATTACGAATTAATATTGATATGCAAGAATATAAATCTCTAAAGTTTCATAAAAGAGCGTCAAAACCTGTTATTGGCCAACAATGCTATTCCCGGAAGTGTGTCGAGCAGTGCCACACAGGCTTCAATATCCGACGGACGCAGCACAATAATCGATTTCTCGTCCCATGCGAAGGAGTACATATACTCTATCAGAATGCCGGCCCGGGAGATGTGCTTCATCACCTCGGCCAGACTGCCCGGCACATTCTTACACGTGAAAGCCACCACCTGCGTGCGCTTTACAGCAAAATGGGCATCCTTCAGCACCTGAACAGCCTTGGTGGTGTCGGACACAATGCAGCGCAGGGTGCCGAAGTCTGAATTGTCGGCGATGGTCAAGGCAAGCAGATTGATGCCGGCCGCACCCAAAATACCTGTCACCTCGGTGAGACGGCCCGACTTGTTCTCCAAAAAAATAGAGAGTTGTTCCATTTTCATAGTATCAGATTCTTCAATTAGTATAATATATGTGTGTTTCAATTGTGCATACCGAGCACAAAGCAGCCAGGCTCGCCCGGACACTGTGCCCTGATGCATGCAAAGATAAACAATTATTCTGAAAGCCGGTCTACCTATATACAAAAAAATCCCTGCAATCCCGAAGGACCACAGGGAATCACCCCATTGTGGGCGCTGACGGATTCGAACCGCCGACCCTCTGCTTGTAAGGCAGATGCTCTGAACCAACTGAGCTAAGCGCCCTTGCTGAAAAGCGATGCAAAGGTAGACATAATTCTCCATACCACCAAATTTTTCGCCAGTTTTTTCACACTTGGCTGGTTTTCTGAGCACAATCTGTTCTTTTCTCAAGTTTTTTTAGTAAGTTTGCCCGAAATTTATCATGCTGCCTCTTTCAACTGTCAAAAAGGGAGCTGAACCATAAAAAACAATACGAAAAAAGATGGAAAAAGTAGTTAGCGGCATCAGGCCAACCGGAAACTTGCATCTTGGCAATTATTACGGTGCAGTGAAGAGTTTTGTGAAAATGCAGGATGAATACGACTGTCTGTTCTTCATTGCCGACTGGCACAGCCTTACCACCCACCCCAAACCCGATGACATACAGAACAGCGCCCGAACCATTCTGGCCGAATACCTGGCATGCGGACTCAATCCGGAAAAAGCTCCCATCTATGTGCAGAGCGACGTGAAAGAGACCCTGGAACTCTACCTGTTTCTGAACATGAACACTTATCTGGGCGAACTGGAGCGTGTGACCACCTTCAAGGAGAAAGCACGCAAACAACCCGACAATGTGAACGCCGGACTGCTCACCTACCCCACCCTGATGGCTGCCGACATCCTGCAGCACCGCGCGCAGAAAGTGCCCGTAGGGAAAGACCAGGAGCAGAATATGGAAATGGCACGCAGATGCGCGCGCCGGTTCAACAATATCTACGGGGTGGAATTCTTCCCCGAGCCACAGAATTTCTACTTCGCCGAGAAAGCACTGAAAGTGCCCGGACTCGACGGCAGCGGCAAAATGGGCAAGAGCGAGGGCAACTGCATCTATCTGGCCGACGACGACAAGACCATCAAGAAAAAAGTGATGAAGGCCGTGACCGACATGGGACCGCAGACGCCCAACAGCGAGCGGCCCGAGGTGATAGAGAATCTATTCACCTTCCTACGCCTCTGCTCCACCCCCGACACGTTCGACTATTTCGACGAGAAATGGAACGACTGCACCCTGCGCTACGGCGACCTGAAGAAACAGATAGCCGAAGACCTCTGCAAGACCGTAGCTCCGATACGCGAGCGCATCAATGAATACAAGGCCAACAAAGAGCAGCTCGACCGCATCGCACGCGAGGGCGCAGAGCGGGCACGCCAAAGTGCTGCCGACACACTGAAAGAGGTGCGGCGCATCATCGGCTTCAGAGTGGGATAGACAAAACACTCGACCTGCAAAGAGAGAAAAAAGGGCTGGAACCGAACGGGATTCCAGCCTTTTTTTTCGACTCCATGCATCCTACAATCGACCCCTGCACCATACACAAGCAAAACGGGTGCCCTCATCACGAGGACACCCGAATCGATTGTATTATGTTTGGTGATTATTTTGCAATCTCCACAGTGACGCGGCGGTTGAACTCGCACGGCGAGATAATCTGCACACCACCCTTGCCAACAGCAGTAATTCTGTCGCGGCTCACGCCCATACCGACAAGCTCCTCGGTGATGGTCTTGGCACGCTCGTCAGACAGCCACTGGTTGTGCTCAGGATTGCTGGTGCAGCTGTCAGCATAACCGGTAACGAGAAGGTTCTTGCCATGCTTGAGGGCGAAGTTGGCCACCTCACGCACGTCAACGAGGTCACGCTGGTAGGCAGGGCCGCTCTTGGTTTTGTCGCAGTAGAAGAACACGGTAACAGGATGAGCGATAACCTCGGAAACAGCCTTCGGCTCATTAGCCTTCTGGCGGAGCAGGTTGTTCAGACGGTCAATCTCACCGTTAGCATCGCTCAGCTGAGCGTTCAGGTCGTCGATCTGAGCCTGGCTGAGAGCCTTGATGGCAGCCACATCGGGAACTTTGTCCCAAGTGCCCTTGCCAAGGTTGAAGGTAAGACCCAACTCAGCATAGAGGTTGTTGTCGTGGGTATCCCATCCACGGTTGCCGAAGTACTCGGGACCACCGTCGATGTCGCTCTCAAAGCGGTTCCAGCCCAACTCAAGGTTCAGGAACACCTTGCGGCTCAGACGGAACTCATTGAGGATACCGGCGCTCAGGTCCATAGCATAGAGGTTCTTGGTCATGCAGCGGCCTACGCCACCACCCACGAAGGGAATGAAACTCCAAACACGGTTAGAGTTGTAACCAAGGAGCATATTGCTCACATTGAACATGATGTGTTCGTTGATATTCCAGAATTTGGTATCATTGTCGACGGGTTTGCCATTAACACCTCTCACAGCCTTGCCCCAAATACCATTCACCTTGGTACGGAGTCCGAGACCCGGAGTAAACCACTTACC
>CACYRB010000121.1 GCA_902776685.1 uncultured Prevotellaceae bacterium
AAAGCCCGACTTCGAGATGATGCCGCTGGTGGACAAGAACGACGATTTCCTTGCCGTGGCAGACGAAACCCTTCGGCAGTGGAGTTACAAGTTGGACCAGCGACAGGGCGAACTGCCCCTCTGGCCCCTGGTGGAGCATGTGCACAAATGGTGCGACGAGCAACGTGCCATCGCCGAGTTCAACAAAGACCAGGCCGACTGGCTGCTCATCAAGCGTGTCCCCTACTATGGCATCAACATCAGCGCACCCTACATCGACATGCGCCACTGGGAGGAACGCGAACAGACGGGCACCTATCAGATTGACGAGACGGACAAGGCACTCTGCGACCTGGTGCTTGACATTCAGTATCACACCCAGTTGCACTGGTTCTACGACCTCCACCGCAAGTATTACGACGACCAACTCCGCGATGCGGCGCAGCAACGCCGACGCACCAACAAGTTCGTCGAGTGTTTCCGCCAACTGCCCGAGGAGTTCACCACCGAGAAGTTTGCACAGGTGTTTGGCTACGCCAACAACCGCTCCGGGCAGAAGACGCTGGAACGTCTGCTGAGCGACAAAGCCATCGAACGCACCATGCTCTGAAGATCTTTGTATTCTATATCTGGTAATCTTCTTGATATTTCTGCAAGTGTACTCTTTGGATGATATTTCAAATCTTCTTCTATTAAAGCCTTCAACCTATAGGGCTCTATGGTCTTCAATGTTGTTTTCAAATTCGCTCTGGAATTGGTGATAATATCTGGATTAATATAATAACTTGTGCCTTTACGTGCACCGGTTGAAAGAATAATCTTTTGTTCTGTCATACTTCTCAAATAATCTCGTAATCTACTACTATCAGAGAGTTGGAGCAACTTAGACAATTCGCCAGACCTGATTTTTTTATTTTGCAAAATGATTCCAAAAGCGATAAGAGATTTTTGTGATAATTTGTAATAATCGTTGAGATAATCATAAAGGCGGTTTGCATCCTTATCGATAATTCTACGGTTTATTGTAAGTTTTACGAAATCATCACCTTCTTCTACAATTGGTAATTTCTTTCCCCATGATAAAAGAACTTGATACATCAAATCATAACCCGACCCTTCTTTCTCCATAAGGTGAAGGTCATAGAATATTTTAGCCATATGTTCATTTCTCTGTACAGACTTGGTTAAGATTGTTGATGTAGTCACTCCATATGGCAATTGTCCAGGATTTACTATTTCCATTTTATCTGGGTACATATTGATAAAGATATTACCCCTTGTCGTATACGGGCGATGTACCAAGGCGTTTGTTAAGGCTTCGCGGACAACCTTTTCATCATACGCAGGAACCTGTTGTCTCCAAAGGCCTTCTGATATTTCGTTGGACTCTCTCCATTCTGGAATATCTGACCAAATGGATTCCAGTAATTCTTCTGGGTTCAATTCATAGTCATCCCATACCTGTTTGAATACTTTCTCCCCATAATCGTTATACTTAATATATTGAACTATGGGAGCATATAGCAAATGTGCCCTTTGGTTACGCTTTCCCACCCATAAGACACCAAGGTTTGTCAGCATTCCTCGTTCGTCAACCATAAGATAGTATTCGAGCAATTCTGGGAGTGTCTTTTCTTTAACAAATGATGAGACACGATCTGAGTTTCTGATTTCAGTCTCAAAACGATGAAGTTTTTTGTTGTCTGCTTCATCCCATTTTATAGACAAGGAAACTTTTGTCTCCCAGCAATATGAAGGTTTATCACCTATCAACCGTGCTAATTCATCTGGAAGCAAAGCCCTGCTTTTATCATTGTCGCGCATATAGTAACTCCCCTTTGTCGTAGATGCTACAGATGCCTGAGAACGATATATTTCGAGGTCTATATACTGTCCCCCATTTCCCGCCTTTTGAATGGTAGCAGACAAGCCTACATTAATTGTGAGCTCGTTGAGTCTTTTAACAACATTCTCGGCTAAATCTTGTGTGACTATCTGATCTTGGGGGGGCATCTCACTTTGGTCTTCTATACCAATATGAATATGGCCACCTTTAAAATTTGCGAAAGCTACGCAATCTTTAGCCAGTTCACTGAAATCTGATTTTCTCCCAGTTACTGCTTTCAGAGATTTTTTGTCCCAACATGAATACTCTTTTCTCATATATTATAATAAGTACTTTACATTCCTAACATCTTTTCAATTATTGCTAAAGTATTATCAATCTTTGCGTCGAGGGCCGAGCGCTGGGCGTGGTATTGCTGGAGCAGCTCGGCGGGGCGAAGCACCTCTTCCTCGTCTTTCGGGAACTTGCATTGGTCGAAGTTGCACCCCATGTCGAGGAGTTCTTGAGCGGTGAAGCGTCGCGACTTCTCGTCGCCCGTCTCGGCATCGATGATTTCCTGACGGTCGTCCCACCAGTCGCGTATGGGCTGGCAATGTGCCGAGAGCATGGGTTTGGTCTTCGAGAAATGCTTGTAGCCCTCGGGCATGTCGAGGCGGTAGAACCACACATCGTTGGTGCTGAAGCCTTCCTTCGCTCCCTCTGCCACCTCGTTGTTGAAGAAGAGGATGTTGGTAGCAATCGAGGTGTAGGGCGAGAAGATGCTGCCTGGCAGACGGATGACGGTGTGGAAGTTGAACTTGCGCAGGAGCCGCTCCTTGATGGCGAGTTTGGCGCCGTCGGTGCCGAAGAGGAAGCCGTCGGGCAGGATGAGGGCTGCCCTACCCTGTTGCTTCAGGCGGTACATGATGACCACCATGAACAGGTCGGCGGTCTCGCTCGACGAGAGGTCGGCGGGGAAATGACGCTTCACGTCGTTCTTCTCGTTGCCTCCGTAGGGCGGATTCATCAGGATGACGTCGAAGCAGTCGTCGTCGGTATAGTTGAGCACGTCTTTCGTGAGCGAATTGTCGTGGCTGACCTGCGGCGAGTCGATGTTGTGGAGCAACATATTGGTAACGCAGAGCATATAGGGGAACTGCTTCTTCTCGATGCCGTAGATGGACTGGGCATAGGCTTCTCGGTCTTCTGCCGTGCGAACCACCTTGTCGAGCTCTTTCAACCACGAAGTGAGGAAGCCGCCTGTTCCACAAGCGAAGTCAGCCATCTGCTCTCCCACCTGCGGGCGGATGATTTCTGCCATGAAATCGGTGAGGGCGCGGGGGGTGTAGAACTCTCCC
>CACYRB010000122.1 GCA_902776685.1 uncultured Prevotellaceae bacterium
AAATCTGGGACATGACAAAGCCCTGGCTTGGGAAAGTCGGGGCTTTGTTTCATAAAAAAACAAAAAAGAGGCCGTGTCTGTTACTTTTGACACAGCCTCATGGATGACTATTCTTCTGGTATGACGGGACGTGGTGTTACGCCGCCGTTGGGAGCGGCGGGCTGCTGGGTGGAGGGAGCATGGCCCTGCGACTGGCTGGCGCCCTGCGATGGGTTGGCGGGCGCGGCCGTGGAGGGCTGGGTGCTGTGGTCAGCGGAAGAAGGCTGGGTGGTGTGGTCGGTGGCGGAAGGCAGAGTGCTGTGGTCGGCAGCAGAGGGCTGCGTTTCGGAGCCCTGCTGTGCGTTTTCACCGGCTGAGACAGCATTGAGGAGCGAGTCGGCCTTCTGCTTGTAATCAGAAGCCGTGCTGCGCTGTATGCGTGCGGTGTCACGCTTCACCTCCGACTTGGTATCCACGATTTTCATGGTGTCCTTCTGCGGTACAGAGTCTTTCTGCTCGGTGGCCGGAACATCCGGTTCCTCATAGGGCGAGGGAGCGGAGCTTCTTGTCATCCACCACCACAGCAGACAACCTATCAGTACGATGGCGAGTGCCGACACCGCCACGATGGGGAATCCCCCCTTCTTTTCGTCGTCGTCGTCATACTGTGGCGGAGCCGGCTGTTTGGGTGGGTTGGCCAACCGTTCGGCACAGTTTCTTTCCTGCCTTTCATTGCCGGCGGCAGGTTGGTTTCTCCTCTGCTTTGCAGGGTCGCCCTGTTCCATGCGGACGGGAGCCGAGGTGGCGGTAGCCGGTGCCATGTGGTCGGTGGTTTCAATCATCACGCCGCTCACCTGCACGAGCACACCGCTGTGGTTGTCCTCTACCTGCAGACTGCGGTTGACGAAGAGTTGTCGTTTACGGGCATCATCTCTCTCGCCGCAGACGATGCTCACCACCTGTGCATCGGTGAGATGTGCAGTGAGGCTCTTGGTGCACACCAAGAAGTAGTCGCCCGGCCTTACATTGGTGAGCAGTTTCACCTCGGGTGCCACCGGATTCTTGCTCTGCGCCATCATCGCCTTGAAGTCGTCGGTCGACTTATAGACGAGCGCCATGGACGACGGTCTGATTTGGTAGATTCGGCAGTCGCCGATGTGTACAGCCGAACAGCCGTGTCGGTGCATATAGAGCAGGGCGATGGACACGCCCACCCCATCGGGGCAAGCCTCTGCGAGCCTCTCATAGGCCGTGACGAGCGCCATGCGCAGCAAGTCGTTTGTAAGGGGCTCATCGGGGCAAGTATTGGTGAATAGGTATTCTGTCACAGCCTTTGTGACCGCCTGGCTGGCTTTAGCCCCCAGGTCATCATTTCCCATGCCGTCGGCCACGATGAAGAGTCGGTCGTGTATGGAAGCCTTTCCGTTTTGCGGCCATACATAATCCTGCTGTACAGGCTGCTTGCCCTGTTCGGATATTACTTGCGGTAGAAGGATGTCAAATTTCATAATTCTGAATAATTACACAGTCATTACGCCCCATTCGGAGCGTTCTGAGTGCAAATATAGGTAAAAATAGTTGAACGGCCACCATTCGGCCTTGAAAAAAACAAAAGCAGGTCCGCGAGCGCGCACCTGCTATATTGTGATTATAGTATCTTTTGTGTCTAAATCAGTCGGGCGAAATTGAACACAAAGAACAGTAGTGTCGCTATCACAGCATAATAGATAATCGCCATAATAATGGGTACCACTGGGTGAACCTTCAAATCACCTTGCCGGTTGGTTGTACCAAAAGGTTTAGAGAGCGTCTCTGAAGTGCTGAGTCCACTGATGAGCAGGAGCGGCAACATGATGAGCGCTGTAAGGATGGCGAGCGGCCAACCTTGAACCTTCAGAACGAGATAACCGAAAACAGCTGTGACAATAATAGAAATAGCTGCGCAGATTACAAACAATTTGTCCAATGCATCCATTGTAGAAACTTTCTTATTTATTGAAGTTGTTATTATTCATATTATTAGCCTTAGAAGGTGGCCTGCCCAACGGCCGTAGGAACACCTTCTGCATAATTTGCATGCAAAAATAAATAAAATCTCGGATTGCTCCAAATAATTAAACACACTTTTCAACTTTTTATTGCATAATATTTTTCGACCTGTACGGTTGAAAAGCGGACGCTATTCCTTTATGACGTTTTGTTCCTTTATCTGACCATTGGCGTATCTGTTTTGATGCTACACATTATTCCTATTATTAGAAGATGGCCGCAATACGGCGAATATGCTTGAGCTTCTCCATAAACGACTCGTCGCGCTCGGCCATCAGCATATCGTATTCGTTTTGCATAGCAAGCAGGGGGGCGGCATCCACACCGAGGGCAGCCTCCATCATCATGGCCAGTTCAGGACTGAGCGACCGCTTGCCATTCAGCATCTCATTGAAGGCGGAATAGGATATGCCAATCTCCTTGGCCAGCCCGCGTTGCGAAATGCCACGGTATTCCAGTTCGTCCTTCAACACCTCGCCGGGATGGGTGGGCTGAAAGGGCTTCAGGTTGTTTGCTATCATCTGCGGATTTACTCCTTCAAGTGTTGTCATATCTCGTCCTCCTTCTACTTATAATGGTTTGACAATTCCGTAATGTTACATATCGTGGCTATCTGCTTGCCAGCCTCCATGCCTTCCGTAAATTCAATGCGATACTGGTCGTTGACACGAACGGAGGATATTCCCTTTTTGTCACCGTGCAGTTTCTCGTAGTGCAGCGAGCCGTACTTGGTCAGCCCTAATACATTTTCCTGCTGTTTCATCAGGTTGACAACCTTTACATACTTGCTGACAATCTGAGGTTGGAAGCGGTGTTTTTTATCACTTACCTTGCCCTCCGTGTAGAGTTCCTGTAGGTATGTCTGCTCGAATGTAACTATCATACGGCTGCAAAGGTACAAAAAGTCTTGGGTGTTCGCAAATTTATGAACAACATTTTTA
>CACYRB010000123.1 GCA_902776685.1 uncultured Prevotellaceae bacterium
CACCATCAAGCAGCTGCAACTGGGCATAAGCACCAGCTACGACGACACCGGGCTGCTCATGCTCAACAACGTGCCCATTCACTGGGACGAGCTGCCCGAGTAGTGCCCTGAGGGAAAAAGCGAGCCATGCAAGGCACACCAATCGAGCTGAGGGGGCAGGCGACCCATGAGTCGCCTGCCCCCAGTGTTTCTCTTGTGGAAGTGCGCTACAAGCTGTGCCTGAAGAATGCTTGCCATGTCGCCACTACCCCGATTAAGACAGATTCTATCCCAAGCCAGGGCGCCCTTATCACATCACAACAATCGATAAAGATTTACAAACAAAGGACTAAGCAATTTTTCCATTTCCGATTTACTCCATTTTTGTCAACTTTTCAGGAAATTTGCAGTAAAGGCAAAATAGATTTTTCTTGCAACAGGAATATCACTATATTTGTGAAAAATATCAGGACGAAAAATATCACAATATGGTTATGAACTAAATAACTTGGTAGATGGCAAATAAAAACTTAGGAAACGCGAAAACAGCCAAGAACGATGAGTTCTACACACAGCTGCCCGACATTGAGCATGAGATGCAGGCGTATGTGGACTACGACCCCAACGTGTTCCGCGACAAGACGATACTCATGCCGTGCGACGACCCGGAATGGAGCAATTTTACACGATATTTCGCCCTTAACTTCCAATTGTTTGGTATCAAAAAGCTCATCTCCACGAGCTACGCGCCTGACGCCAAGGCGGCAAAGTACGGGGTAATGCCCTCACTTTTCCCTGAGGACGAGCAGGACCCGAAGTTCGACCGCGACAAGTGGCAGACCCACGGGCGTATCTTCGTTCTCGACCGTGATATCAATGGCGACAACCGCATCGACATCGACGACCTCCGCTGGGAGTACCTTGACGGCGACGGTGACTTCCGCTCGCGCGAGATTACGCAGTTGCGTAACGAGGCCGACTTCATCATCACCAATCCGCCGTTCTCCCTCTTCCGCGAGTTCCTGAAATGGATCATCGACGGTGGCAAACAGTTCTCTGTCATCGGAAACATGAACGCGATAACCTACAAGGAGGTGTTTCCGCTGCTCAAGGACAACAAGATTTGGCTGGGCAACGGCTTCACTGCGGGCAATGCCTTCTTTGCCACACCTAACGCTCAGAAGTATGGCGAAGGAGTGCTGCAGGATGACGGGCTTGTGAAGTTCCGCAACTGCTGTTGGTTTACCAACATAGAATTGGGCAAGCGCCACGAGCCGTTGCCATTGATGACGATGGCGGACAACCTGAAGTTCAGCCGGCACAAGGACTTGCGCGGACGGAAGGAGTACCAGCACTACGACAACTATGATGCCATAGAGGTGCCTTATACCGATGCCATACCCTCCGACTACACTGGCCCGATGGGCGTGCCCATCTCCTTCCTCGACAAGTATTGCCCGGAGCAGTTCCGATTGTTGGGAATTACCGACCGTGGTAATGAATACGGCATTAAGACAAGGGAATATACCCCCGAAGATACTCCGCACTTTGGCGATTTGAACCGTCGTGGTGCAATTATGGTTGATGGCGAGCTTAAATCCACTTATGCACGCATCCTCATTCAGAAGATCACAACGCCCTAATCATGGGGTCAGAACGCCGTTCTTATGGGGTGAAAAGCCAATAATCAAGGGGCAACAAGGCCTCTCCCGATGTTGTAATGCTATAGAAAAAGATTAAACGCTAAGCAACGAAGGATTGAACGCTACGTAGAAAAACATCATTCATTAGTCAGAGAAATAAAAAACGAAAAATTTATGAATACAGAACTGCATACCGACATCACCATCGGCGACATTTGCAAGGGATTCGTCTACAATGAGCAGGAGGGCAAGGGACTCTTCGGCATGAACGGACGGCTGATAATCCAGCCGGAGTACCAGCGCAACTACATCTACAACGACGGGCGCAAGGACGTGGCGGTCATCGACTCGGTGCTGCACGGCTATCCACTGGGCCTTATCTACCTTAACCGCCGTCCCGACGGGCAGCTTGAGGTGCTCGACGGACAGCAGCGCATCACTTCCCTCGGCCGTTTCCTCACCAACAAGCTCACGGTGCGCTATGACGGGCGCGAACAGAAGTATTACTCGCTCAACGCGGAGCTGCAGCAGCTGTTCTCCGATACCCCTCTGACACTCTACATCTGCGAGGGCACGGAAGAGGAGATAAAGAAGTGGTTCAAGATCATCAACATCGCCGGCGTGCCGCTCAACAACCAGGAGATGTACAACGCCATCTACAGCGGTCCGTTTGTCACCGCGCTGAAGGCTATCTACAGCAACTCCCTGAACCCCATGCAGCAGAAGTGGGGCACCTACGTGAAGGGCGACCCTAAGCGCCAGGAGGTGCTCGCCACAGCCCTCGACTGGGCGAGCCACGGCGACACTGAGGGCTATATGGCGGCGCACCGCCAGGACGCGGATATAACGCCCGTAACCACCTGTTTCGACAGCGTCATCGACTGGGTGAGTGCCACCTTTCCAACGCCCCACAGCGAGCAGAAGGGACTGCCGTGGGGCACGCTCTATGAAAAGTACCACAACACGCCCTACAACCCCGACGAGGTTGACCGCCGGGTCTCTGAGCTGATGCAGGACGATGCCGTGACCGACAAGCGCGGCATCTTCGAGTACGTCCTCGGCGGCTGCACCGACCCGAAGCTGCTCAACATCCGCCTTTTCGACAAGCGCACCATCAAGACCGTGTATGAGCGGCAGACGGCGGAGGCAAAGGCAAAAGGCATCTCCAACTGCCCCTACTGTGCCATGAGCTCCGGCCCTAACCACAGCCGTATCTGGAAGCTCACCGAGATGGATGCCGACCATGTGACGGCATGGAGCCGGGGCGGAAGCACCGACATAAGCAACTGCCAGATGCTTTGCAAGACGCACAACAGGGCGAAAG
>CACYRB010000124.1 GCA_902776685.1 uncultured Prevotellaceae bacterium
TCATTGTTTTCATAAACTCGTCTGCATGTCTGAAAAACGTGCGATAGCCCTCGCACAGGTATTGGTGGTTTCTCGGACATTCGCCGTGACAGGTGAACAGCCACTCGCAGTCCTTGCACCTCTGGGGCAGTCCCGTTGTCTTCTGGCGTGAGAAGGTCTGCTGCTGCCTGCTTTGCATCATCTCGCAGATTGTCTGCTGACGTAGGTTGCCCAGCCGATGCTCAGGATAGACGAAGTGGTCGCAACTATACACGTCGCCGTTCCACTCAACCACGCCCACATGTCCACACATGTCCGACATCGCACAGATGCCAGGGGTGATGCCCATATAGTTGGCCAGCGTCGCTTCAAAGATATTGATGAACACCTCGCCCACATCCTCCTTGCGCCATTCGTCAAAGACCTCGCAGAGAAATCGGCCCCACGCCTGAGCGCTGATACGTCCCACGCCAGAGGCAGGATTGGCCCCCACGGGCGTGAACTGGATGTAGCGACAGTCGATGGATTGGAAGAAGCGGTAGACCTCCAGCGGGTGTTCCGCATTGATGCTGTTTACGGTGCAGAGCGCATTCCACATCACGTTGTGCCTGTCAAGCATCTCTGCGGCATGCATCACCCTCTCGTGTGTCGGCTCGCCGTGCTTGTCCTTTCGCCAGGCATCGTGCAAGGCTTCTGGTCCGTCGATGCTCAGGCCTATCAGCCATCCGTTGTCATGAAAGAACTGGCACCATTCGTCTGTGATCAGTGTGCCGTTTGTTTGCAGACAGTTGTCTATATGTCGCCCTGCGGCATAGCGCTGTTGCAGTTGCATGGCCTTCTCAAAGAACGATATCGGCAGTATTGTCGGTTCTCCTCCGTGCCATGTAAACAGCACCTCTTGATTCACCTGACTCTCCAGATACTGCTGTATGAAGCGCTCCAGCACCTCGTCGCTCATCACCCGTCCGGTACTTCCCGTTCCTCTCTCTTCATCAGGGTGGCCTCCCTTATAGTAGCAGTAGCCACACGCCAGATTGCAGGCCGCCCCCACGGGTTTGGCCATCATATAGAACGGGCGGGAAAAGGGAGAAAGCGTCTTGGGCATTACCTCACAACACCCCCCTCAGCGTGGCGTCTTTCTTTTATGTTCTTGTTCATGCTGCAAAGATAACATATTTTTTCCAACTTTCGTTTAATTCCACGAAATTACTGTGTCTCGACAAAAAAGAAACGCGTTTCCTTTGTTTTGCTCCCGACTTTTCGTAATTTTGTCCCCAAATTGATTCAATGCCTATCAGAAATATATGAAGACGAAAACCTTTTGGGCGATGGTCCTGACACTGTCGATGCTGTCGGCGACTGTTGACGCCCGTCCCGACTTCGTTGAAGAAGACACCGAGGGGTGGGGCGACCAGGGCAACGGCACCTATCGCAACCCCGTGCTTAATGCCGACTTCTCCGACCCCGACGTCATCCGTGTGGGTTCGAAATACTATATGGTCGCCTCCGACTTCCATTTCCTCGGTATGCAGGTGCTCGAGTCCGACGATATGGTCAACTGGCGCTATGTCAGTCAGATCTACCGTCGTTTCGATGAGCCCGGGTGGGACGACAACGGCCACTATGCCGGTGGCTCGTGGGCACCCGCCATCCGCCATCACAACGGCCTCTACTATGTCTATTTCTGCACCCCCGACGAAGGCCTCTATATGAGTACTGCCAGCGACCCCCGCGGCCCTTGGGCCCCGCTGCATCTGGTCAAGCGCGTGGCCAAGTGGGAAGACCCCTGTCCTTTCTGGGATGAAGATGGCCAGGCCTACCTCGGGCGTAGTAAGCACGGTGCCGGACCGATTATCGTGCATCGCATGTCCGCCGATGGCAAGCTGCTGCTCGACGAGGTCACTAATGACTGTCAGGCCAATCGTCATCAGTTCTCTTTCAGCACCGATGGCCTCCACTTCACCACTGCTGGCGAACCCTTCCCCCTCCGTTCCGGCTATTGGAAGGGCATCCGCGTCGGCCTTTTCTGCTATGGCAAAAGTGGACGTGCCGCTTTTGATGAGTTTACGCAGAAGGTTAATCAATAAGTTAATCGGGCGAGCCACACTTCGTGACTCGCCCGAATCGTTCATTGTTCATTCAACCTTTAGAGTTTCAAAATCGTAAAAAAAAGTCTCAAAATATACAAATGTTGAAGAAAATTGGCCTTTATGTTTTGTTGTTCGAGATATTTTAATTATATTTGCAACTGTAACTACATAACCAAGAACATAATTTAAAACAATCTATAACATGAAAAAGAACCTATTTCTAATGATTGCCCTGCTGTGCGCCGTGGTGCAGGGGGCATGGGCCGACGTGAGTACGCTGTACGCGGACGGCGTGTTCACGGGCTTTACCGCCACCGCTGGTGCCGGCGGCACAGGCGACGGTGGCTATGCCAAGTTAGTGGACGGTAACACCAGCACGAAGTGGTGTACCAACTCCTCTCCGTTCTACATCGAGTTCCATAGCTCCGCGCCTTTCGTGCCCACGGGCTATATCATGACGACGGGTGGCGACACGCAATCGTATTCTGGCCGCAACCCAAAGAGCTGGACCATCAAGGCGAAGGCTCATGCGGGGGACGACTGGACGACGCTGGTCACCGTGGAAAATGACGCGACCATGCCGGCGAAGAACTATGAGCCCGTGTCGTTCGCCATCAGTGGCAACACGACGGCCTATCAGTACTTCCGCCTGGATGTGTCGGCTACCCGGGGTGACGCTTGGTTCCAGCTCTCGGAGTTCCAGTTCAAGGGCACAACCAATAACATTAGCTTCGCCAATGTCACGTGCGTGGAGTCA
>CACYRB010000125.1 GCA_902776685.1 uncultured Prevotellaceae bacterium
GGGCCACAGGTAGGGACCGTTGGCCACCAGTATGTAAAGGCAACCTAATATGTAGAAAAGGGCCATGAAGGGCACCAGCAAGCCGCACGTGCGGGCAATGCTCTTCACACCGCCTAAAATGACAAGACCCGTGAGCAGACACACAATGCCGCCGGTGAGATAGGGGGAGATGGCATAACTCTCGTGGGCTATCGTGGAGATGGCGTTGGCCTGAACGGTGTTGCCGATGCCGAAAGCGGCAAGGGCGGTGAAAAGGGCGAAGAGCACACCGGCCCATTTCCAACCCAGACCGCGCTCCAAGGCGTACATCGGACCGCCAAGCATGGCGCCGCTGTCGGTCTTCACACGGTACTTGATGGACAGCAGACCCTCGGCATACTTCGTCGACATGCCGAAAACACCCGTCAGCCAGCACCACAGCACGGCACCGGGACCGCCAAGGGCCACCGCGGTGCCCACACCGATGATGTTGCCCGTGCCGATGGTGGCGGCAAGGGCTGTGGCGAGGGCGCCGAATTGGGACACATCGCCGGTGGTGCCCTTGTCGGGCGTGAACGACAGTTTGATGGCGGTCAGTATGTGGCGCTGCGGAAAATGGAGCAGCACCGTCAGGTAGAGGTGGGTGCCCAGCAGTAGAATAATCATGGGCCAGCCCCACAACAGGGAGCTGAGCGTGCTGAAAAAGTCGTTTATCGTTTGCATCTTATTGCGTGATTGGTCGTAGCGGAGCGGATTTAGAAGTGAACGTTCACATACATGAATCCCATCGCCATGAATATCTTCTCAAATTGCTGTATAGCATTGCGCTGCGCTATCTGGACATTCTCGTTCGTCACACACCGCTTCTTCATCTGTTGCTGGGCTTCGGCATAAAGGGCTTCTTTCTCTTCGTTGCTCCAACTGCCGGTCTCGTAGAAGGTCTCGGTGCGGGCCTCGTCTACATATACGTGGTCCAGCAACTGAAGGCGGGGAAGCGTCACGTCCACCGTGTCGCCCACCATCTGTACCCAGTCGGGGGAGGCCTTGTCAAGGTCGATGCCGAAACGTACCTTGCCGTAATAGATGCGGGTGAGCTGGGCGTCTTTCAGCAGGTTCTTCTTCGTGCGGGTCACCAATTCCTCGTCGTCAATCGACAGAAATTCCCATATGCGTACGTCCTTCACCGTCTTGATCTGCAGCGGGGTCACCTCCATACGCTCCTTCGTGGGAACCTCGCGCAGGTGGAAGTCGAACTCGTAGATGCAGTACAGCACGGTGAGAAGCGTGCAGCCCAAAACGGCCAGGGTGAGGTAGACCAGGGGGCGGATGATATGCTGGTTGTAACTCTTATAAATCATGGCTCTTTTCTCTTCTTGTAATCTGACTTAATTGGATGCTCCTTCTTTATAGAGAAACTGCAGACGGCTGTCGTCTAAATCCTTGCGGAAACGGATCTTGATGTGAGAATCGTCGAAACCCAACTGCCGGATCATGGGTATCAGCGTGGAGGCGGCCTGCTTGCGGGCTCGCTCCGTAAACTGGATGTTGCGGATGTTCTTCTCTATGCTGTCGCGGCCCATACGCTGAAAACGGGTTATCTCCTCGTCGGTGAAGTCGCGGCGCAAGAGGGCTACGGCCGTGCTGATGTCCTTGTTGTTCACCTTCGTGTGTACAATCTCTATCGTGGGGTCGGGAAGCGTGATGAGGATGTCGTCGTCCACGTATTCTATCTGCTGCTCGCTGAAGTCGCTGAAATCGATGTAGGCGCGAACACTCGCATCTATCGGTATGGCTATCTTGCGGGAACCGGTGGGCAGATTCACATGGTAGTCAAAACCCAGAATGCTGCCTTCAAGCTTGCTCCCCTTGTCCTCGTATTTCGCTATCACGTGTATCTTGTATTGCGTCAACTCCAACTTGCTGCAACGGCGTATCTGCGACAGCATCTGGGGTATGGTGTCGACCGTGGGGGCGGCAACTTCGGCCTGGCGCTTCCGGCAACTGGGCAGAAGCAGCAGGGCCAGCAACATCATCACTATAGCGGCTCTTCTCATCTCGTGATACACATTATTTATATAAATAGGAAGACAAAGATAGACATTTTTCTTTAATCTGCAAGATTTCAACTCATTTATTTTGTTTCTTTAATCCTTGCTGCCAACGCTTGTCTAAACAAATGTTAGTTTGTGCGAAAAAAGTATTAATTTCCTGCTTTCCTTAAACCAACGGCCTCTTTTTGCGTCTATTTATCAGTAATGGATATCCAAGAATGTATTATTAACAATAAAAAGATTTGTAATGAAAAAATTTTTAATTTCAATGGTGGCTTTGATGACTATCGCCACAGCCGCCATGGCACAGGATACAACGGGCAAGCAAAGAGCCGCAGGAAGACCCGATAAGGAACAGATGGCACAAATGCAGACGGAGAGAATGGCACAGAACCTGGAGCTCAATGAGGCACAGAAGGCCAAACTGCTCGATCTCAACAAGGAATATGCAGATGTGTTCCAGTTTATGAGGCCCCCGCACCGCAACGGTGGGCATCATCAGCAGGCCATGAAGCCGGGAACCGAACAGCAGGCCCGTCCGCAGGCTCCTCAGGGCGAACACAAAATGCAGAAGGGAGAGGGCAGACACCGCCCCGATGAGGCACAGATGAAAAAAATGCATGAAAGGAGAGAGAAATACGAGGCCGAACTGGCCAAAATACTCACCCCGGAGCAGCTGAACAAATATCAGGAACAGAAAAAGAATCACAAACCTCGTATGAGGAAACGTGACAATTGATTGTAGTTTTGGTGACAACCGCCGGCCTCAACTGAGACCGGCGGTTTTTTGATTT
>CACYRB010000126.1 GCA_902776685.1 uncultured Prevotellaceae bacterium
CTCCTTGTCAAACAGATTATAAAAAAGTGAACGTTATCCTACGTCCACTTCAAAAGAACGGTATTAAATGAAGCACAAGTAAAGAGTTATCGACCCCTAAGACAGTATTCTCCCTTTTTACCAATGCCTTCATATTATTCTAAGTTCCTTATACATCTAATTTTACCTTCTAACAGTGACTGTTTCAAGTTAAAAAACGTTTTTAATCGTTTCAGCATCTCCACCGCTTTCTGCGCATACTTTTCATCACCGCTGAAATACCATGCGAGCGACAGTGTGGTCACGCCACCGGCCATCAACGCCAGCTTGGGCCGGTCGAGCTTTTCCAGTTCAGGATTGGAGACCCCGTCGCGGCTCACATAGGGCAGTCCGTCTTTTTTTGTCGGGTCCGGCCAGAAATATCGGCTGAGGCTCAGATAGTCGTGCTTATCGCCGCTGACCGCCGTTTTTTCCTTCATCATGACCGAGAGAGGCGTTTGGGTCAGTTGTCTATCCGCCTCCCTGATGAGGCTGCGGTAGGCCGCCGCATAGGCGGCCTGCCCCAGACCCTCTTTTACCTGGGCGAGGTGCGCCTTATCCCAGATAGACTGCGCGCCCACCGTTGTAAGTATCAAGAGAAGGAAGGTTGTTAATACAAACGTTCTCTTCATATCAGTCATTTTATTCGATTGTTATCTTTACCTTATAGTTGACCGTGATGCATCGCACCTCGTACTGGCTGGTGGAGTTGTTGGGCACGTAGTACTGCGTGTCGTCGTCCTTGGTTCCACCGCTCGAGATACGCAGTTTGCCTTCCTCATCTACATCTTTCGGGTCGAAGGTCATGAGGGTTACGTCGCCCTTCTTTCCGTTGAGCGCCTTGATGTAGATGCTCTGTTTCCGGTGGTTATTGGTGTTGTCGGGTTTCTGCAGGTCCCATGTGAGGGTATACCCACCCTTTGCATTCGGCTGCAGCGCATTGCCCGCAGCATCGACCACTTGGAAATCGGTACCGAGCGTGAGTTTAGAGTCCACATAGACGAAAGCCTCGGCATTGAAGTTTCTGGAGCCCTCGCACCACAGCTGTACCGGCACCTCGAGGCTCGCGCCCTGCTTCACGGTATACGTCTTGTCGTTGTTGCTCTTAGGTCCCCAGTCGGCGAAAGCCACGATAAACACATTCTCATAATCCTGGTTGTCGTTACCCCATTCGTCGTCGCTGCAGGCAGTAAGTGCCGCAAGGGCGAACAGCGCCGTGGCCGACATCACTATCTTATTGATAAAACGATTCATATTGTATTTTATTTTTCAGGTTCAACACTTTATTGTTTAATTCCATCCCGGGTTCTGTGTGACACTCCCCTCCGAGGTAGCTATCTCATAAGTAGGAATGGGATAGAGGTAGTCTTTCTTGGGGTCGAAGCTTCGGCTGGCCGCCTGCTCGATGACATAGATGCCTTCCTGGTCGGCCACTTTCTTGCCGTTGTACATACCGTTGGCATCGGTGAGCCGGTTCTGTATGTTCTCCCGCTGCGTGCTCAGTTCGTCGGCATCGTTGTATTTCAGTCCGAGCATGGTGACGGGCAGCACCTTTTCTGCAATCTTCCATCTGATGATGTCATCATAGCGCAGGTTCTCGTCGATAAACTCCACGTGTCTTTCCCTACGGATTTCCTCGAGCATGTTCAGGCCGTTGGCCGTGACGAACGCGTTGGAGAGCTTTGCGTCGAATCCGGCACGGGCGCGCAGTTTGTTGACCGTGGCGTCGAGTTGCGCATCGGTAATCTGTCCGTTGTACTCATACAGCGCCTCGGCATAAGAGATGAGGATTTCGGCATAGCGAATAATCATCTTGTCGACCGTCTCCTTGTTGACCGTGTTCCACTCATCGAGCATGAATCCCTTTTTGATGCCATAGCCATTGCCGTGCTGGTTGCCGAAGGGATTGTAGCCGGCCTTGTAGGCCTCCTCCCCTTTCTGGTAGAAAGTCATGGCCATGCGCGGGTCGCGGTTCACGAACACATCGTTGTGTGTGGTTTCCTCCACTTTCAGGGCTGTTTTCTCTCTCGGCAGTCCGTCGGTATAGAGGAACTCGTCGATGGTCTGTCTCGTCACGCTGACGGCGTTTTCCAGTCCACGCGAGTTGTTGTGCAGTATGACGCCACTGGCTCCGTTGGGTCCATAGATTTTCACGAATACATTCTCCTTGTTCTGCCGTCCCTCTCCGTCGAAATAGAACAGTTTCTGGAAGTCGGGATAGAGGTCATGCTTTCCGCTTCTGATCAGTCTTTCGGCCGCATCGATACACACTTTGAGATGGCTCTTGGCATCAGCCTGCAGGCCGTGATACTTCGCATACGTACCCTCGTAGAGGCCGATGCGCACCAGCAGTCCGCGTGCGGCGCTTTTGGAGA
>CACYRB010000127.1:0-1392 GCA_902776685.1 uncultured Prevotellaceae bacterium
GTGCCTTCAACGACCCGATGTTGGGTGAATTTACCATCGCTACCGTCGCTACAGAGGAGAGTATGGTCAACAACGACGACCTATTCCTCGACATCGTGGGCACCATACTTGCCCAAAACGAGGTCAGACGCGTCATGATCGTGCCTAATGCCGAGGAGGGTTCGCTCTACGATGACCTGCGTGAGACCATCCGACGCACATCGTCCAACCGCGAAGAGCAACCCACCGTCACCCTGTTCACGATGGAACCGCGCCAGGGAGGCCGCTTCCAGCAGGAACTACTCGGCTATTCGCTCATGGCAGCCCTCGGCATACGCGGCGACGAACTGCAGCCATAGCAGCTCTGAACGAATCTTTCAAACGAAACAACAATAATCACCATTCAATAAAATCGAACACATCACCATGAGCAAAGTACTAATGATTGGCGCCGGTGGCGTCGCTACGGTGGCTGCATACAAGATCGTGCAGAACGCCGACGTGTTTACCGAATTCATGATTGCAAGCCGCCGCAAGGCTAAATGCGACGCACTCGTAGAGGCTATCCATAAGAAGGGCTACACCATGCCCATCCAAACGGCACAGGTAGATGCCGACGACGTAGAACAACTCAAGGCTCTTTTCAACGACTATAAGCCCGAACTGGTCATCAACCTTGCCCTGCCCTATCAGGATCTGACCATTATGGAGGCTTGTCTGGCCTGCGGTTGCAACTATCTGGATACCGCTAACTACGAGCCAAAGGACGAAGCTCACTTCGAATACTCATGGCAATGGGCCTATCGCGACCGTTTCCGCGAGGCCGGACTGACTGCCATCCTGGGCTGTGGCTTTGACCCGGGCGTGACGAGCATCTTCACGGCCTATGCAGCCAAGCACCATTTCAAGGAGATTCAGTACCTGGACATCGTCGATTGCAATGCCGGCGATCACCACAAGGCCTTTGCCACGAACTTCAACCCAGAGATTAACATCCGCGAAATCACGCAGAAAGGACTCTATTGGGAGAACGGTCAGTGGGTGGAGACCGAGCCTCTGGAAATCCACAAGGACCTGACCTACCCCGAAATAGGCCCCCGCGACAGCTATCTGCTGCATCACGAGGAGATTGAATCACTCGTCATCAACTATCCGACCATTCGTCGCGCACGCTTCTGGATGACCTTCGGGCAGCAATACCTGAAGCATCTCGAGGTGATTCAGAACATCGGCATGAGCCGAATCGACGAGGTTGAATACGAAGCACCGCTGGCCGACGGTTCGGGTACGGCCAAGGTGAAGATCGTTCCGCTGCAGTTCCTCAAGGCCGTGCTGCCCAATCCACAGGATCTCGGTGAGAACTACGAGGGACAAACCTCCATCGGCTGCCGCATACGTGGTATCGGTAACGAC
>CACYRB010000127.1:1401-3690 GCA_902776685.1 uncultured Prevotellaceae bacterium
AAGGAACACACATACTACATCTACAACAACTGTTCGCACCGCGCAGCCTACGAGGAAACGGGCATGCAGGGCGTCAGCTACACTACAGGTGTGCCTGCCATGATCGGAGCAATGATGTTCTGCAAGGGTCTGTGGCGCAAACCTGGCGTCTTCAACGTCGAAGAATTCGATCCCGATCCATTCCTCGAGCAGCTGAACAAGCAAGGTCTGCCCTGGCACGAGATCCACGACGGCGACCTGGAGCTGTAGACAAAAGGGGCAAGTAGTAAGAGGCTAGGGGCAAGAGATTACCCCTTCCCCTTACTAAGAATCAATAAAGCAATGGAAGACTTCTACTATAGGAAGCTGAAAGTATATCAATTGGCAAAGCAAATGGCCAACGAAGTTTATTTACTTGCCAAAACCTTTCCTCTTGACGAGCAAAACATCTTGGCTAACCAGCTTCTTAGATAGTCGTTGTCCGTACCTTCAAACATCGCAGAGGGCATGGGGCGTTTCTCCGTTAAGGAAAGAATTCATTTCATAGACATTGCTTTTGGTTCTTTAATGGAAGCCATGTGTCAACTGGAAATAGCCCTATCAAGAGGCTACGTCAATGCGAATCAATTTACATCTCAAGAGGATCGATTCAGAGAAATATCAAGAATGTTAGTTGGTTTGAAGAAATCATTAGAAGAAAAACTATAATAACAATGTATAACCCAGGCAAGTCGTGACTGCAAAACGGGCTAATCTCTCGCCCCTTGCTCCTCATCTCTTGCCCCAAACCTTTCAATTATGGCAAAAGATACACAAGAAACCAATCCGCAGGCCGAGAAGTTGAAGGCCTTGCAGGCTGCAATGTCGAAAATAGAAAAGGACTTTGGTAAAGGCAGCATCATGCGTATGGGCGACGAGAACATTGAAAACGTGGAGGTCATCCCTACGGGTTCCATCGGTCTGAATGCTGCCCTCGGCGTGGGAGGCTATCCCAAAGGCCGCATCATCGAAATCTATGGTCCGGAGTCGAGCGGAAAGACCACGCTCGCCATCCATGCCATTGCCGAGGCCCAGAAAGCCGGTGGAATCGCTGCTTTCATCGACGCAGAGCACGCTTTCGACCGTTTCTATGCACAGAAACTGGGGGTTGACATCGACAATCTCTACATCGCACAGCCCGACAACGGCGAGCAGGCGCTCGAAATTGCCGACCAGCTGATTCGTTCCTCGGCGGTGGACATCGTGGTGGTCGATTCCGTGGCTGCCCTCACGCCCAAGAAGGAAATCGAGGGCGACATGGGCGACTCGGCCGTGGGCCTGCACGCCCGACTCATGAGCCAGGCCCTGCGCAAGCTCACCTCGACCATCGCCAAGACGAACACAACGTGTATCTTCATCAACCAGCTGCGTGAGAAAATCGGCGTGATGTTCGGCAATCCCGAGACGACGACGGGCGGAAATGCCCTGAAATTCTACGCCTCGGTGCGCCTCGACATCCGCCGCGTCACCTCGCTCAAGGACGGCGACCAGGTCGTGGGCAACCAAGTGCGCGTGAAAGTGGTGAAGAACAAGGTGGCTCCGCCCTTCCGCAAAGCCGAATTTGAAATCACCTTTGGCGAGGGAATCTCGAAAATCGGCGAAATCATCGACCTCGGCGTGGAATACGGCATCATCCAGAAGTCGGGCTCGTGGTTCAGCTACGGCGACTCGAAACTCGCACAGGGGCGCGACGCCACGAAAGCCATCCTCAAAGACAATCCCGAGCTCTGCGAGGAACTCGAGGCACAAATCATGCAGGCGATTTCAGAATAACGAAGAGTTATGATTAAACGTTGGTTGTTCAATGCGCGGTCGTTCGCTGCGCCCCAGAATCTGATGCCCAGTATTTTGGCTGTTGTGTTGGCACTTGGAGTGTCCGAATTCAACATTTGGCTGGGTCTGTTGGCCATTGCTGGCGTATGTATGGTGCACCTTGGCGGTAATCTCCTCGACGACTACTTCGACTGGCAAGACGAGTTGCTCGACTACCGCGAGAGCCTTCGGAAAGAGGGTGAAAAAGCCTTTACCGACAAGTATCCCTATCTGCGCGATGGCTCCACGACGATTCCCGAGTTGCGCAGGGCTATCGCCGTTTTCTTCGGCATTGCCTTTTTCTTCGGCCTCATCATTTGGTGGCAGCGCGACTTCGACTGGTGGCTGGTGGGCATCGCGCTCACGGCGGCCATCCTGTGCTTTTTCTATTCGGCTCCGCCGCTGAAACTGGGTTTCCACGGCTTGGGTGAGTTGGTCATCGGCATTTGTTTCGGCCCG
>CACYRB010000128.1 GCA_902776685.1 uncultured Prevotellaceae bacterium
AATTTCTCGAATGGATTGGCAGCGGATGAACACGGAGAATCACGGAACCGCGAATTTCTCGAATGGATTGGCAGCGGATGAACACGGAGAATCACGGAATCTCCATTTGTATGTAGGCGAGCTCCGCTCGGGAATCGCGGTGTGCCGCGTTGTGTAGCGAGGGATGCGCGGTGGGCAGCTACAATTACTCATTATTCATTCTTCATTAGCGTTGCGTTGCAAAGATACAGCTTTTTCAGTAATATTGGTAGATTTTTAGTGAAAATATGTATTGAATAATGTAAAATATGTTTGTATCTTTGCAGCAAAATAACAGTCAAGCGATATGAGACATCAGGTTAGATTCACCCTCCTGCTCGCAGCGATGCTCTTCGGCTGCCGTCAGGTAAATAATGAGACAATGGCACAGACAATGAAAATCTATATCACCATCGACGGCCAGACACGCACCGTCACGCTGGCCGACAACAACGCAACGCAGGCTCTGGTCGAGGCGCTGCGGCAGCAGTCAATCTCCTACGAAGCCCACGACTACGGCGGCTTCGAGAAAGTGGGGGCGCTGGGCCGTAGTCTGCCCACCTCGAACAGGCAGATGACAACAGCACCGGGCGACATCGTGCTCTACAACGGTGATCAGCTCGTCATCTTCTACGGTTCAAACTCGTGGAGCTACACACCCATCGGATCCATCGACGGCGCTACGGTCGGCGAGCTCAAGGACTTCCTCAAGGCGGGCCAGGGCAACGTCAGCGTGGAGCTCTCGCTCAACACCACGACCGGCCTACACACCGTGCAAGCCGATTCGCAAAACCATGGAAAACGCTACGCCCTGAATGGCGTGCAGGCGTCAAATTCTGCAAAAGGCATCTATATCGAAAACGGGAAAAAGATACTCAAATGAAGAAAATCATCACTGCAGCAACACTCGTGGCCATGCTGTTCACGAGCTGCACAAACAAAGAACAAACAACAACAGAAAATAGTATGGAACAGACATTGACAATGACACAGGAGTGGGACAAGACATTCCCTAAGAGCGACAAGGTGGACCACCGGAAGGTCACCTTCCACAATCGTTATGGCATCACGCTGGCTGCCGACATGTATATCCCCAAAGGCACAGGAAACAACGTGAAGCTTCCGGCCATCGCCGTGAGCGGACCGTTTGGTGCCGTGAAAGAGCAGTCGAGCGGACTCTATGCCCAGCACATGGCTGAGCGCGGATACCTCACCATCGCCTTCGACCCCTCGTACACGGGCGAGAGCAGTGGCGAGCCTCGTCGCATGGCTTCGCCCGACATCAATACCGAAGACTTCCTTGCAGCCGTCGACTTTCTCTCTGTGCAGGACAATGTCGACCCTGAGCGCATCGGCATCATCGGTATCTGCGGATTTGGCGGTATGGCTGTCAACGCGGCAGCCATCGATCCCCGCATCAAGGCTACCGTCGCCTCGACCATGTACGACATGAGCAAGGTCAGTGTGGAAGGCTATTTCAAGAGCGAAGACACACCCGCCCAGCGCATGGAGAAACGGAAGGCCATTGCCGCCCAGCGCACCGAGGACTATCGCACCGGAACCTATAAACGCGCCGGCGGTGTCGTCGACCCGCTGCCCGACGATGCACCTTGGTTCGTGAAAGACTATCATGCCTACTATAAGACCAAACGCGGCTACCATAAACGCTCGGGCAACTCCACCGACGGGTGGAACGTCATAGGCACACAGTCGTTCCTCAACCAGCCCCTGCTGGCCTGGGCACACGAGATAGAGACACCTGTGCTGCTCGTCCATGGCGAGAAAGCCCACTCACGCTATTTCAGCGAGTATGCCTTTGAGCGCATGACAGGGAAAAAGGTCGAGGGCCAGAGCGCCAAGCAGGGCAACAAAGAGCTGCTCATCATCCCCGGCGCATCGCATGTCGATCTCTACGACGACCTCGCCGCTGTCATCCCCTACGACAACATCGATCAGTTCTTCAAGACCAACCTGAAGTAGCAGCAAGTTAGCGTTCGGAGAAATTCTGTCATTATGCGTACAACCGTTTTACAAGGATATTATAGGTATCTCTTTGTGAAAGGCGGTTGCACGGATTGTAAAATCATCCTTGCGGATTGCTAATCAGGATTATTCGGAAATATTTTGGTAATAACATAGGAGTTTATCTATTGAGCCCCGAAGGGGCGACAGAATACAGGCAGGGGTGTAGTAAGCGTAGCGAACGAAACCCCTGCAAGTATCGCAGTATTAATACAAGCCCCGAAGGTGG
>CACYRB010000129.1 GCA_902776685.1 uncultured Prevotellaceae bacterium
TTTTACACTAAACTATGATTTTTGACAAAGATAGGCGAAATTTCTTCTTGCAGGCAGATTCACAATTTAATTGTGAATTTGCCGTGCTGTGGTTTTAGTTCTGAGTGGAATTATTTATTCTACATCAGTAGTATTTTTTCTTATTTATACCTTTACCTCTCATTGGAAAGGGCCGTAATCTTGCGCGTCCGTTTAAATGCCAAAGATTGTCTCATCGCCACAGATGTTGCGGATTTTTAGTCGTAGTGGCCGTTCGTCAGAGTTGATAGTGCCATCCCATAGCTTCTTTGTCTCTTTGCCGTTCTGCCTTACGTATCCAAGTCGGTCAATGAGAATCTCCGAGCTGCTGTGCCATGGTGCAGTGAAATCGGCTGTCGTACAGTCAAGACTCAGAAATTCTATTGTTTCGAGGCCTTCCTCGCTAATGCTTATCGGGACGAACTTTTTGTGTCCCTTTAGTGCCTGTTGCTCCCCTTTTAAGTTAAATTCTTTAATTGTTCTGTCGACACGATCGCTGAAGAAGCGGTCGATACGTGTCTGCCAGACTTTGAAGCACTCTCCATCCGGTTGGACTTCTGCCACGGTGAACTCAGCTTTGTCGTCCATTACCACATTGTCGAGAACATTCTTTAAGTCGCGCAGCTCTATTTCAACTCCAGTGTCGTTGTTGTCATGAATGAATTGCTGGATTTCCTTCTCGTCATCAATGTCAATATAGTAAACAATAACCTTCTTGGTATCATCGGGCAAGTCAGGCATATCCTCACGTATTATCTTGTTTATCAGAACATTATCGAGCATTCGAGAGAAACTCTTCCCCTTTAAGTCGGGCAGCCAAACTGGCATGTTGCCATATTTGGTGTCGCTGATGCTTCCAGCCCATTGCTTACCGAGAGTTTTGTCGGTGTGAAGTCCTTGGATAAGGCTCTGCAGCTTGTCCATTGTCTGTGCGGGGTTTCGGAAGAGGGCCACACCATCGTTGATGTCCAAAATGTCGAACTCGGCATTGCCTTTTATAAGGCGGTCGCGCGTGGTCTCAATGCTGTTGATGCCGACATCGCAATGGATGAATCTCCGCCCAAGCCGGTTTGCCACAGCTGCCGTCACTCCGCTGCCACCGAAAAAGTCGGCTACGACCATGCCCTTGTTGCTCGACGCGTTGATGATACGCTCAAGCAGGGCCTCGGGCTTCTGCGTTGCATAATCAACACGCTCTCCAGCTTGAGAGTTCACCGCATTAATGTCTGTCCACAATGATTGTGCGGGCATCCCTGGCAATTCGTCGAGGTAGACTTTGGAACGTATACCACCATTTTTTGTGAAATGAAGTCGTCCTTCTTCATCCAATCTCTTCATCGTTTCCAATGGCATCCTCCATAATGAATGGCATCCTTTATATACATAATCATATCCGCCGCCTTGTAATCCTTTCGCCGTAAGGTTGCCACTATCCCATTTCCTTCCATCGGGGTCAGATTGGGAAAAACGCGCTAAATAACTTTCATCGTAAGATTGATATGTAGTATTGAATACATAATCTATCTGCGATTTAGTATAGAAATAAATTGTATCAAAGTTGTTTCCAAAAAATGCCGCATCGCTATGTGCTGTAGCTCTCTTCCATATAATCTCATTTCTGAAGTTATCCTCTCCGAATATCTCATCCATGAGTATTTTAACGTAATGCCCTATGTGATAGTCCAGGTGCACATATATGCTTGCGTTATCGCTCATGACGCTTCTTATTGCCATGAGGTTCTCATACATCCAGTTGAGGTATCGTTCCTTATCCCAGATGTCGCCATACATTTTCTCCTCAAAAGTTCGCATTTCGTCGCTGTTGAGGTCTTGTTCAGCCGCTTTAAGTGCATTGGCAATTTTTGGGTTTCTTCTGACGTACACCTTCTTGGCATAGTCGGCCCCGCTTGCGAATGGAGGATCGATGTAAACGAGGTCGACCTTCTGACCCTTATCCTTCAGGTAAGCACACGCCGACAGGCAATCGCCCCGCATAACGAGGTTGCCGTTTTCGTTTTTGCCAACACGTTCACGCAGTGTCGGCTCGTAGTATGGCATACCCCGCATGATGTGTTGCTTTATTTCACCGTTCTCGCGATATTTCAATATCCGTTGTGTGCGTACGAAGTTGTCTAAAAGTGCCTGACCTTCAAGAGTATCGGGATAGTATGGAATATATCTTACAGCCATAATCTGTTGTTTCGTTTTTTTTACTTAAAGAATTTTTTAATCGCTTCTAACGTT
>CACYRB010000130.1 GCA_902776685.1 uncultured Prevotellaceae bacterium
TCCTTCTCCACCACCTCCATCGTACCTCCTACCTTACGGCATTCGTCGGCATAGCGGGTCAGCCCTTCAGCCGCCCTTTTAAGTTTCTGATCATATTCGCTCGAATTTATCGAGAGTTTAACTACACTATCTGCCATATCTTATTTCGTTTTGTTCAACATTGCTTCAAGTTCGGTGTCTATCAGGTTGGCGAGGTTGTCGGCTGCTCTCGCCAAAGCGGACGTACCAGCAGGACCGAAGAAGTTACGAGCGGCAATACTGCCACGATTACCACTCAATCGGCCACCACGAGTACCTGCCTCACGGTCACCTGTTCCTGAATTAATGATGCGAAGAATCCAACCTCTGTCATGTGGGCCGTAGTGCATCACCTTATGGGTGCGGAGTCCACGCGGCACACGGTTACCGCCTCGCTGTCCTTGGCGCAGTTTTCTTGGCGGTTCGTACTCAGTCGGCTGACCTGCCCGTTTTCTCATGTTCAGGATATTCAGATTTGCACCGAGTATCTTTTTATAGACCACACGACGGATGCCGTGCGCTGCGCCGCGAGGATCGTTTGCGATTGCACCTTTCGTTGCACTAACTACTTGCTCACGGGCTTCTGCCAAAACCCTGCGAATGAGTTTCTGCAAGGCCTTCTGGGTCTTGGGATCTGTTGAGAGAGCCTGCTCCAGCACCTTTCTCTGCTCAACGATGACGGCATCATTAACTTCAAGTCCAATCATAAAAAAAACGCCCGATATGCTGTTCACATATCGGGCGTTTTCCGTGTTTGGGTTTACTTTGTTAAAATGGCATATATTTCCATATATATCCTGCCGATGTCTTGCTTTTATTATGGCAGCAATTACATATTGCCGTCTGACTTACACCATACTTTTCTGCGGCATCTTTTATTGATTCGTATTTGGCAATAAAATTCCCATTCAAATCATATTGACCAATTCTTCTATAAGTAGATTTGTATTGGTTTGCAAGTTTGGCCCATTTTTCTTTTGGTGTAAAATGAAAACTCCATCTAAATCCGTGAGAATATCCGATCTTACTTTCATAGAGAGCATGAACGAGGCGACCTAATGATAATCCCATTTCTTTTTCAGCATCAGCAAGACATTTGTATTTGGCAATAAAGTTGCCATCCAAGTCGTATTTATAAACTGTGCGTCTTTTGTATCCAACAACATCACTATATGCCAGATTGTAACCCTGAGTACACCATTCGAGATTTTCTGCCCTATTGTCTGTTTTTATTTCGTTCTTATGATTGACAACAAGGCCAGGCTTGTAGCCTTTAACAAAATGAAGAGCTACAAGCCTATGAACTTCATAATGTTTATATCTACGATGTCCATCACTGAGAGATACACGATAATATCCACGATACGTGTTCAGACTATCCTTCAATATTTTGCCTTTAATAAACTGCGGTTTATCTCCAAGCGACCATCTGTCAAGACCTCTAACTCTCCCGAGGTTACTCACCTGGTAGCGACCCTCGAAGCCTTTGATGTCTTTCCAAATCTCAGTCTTTGACATACCACCCCTCCTCTGCTATGTCGGCAAACGGCTGAAGCATCTTGATGATGTCGTTCACCATTGAAAGATAATCGACCACGGTATTCGGACAAAATACATTCTCCGCTTCGGACTTGATGCCTTGTCGGATGTGCATTTCAACGAATTGGACCATCGACATGATTTCTATCTGCGCCTGTGACTGGTCACGATAGAAAGCGTTCATACTTACCTCATTGCCGAAGTAGTCCACTAACTTCTCAACTGCCTTGTTGATTCTTTCCTGCTTTTGCTGAAGATTCTTGAAATTACTCATAACTCGTAAATTTTAAACAATAAAAATATGCAGCACTACGCGCTGTTCAGGCTTCACGAGGGAGTTCCTTGAGGGTGTTATCCACTACCTCACGCGGTGCTGCATGTACTTTATTTCCTTAAAGTGTGGTGGCATAAAAATAGCCGCCTTAGTGGGGCGACTCCTTACGCCCTCGTGAATGTTTGAACGGTGCAAATATAAGGCGATTTCCTGAAAGTTGCAAGAAATCGCCTAAAATTTTAAGAGAGTTTAAGAAATTATCCCTCCAGTCCGCCGCTTGGTGGGTTGTTGTTGTCGCCACCGCCCTGCTGGGTGTTGTCGCCACCGCCCTCACCTTCGTCGTCGCCATTGCCGGT
>CACYRB010000131.1 GCA_902776685.1 uncultured Prevotellaceae bacterium
TCCTCGAAATCCTCGATAGTGACAATGCCCATCGGCTTTCCTTTCTTCGTCATACGGTCTTTCACTGAAACGACGATACCGCCAAGCGTCACTTCTTTTTTCGCAACGAGTGCCTCCTTGTTTTCCAGTTCCTTGCAGCGTGTGTTGCACATGGTTTCCAGAATGAATCCGTACTCGTCAAGCGGATGGGCCGAGAGGTAGATGCCCACGAGTTCGCGCTCGCGATTGAGCTTTTCAATGTCGTTCCACGCCTCAGCAACGGGCACGGCGGGCGTGGAAATCATCACGTCTGCCGAATCGCCGAAGAGTGAGTTTTGCATTTGTTGGCGCTCGGCCTGATAGAGCTGACCGTAGCGCACAATGTTGTCTAAGAACGTGTTGTTTCCGTCGGTCGAGGCGAAGTACGTCTCACGTGGCAGTCCGAAGCCGTCGAGTGCACCGCTCAGCGCCAGACTTTCCATCGTCTTGCGGTTGACGACGCTGTAGTTCATGCGCTGCACGAAATCGAAAATCGACTGATAAGGCCCATTTTTCTCGCGCTCGTCGATGATGGATTGTGACACATTGTCACCCATACCCTTGATGGCAGCCAGTCCGAAACGGATTTCGCCCTTCTGATTCACGCCGAAGTTCTGAAACGACTCGTTTACGTCGGGGCCAAGCGTGGCAATGCCCATCTGTTTGCACTCGTCCATGAGTTTTGTGATTTCGGTGATTTTGTCAATCCCTTCAAACATAGCCGCAGGATTGCATCCCTCAATCAATCCATTCAAAACAGGCTGGCTAGCTGTAGTGAACAGTACCGAAACGCCGAACAGGCGATTGTAGGATTTAAGGGCATCTATAATAGGTTGCAAGAACTGCGTGGGTAGTGTCTGTACTTCGTCAAGTATCAATACACTATTGGCAATATTATGAAGTTTGCGACAGGCCGATGGCTTATTGGCGAACATAGATTCAAACAATTGCACATTGGTGGTCACCACAATGGGGTAATTCCAATTTTCCATAGCCAGTTGAACGCTCTTCACCTCTTCATCTTCCTCGTCGACATTGAACTCTACATTGGAATGATGCTCTAAAACGTTGTTTTCACCAAGAATCGACTTTAACGTAGCTGCCGTCTGAACAATGATACTGGTATAGGGAATGGCAATGATAACACGTTTTTGGCCATTGTGTATGGCATGACGCAAAGCCCAAAGCAGCGACGCCAAAGTCTTGCCACCACCCGTGGGCACCGTCATCGAGTAGAATCCACAAGGCCGGTTACTACGTTCGCGACACAATTGCTGCACAAAATCTCTCACTCGGTTCACCTCGGTATCGGCACTAATGGTCTTGAGCTTGGCAAGGTGAGCTTCTAGCTTCGCGAGAAGTGCTGGCAATTTTTCGCCCTGGCCTCTCAACTGGGCTTGCTCTGGTTGCATGAAATGCTCGGTGTCGAGAAAATCGGCATCGACCAAGCAGCTGAAGAACATACGCAAAAAATGATGAATCTCTGTGCCGAAAAGGTGCAGTCGTGAGGCACTTAGCTGCAGAGGCAAGGGTTCGCTTTTCACTTCTTGCGGCACTGCCTTCTTCAACTCTTCCTTCAGGACATCGGCATCATAAAGACCGCGATGGTGACCCATGACCGCATTGGCCAGGAGCGGACTCGACAGTAATTGATGAATCATGATTCCGCCTATGTAGGCATGCTCATGTGCACCGGTCAAGTTGCTGATGGGGGCAAGGCCATTTGCCAAACGAATATAATTTTGAAAAGTGTCGCGCTCTTTGCCTTTGTCATGAAACCATCCGAGTATATACCCTATGCTTTCACACCCAAAAGCAGCAGCAAATCGTGCTGCCAGTTCGGCGACATTCTTCCGATGGTCTTCAATAGGTTGAATAACGGGAGGCGACCCTGGCTTAACATGTGCTATCATTTGTTTCTTAAAAATTTGTGTGATACAAAAATAGTTATAGTTGATAAATATTGCAATATATTATCATGATGTTTTATGCAACAACTTTTGGGTAAAACTAATAAAATTTAAAAATGACGACAAAATTGGGGGATTGTGGCGCTTTTCGGGGCAATAATTTGGGCAATTGAGCACTTTGTAGTACCTTTACTATTTAATTGG
>CACYRB010000132.1 GCA_902776685.1 uncultured Prevotellaceae bacterium
GACAATACCTCCGTCGAGCATAGGCTTGCCATCGACCATCACTATCTTGCTCACATAAGGCAGAGAGCTGCTCGCCTGCACAATGTCAAGCAATCGCTGGCGGTCGTTCCGGTCCGACAAATACTCCGCCAAGCCCGTCTGACAGTTAGTAACCACCATCTCGAAGGTGGTCGGGCTATGGAAGAACGTGTCGAAATCGAATGGAAAAATCTTATAGGGCAACTCGTCGTAGAGCAGGTCGGGATCGAAGATGCAACCTTTCTTCAGCAGATGTCGCAGGCCTATGTAGTCGTATTTCTCCAGCATGTCGATGTTCGAAAACTTGGCTCGCTTAGGCTGATGGCTCACGTAGCTCAGGCCATTGCAGGCCCCTGCCGACACCGCCACTATGTAGGGGAATGTCAAACCATGCTCCATGAAAGCATCGAGCACGCCACTCGTGAAGACGCCTCGCATGCCACCGCCTTCAAGCACAAGTCCTGTCCTGTCGTCAATCTTCATCATTCGAGCCGCAAAATTACAAAGAAAAACGGATATCTTCATCTTCTTTCGCCCGACTTTTTCGCTTTTTGTAGTTTTTAACGAAAAAAAGAACTTCTTTGTCGACCATTTGTACCGAAAAAACACTACCTTTGTAGCCAGATAGACAAAAACACATCACAATTATGTTTGGCAAAGAAACTTACATTCAGCGTCGCAACGAGCTCAAAAAGCTAGTCGGCGAAGGCATCATCGTACTGTTCGGCAACAACGAGTCGCCAAACAACTACCCCAACAATGCCTACTATCCATTCCGTCAGGACTCATCATTCCTCTATTATTTCGGTCAGCAGCGCGACGGTCTTGTCGGTATCATCGACGTAGACAACGACAGTGAAATGCTCATCGGCGACGATATCGACATCGAGGACATCGTCTGGTATGGCTCCGTCGACAGCGTCAGCGACCTGGCAGCACAGGTGGGAGTAGCCCATTCGGCACCGATGGCCCAGCTAAAGACACTCTGCGACGAGGCCCGACAGAAGGGACGCACCATCCATTTCCTGCCCCCTTATCGCCATGACATCAAGATTCAGATCATGGACCTGCTGGGATTGCACCCGTCGGAGCAAAAGAAAGCAGCCTCAATGAAGCTCATCATGGCTGTCGTCAAGATGCGTTCGGCCAAGACAGAGGAGGAGATTGAGGAACTGGAGCGTGCCGCCGAGATCGGCTTCATGATGCACACGACGGCCATGCGCCTGATCAAGCCGGGCGTAACTGAGAAATACATCGCCGGACAGGTGGATGGCATCGCCCATTCGTTTGGTGCACAGGTCAGTTTCGCTACCATCTTCTCCCAGCATGGCGAGATTATGCACGGCAACCCATCGCCACGTCCTTTGGAAGACGGACGTCTGGTTTTGTGCGACTGCGGTGCTGAGACCATCAACAACTACTGTTCCGACAACACACGCACCATGCCGGTCAGCGGTCGCTATACCCAACGCCAGCTCGACATCTACTCTATCGTCGAGGACTGCCACGATTTGGTGCTCAATGTGGCTAAGCCAGGGGTGAAATACATGGACTGTCACTTTGCCGTTTGCCGCCTGATGACCGACCGATTGAAGGAACTTGGCCTGATGAAAGGCGACACTGAGGAGGCCGTTCGTGCCGGTGCCCATGCCATGTTCCTGCCTCATGGACTTGGACACATGATGGGTATGGACGTTCACGACATGGAAAACCTCGACCAAATCAACGTGGGCTTCGATGAAGAGACACGCCCCATCCTCGACCAGTTTGGCACTAATGCCCTGCGCATGGGCCGTCGGCTGGAAGAAGGCTTCGTCGTCACCGACGAACCGGGCATCTATTTCATTCCCGCCCTCATCGATGATTGGCGTAAGAGCGGCCATTGCGCTGAGTTCCTCTGTTTCGACGAGATTGAAAAGTACAAAGACTTCGGCGGCATCCGCATCGAGGACGACATTCTGATCACAAAGGACGGCTGCCGCTTCCTCGGTAAGAAGCGCATACCTTACCATCCTGGGTATGTAGAGGCCTTCATGGCTACTGCCAGATGAACATTTGCACTCCGCAAAAAGTGTTAAAATGAAATTATTAAAAA